>CADBNW010000144.1 GCA_902796025.1 uncultured Eubacteriales bacterium
GTTGACTTGCCCATGGCAAGTCAATCCCACGCGGAGCGTGGGATGCCGACGGCTCAAATCAAAGATTTGAGACGCGGCACCGCAAGCTACCCCTGCGGATTGAAATTGGAGGGGCTGCGGCCCCTCCAAGCCACCCGGGCATTTTACGCTTGTACAACAGTCCGCGAGGCTCCGCCTTCTCCAAACGGGCGCTGAGCATGACGCTGCCAGTATGAAAACCTGATGTCCTCCTTTACAATGCCGCAAGGCTGTCAAGGGATCCTTTCTTGTTTTCCTATTTTTAGTTTCAGCCTTCGGACGTCAGATGCAATACTTCTTTTCAAAATCAAACAGGATCTTGCGCCGCTCCTCATCCAAAAAGACGAGCGCGTCTTGGCGTATGTCCTGCGGGATGCCGTAGAAGGCCCCAGCGATCGCGCCGGTCATCGCGGCGATGGTGTCGCTGTCGCCGCCGATGGAGATGGCCAGGCGGATCGCGCCCTCAAAGCTCGTGGACTCCAAGAAGGCTTCGATGGCCTGCGGCACGCTGCCCTGACAGGAAACGTCAAAACGGTAGCTTGGGCGGATCTCGTCCAGGGTAAAATCCAGCGGGTAATACTGCCGGGCGATGTGGCTTCTGATCTCCTCCCTCCCTGCGCCCTGCCTTGCCAAAAACACGGCGGCAGTGATCGCCCGTGCGCCCTTTAAGCCCTCAGGGTGATCGTGGGTAACGCCGGTCACCGCGTCGGAAAGCATCAGCGCTTCTTCCATGGAGGCGGCAGCCCAGGCGCAGGGCGAAACGCGCATGCCCGCGCCGTTTCCCCAGCTGCCGTAGGGCTGCGGTTCGCTTTCGTGCAGCCAGCTGCGAAAGGAGCCGCCGTAGCCGTAGGGGTATTTTCTGCCCAGCTCGCGCATGGCAAAGATCGCGGCCTGCGGCAGCGCATTAAGGTCTCCGCCCGCGCGAAGGATCGCAAGCGCCACCGCAAGCGTCATCGTGCTGTCGTCCGTGGGCCTGCAGGATAGATCGAACAGCGCAAAATCCGTGGACTTGTGGTTGTAAAATTCAAAGCGCGAGCCCGCGATATCTCCGATGATGGCGCCAAGCATCGTAAATCCCCGCCTTCCTGCTTGTTCAAAATGAAAACAATGTTTTGCTGCATACACTATACCACGGCGGGAGAAAAGATGCAAGGCTGCTCGGGGCGCCTACTTTGTCTTTTGGGCGCGGAAGATTGACAGCAAACGCAATTTTGTCTTATAATTCGTAGCATCAAACGTTTTGCCAGGGGGAGAGAACGATGCTGCGCTACGTCATTGTGGGCTCCGGCTATCGCTCGCTGTATTACGGCAGGATCGCCGCGCGCTATCCGGAATTGTTCCAGGCACTCTACCTTTGCCGCTCGGCTGAGAAGGCGGCGCTCGTGGAAGGCAAAACTTCTGTGAAGGCGGTGACCGGGGCAGAGGAGGCGCTGTCCTTCAAGCCGGACTTTGCAGTGATCGCCGTGGATAAGGGGCACGTGTTCAAGGTCGCAAGGCAGTGGCTGGAGTACGGCGTTCCCGTGCTCACGGAAACGCCCGCTGGCGACAGCCTTATAGAGCTTGACGCGCTTTGGCTCCTGTATGAAAAGGGCGCGCGCATCTCCTGCTGCGAGCAGTATTTTCGCTATCCCATTTTGGCGGCGGGGCTCAAGGCAGTTTCGGACGGCCTGATCGGAACGCCGCAAAGCGCGTACTGCTCGATGCTGCACGACTATCACGCGGCGAGCATTTTAAGAAAAGCGCTGTGCATCCAGCCTGGCGAGGGCTTTACGATCACCGGCCTCAGATCCCGGGAAACGCTTTTGCAGAGCGATTCGCGTCAAGGCGCCATCCTGGACGGCTCCACGCGAACGTACGACCACGATCAGGCCATCATTTCCTTTGCAAGCGGCAAAACCGCGATCTACGATTTTAACGCCGTACAGTACCGCACGTTTCTGCGCTCGCGCCATTTGTGCGTGCGGGGCGAAAGGGGAGAGTGGAGCGACACGTTTTTGCTCTGCGCGGGCAGCGACGATCAGCCGGAAAGGCGCATGCTGACGCCCGAGATCCCGGAGGCCTACCGCTGCCTGGACACCCAGGCCCTTCGGGACAGGCGGCGCTATTGGAGCGCTGAGCTGAGCCCCGACACCGTGCAGGACGAGTTTGCCATTGCGTCGATCCTTCTGGATATGGGCGCGTACCTGGCGGGCGGCCCGTCGCCCTACGACATAAGGGACGCGCTGGAGGATGCGTATTTTTACCTGCTGCTGCAGGAGGCCTGCGCGAGCGGCAAAACCGTTTACTCCGAAAGCAGACTTTGGCACGGCAAGAGCTGAAACGGCTTGCCTTATGCGGCTGCGCCGTGGTATAATCTGAAAGCCGGCGCGCTTTGCCAAATCGGCCAAAGCGCGAAGGCGGGATTGAAAACGACCTGATCCTAACAAACGGATTTCATCGATCATCACAAAGAAAGCGGGGACATAAACATGCGCATCACTGCATGCAGAATCAACCATCTTACGCAGCCCTTGGGCTACGATTTGCCGCGCACGGTATTTTCCTGGCAGCTGGAGGACGCAAAGGGCACAAAGCAGCAGGCCGCGCGCCTCATGGTTTGCGAGGGCGAAAAGCAGATCTTCGACACCGGCTGGGCCCAGCTCGATCCCCTGGCTGCGGAGCTCACTCTGCCCTTAAAGCCCCGCACGCGCTACACTTGGACGGTAAGCGCAAGGACCGACGCCGGGGATGAGGCACAAAGCGAAGCAAACAGCTTTGAGACTGCCAAAATGGACGAGCCCTGGGCGGCCAAATGGATCGGTTGCGACGAGACGGAAGCGCGTATGCCGGTGTTTACAAAGCACATCGAGCCCAAAAAGCCGCTTGCAAGCGCAAGGCTGTATATCTGCGGCCTGGGTCTGTACGACGCTTATTATAACGGACAGCGCATCGGAGACGAGCGCCTGACCCCATACTTCAACAACTACAACAGCTGGGTGCAGTACCAGACCTACGATGTGACCGGCCTCATGCAAACGCCGGGCGACTTATCGGTGACCCTCGGCAACGGCTTTTACCTTGGCAGGACCTGCTTTGACGGCCCCGGCGCAAAGCCCTTCTACGGAGACAGAAAGCGCCTGATCGCCGAGATCGTGCTGAGCTACCTGGACGGCAGCACAGAGACGATCATAACGGACGAGAGCTGGACGGTAAGCAGAAGCGCCATTTGCGATTCCAGCATTTACGACGGCGAGACCCGGGACGACACCCTGCCTGAGGCGGAAAAGCAAAATGCGATCCTCGTGGACGCGCCAAAGGGCGCGCTCACCGCGCGCGTCTCCGCGCCGGTCCGCGTGCAAAAGGAGTTAAAGCCCATTTCCCTCATCCACACCCCGGCGGGCGAGCTGGTGCTGGACGTCGGCCAGAACATCACCGGCAGCTTCCGCCTGCGCGTGCACGAGCCAAAGGGCGTCCGGGTGCACCTGCAGGTGGGCGAGATCCTGCAAAACGATAATTTCTACCGCGACAATCTGCGCTCCGCAAAGGCGGAATACATCTACGTTTCCGACGGGCAGGAGCACATTTTAGAGCCCCGCTTCACCTTCTACGGCTACCGCTACGTCAAGGTGGAGGGGATCCCCGGCATCACGGCAGACGACTTTACCGCGCTGGTTATGCACACGGATCTACCAAAGACCGGCACGCTCGAAACCGGGCACAGGCTGGTGAACCGGCTGATCGAAAACGCCCAGTGGGGACAGCTTGGCAACTTTGTGGACGTGCCCACTGACTGTCCGCAGCGCGACGAGCGCATGGGCTGGACGGGCGACGCGCAGGTGTTCGCGCCTACGGCCTGCTACCAAAGGGACTGCTATCACTTCTACGAGAAATATCTGCGCGACATGGCAAGCGAGCAGGCCGCGCGGGGCGGCGAGGTGCCCTTCGTAGTGCCGGCCTACCGCTCCAGCGGATCCTCCGCGGCCTGGGGCGACGCGGCGTGCGTGATCCCCTGGGTGGTGTACACCTACTACGGGGATAAGGCGATCCTCGAGGCACAGTTCGACTCCATGTGCGCGTGGGTGGACTTTGTCGAGGCGCAGGAAAAAAATGATCAGGGTTGGCGCAACCACTTCCACTTTGGCGACTGGCTGGCCATGGACGGGCCCAAGATCGGCGACGGCTCCATGGGCGGCACAGACAACGCGCTGATTGCCCTGGTCTACTTCAGGTACAGCGCCCTTCTCACCATGCAGGCGGCAAGGGTGCTTGGCAAAGCGGACGCGGCTTTGCACTACGAGGCCTTGGCCGATTCGCTGTTAAAGGAGATCCGAAACGAGTACATGAGCCCCGCCGGGCGGGTCACGGTAAACACCCAAACGGCGTATCTGCTGGCACTGGGGCACGGCATCACCCAAAACCCCGGCCACACGGCGGAAATGCTTTTGAAGCTTTTGATGCTGTCCAAGGGCAAGCTGCAAACCGGCTTTGTGGGAACGCCGCTTTTGTGCCGCGAGCTTTGCCGCGCGGGCTACGAGGCCCAGGCCTTCCGTCTGCTGCTTAACGAGGATATGCCCGGCTGGCTGTACGAGGTCAAGATGGGCGCGACCACCGTCTGGGAGCGCTGGAACTCCGTTTTGCCGGACGGCAGCATTTCGGATACGGGCATGAACAGCTTGAACCACTACGCCTACGGCTCGATCGTCGCGTGGCTGTACGAAAGCGTGGCGGGCATCGCGCCTATGGAGCCGGGCTTTAAGCGCGCGCTGCTGGAGCCGCACGTAAGCCTTGCGCTTGGCTATGCAAGGGCGGAGTTCAAATCGGCCTCGGGCCTTTGGCGCGCAGGCTGGAGCATCCTGCCAAACGGTGATATCCGCTACCGGTGCACGGTGCCCTTTGGCTGCACGGCGCTTCTTCGCCTGCCCTCAGGCGGCGGGGAAAAGGAGCTTACGGCGGGGGACTATGATTTTACCTACACGCCGGACAAAAAGCTTGCGCACAGCTATTCCTCCGCGCTGTCCGTCGCGGAGCTGCTGGACAACTCCAAAACCGCGCCCATCGTACTGAAGTACGCGCCAAGAGCGGAGGCTCTGCCCTCCTTCCTGAAGGTCGCAAGCCTTCGCCGGGCCGCAAAGGAGCGTTTTGCTTCAACCGTTGGCGAAAAAGAGCTGGCGGCGCTGGACGAGGAGCTTGGCGCGCTGGATGAGGAATGGCGGGTAAAACAGGATACATGATTTTACCGGCGCTGCCGGGCGGCTTTGGGCGAATGTGCCAAAGCGCCTGACAGCGCCAAACGCTTTATACGCAAAACGGGAGGAAGACGCGTTATGGCAGTGATCACGATCGTGGGCTCCGGCATGATGGGCTCGGCCCTGGCCTTTCCCGCGCGGGAAAATGGGCACGAGGTGCGCCTTGTGGGCACGCATCTGGACCGGGAGATCATCGACGCCTGCATCAAGACCGGCAGGCATCCAAAATTCACGCGGGATTTTCCGCAGGGCTTAAGCTTTTTTCAAATCGAACAGCTGGATCAGGCGCTAAAGGGTGCGGACCTCGTGATCGGCGGCGTATCCAGCTTTGGGGTACAGTGGTTTGCCGATACGGTGCTGCCCAAAATACCGGACGGTACGGACGTGCTCACAGTCACAAAGGGCCTCCTGGACGAGCCGGACGGTTCCCTTAAGCCCTACCCTTACTATTGGCAGGAGAGGCTGGATGCCCTTGGAAAGCGCCTGAACCTGTGCGCCGTGGGCGGCCCCTGCACAAGCTACGAGCTGGTCGCTCACGATCAGACTGAAGTCTGTTTTTGCGGGCGCGACATGGAAGCCCTGCGCAGGGCAAAGGCGCTGATGGCGACAAGCTACTATCACATCAGCCTCTCCACGGACATCGTGGGCATCGAAAGCGCCGTGGCGCTCAAAAACGGGTATGCGCTGGGCGTCGCGCTCACAGTGGGCCTGAACCAGAAGGAGCGCGGGCTGGACAGTGAACTGCACTTTAACTCCCAGGCGGCGGTGTTTTACCAGGCCGTGCGCGAGATGGACAAGCTTTTGAAGCTGCAGGGCGCGGGCCAGCCGGAAAACCTGGCCGTTGGCGCGGGCGATCTGTACGTGACCGTCTACGGCGGGCGCACGCGGCAGGTCGGCGTGCTGCTTGGCAGAGGGCTGGACATCGATGAGGCGAAGGCCGAGCTGAACGGCGTGACGCTGGAATCGCTGGTCGTCGCCGAGCGCGTGGCGCGCGCCGTCCGCAAAAAGGCGCAAAGGGGAGAGGCGGACTTAAACGATTATCCCTTGCTTATGCACGTGGACGACATCGTAACAGGGCACGCCGCAGTCGACATCCCCTGGGAGCGCTTCACCTTTGAAAGGCAGTAATGTATGAGCGAATTTACCTTGCCGCAGGACTCCTACTGGACGAAGGGCCTTAAACGAAGCAAGGCGGTGTACGCGCTTTTGCGCCTGCCGCTCACCCCGTATTTTAAAATAAGAAACCGCTTTCACTGCAAAAAGTATACCCCGAAGGACAAGACGTTTCTTCTGGTGACCAACCACAATTCCACGGTAGATCACTTTCTGAACGTGATGGGCATAAGGGGCTATGTGCGCTTTGTGCTAAGCGATCATCTGCTTCGCAAGGGGATCTTAAGCAAGGCGCTCAAGTTTCTGGTCAATCCCATCCCGCGCCGCAAGGGCATGAGCGGAGAACCCACCGTCAAAATGATCCAGCAAAACCTGCGCCTGGGCGTCCCCGTGATCCTGTATCCCGAGGGCAACCGCTCCTTCAACGGGCGCACGGGCTTTATATCGCCGCGCACGGGCGATATGGTAAAGCAGGCTGCGGG
This sequence comes from uncultured Eubacteriales bacterium, assembly GCA_902796025.1. GTDB lineage: Bacteria > Bacillota > Clostridia > Christensenellales > Aristaeellaceae > RUG14130. The sequence continues at coordinate 6,839 of CADBNW010000144.1, forward strand.
CTCGCTGATCACCTACCGCATCGAGGGCGCGTACATGCAGACGCCAAGGTGGGGGCATACCTTAAGGCGCGGCCCCCTGTTTGGCCAGGTAGTGCGCGAATACAGCCGCGAGGAATTGGACCGGATGAGCGCGGAGGAGATCTACCGCCACATCTGCGAGGATCTGTACACCGACGCCTACGCCTACCAGCGGGAGCACATGTACCGCTACCCGGGCAAGGGGCTTGCAGAGCATCTTGAGACCACGCTCTTTGTGTGCCCCAAATGCGGGAAGATGGGCGGCCTTGCAAGCAGGGATGACCACTTCTTCTGCGCCTGCGGGATGCGCGCAAAGGTCAACGAATACGGCTTTCTCGAGGGCGCGCGCTTTGACAACGTCTACGACTGGGACATGTGGCAAAGGGAAGAAATGAAAAAGCACGTGGAAGTGTGTAAATCCCAGGGCCTCCTGATCGCCAAAGAGGAGCGGGCCGTGCTTTTCAAGGTAAACGGGGACCACAAGCAGCTTATGGGGGAGGGGCTAAAGCTTATGCTCTATCCCGACCGGCTGGAATTTGAGGGCGCTGCGCGCTTCACATTCCCAATGGATAAGATCACTCAGATGGCGGTAGCGCACACGGCGTTTTTGTACTTTACCTGCGACGGGCAGTACTACGAAGTGCGAAACGCCGCCGTCTGGCCCGTCAACAAGTACTTTGCCCTGCACCGCATGATCCGCGGCATGCAGTACGTGTAAGGCTTTCGCACGTATGGGCGAGGGAGATTTACGCAATTTCAATGATTTCACAAAATAATTCGATTTCCTCTGTACAAATCATCGACAGTATGCTATACTATTGTTAAAGGAGAGCTCACAAACTTCACTTTCCTTGGACAACTGTCCCGATTCGTTGCAGCCTCGTGCTGTACAATAAAAAAGGAGGAACCCTGAATGAAGAAATTGCTTTCCCTGGTCATCGCGATGGTATTGTGCCTGACGGCGCTGCCCTTCGCCATGGCGGAAGCGGACGTGCCGGTCATCGACTGGTACATCGGCGGCGCGGATTCTCCCGCGGACCTGCAGATGGTAAACGATGCCTTAAACGAGTATCTCGTTGAGAAAATCGGCTGCAAGGTCAACATTACCTATATGACCAGCACTGACTGGGAGCAGAAAATGGGCACCATGCTCTCTTCCGGCCAGGACTGCGGCATCGTGGGCTTTGGCTCTCAGTCCAAGAGCGACTACGTCATCGAGTCCCAGAGGGGCAGCTTCTATCCCCTGGACGAGCTGCTCGAGGAGTACGGCGAGGACACCTACGCCCTGTTCCCGGACGAGGTCTGGGACGGCATGAGGATCGGCGGCAAGATCTACGGCATTCCCTCCAAGAAGGATAACGGTTACTTCATCAGCCTCATCTACAACGCGGATATGGTAGAGGATCTGGGCATCGATCTTAGCGACCTCGACTACTCCAACTTCCGCGACCTGGAGGATCTGTTCTACGAGACCAAGGAAGCCCGCGACGCAAAGTACCCCGAAATGGCGGAGTACCCCATCGTTTGGAGCGTAAACCTGTTCTACCCCTACTTCTTCGCGTTTGAAACCTTCCTGAACGATTCCTATCTGGCCGTAGCCAACATCGACGGCATCATGGACATCGAAGGCTTCGACAGCGACACCGTGTTCAACTTCTACGATACCCCTGAATTCCTCGAGTACTGCCTGCAGAGGCAGAAGCTGGTCGCAGATGGCATTTATCTGTACGACTACACCGATAAGTCCGAAATGAGAAAGCCCGACCACGGCGTCTGCTACTACGTCGGCTGGGGCTACACCTACATGCAGGAGCACCTCTACTCCGAAGAGTGGACCAGCAAGATGATCATGAGCGACACCATCTGGACGGAGACCAACAACTACTTCTCCGCCGGTACCGCCATCAGCGCCAACTGCGCCCATCCGGA
>CADBNW010000145.1 GCA_902796025.1 uncultured Eubacteriales bacterium
TAGACGAGACTCGGACTCGCGACCTCCACCTTGGCAAGGTGGCGCTCTACCAACTGAGCTACTACCGCGCGCTTGCAGGATATTATTCTAACACCTGCATGTGCTGATGTCAACCGGAATAATAAATTTTACAAACTCTCCTTGTAAAGCTACCATTTGCCCGTGAGCCAGCCGACGATCACTGCGCAGTATTCGCGCAGAATATAATGCGGGAAGGAGAGGTGGCTGGTGTAGACGTTTATGCCGTAAAAGTCTGCGCCGCCAAGGCCGCGCGCGATCTTCAGCGCGCGAAAAATGTGAAAGTTGTTGGTCACGATGCCGATTTTTTGGTTTTCGCCCTCGACAAGCGCCATAGAATTGCGCAGGTTTTCGTAGGTGGAGGTAGATTCATCCTCCAGCGTGATCCTCTCGCCCGGAACGCCCCGCGCGGTCAGGCCGCGATAGATGCACTCCGCTTCGCTGATGCCCTCGTCGGGCCCCTGTCCGCCGGAAGCGATGATATGCGTGCTGGGATTGTCGCGCCAGTATTCATAGGCCACCTGTATGCGGTTTCGCAGCGCCCCGCCGGGCTGCGTGCCGTTGACCTTCGCGCCAAGCACCACGATGTGGTCAAGATTTGCCGGAGGCGTCTGCAAAAAGGCGCTTGCGATGATGGAGGAGATGGCGATAAACGATACAAGGAATACCGCAAAGCCGATGTGGATCAGCTTTATAAGCCAGCCCGGCAGGGGAGAAGGCGCGCCGGTTCGGATCATGTGGCCTACGAGGAAAAAGCGCAGAAGGAACATGGCGGCAAACACCAGCCACAGAAAGTCCAGCGACTGACCGAAGCGGATAAAAATGCCCATGGCGAGGTAATACGCGATGCAGGCGATGGCTGCCAACAAAAACAGATAGTTGACGATGCGTGAGGGATGAACGTTCATTGCTTTTTGTCCTTTGATGTTATCTGCAGGAGGTGCAGGGGAGGATGGAGCTTACGTCGCGGCTGATGGAAGCGCCCTTGAAGTAGTGTAAAAGATCCGTGATGCTTTCCGCCTGGCGCAGGGGATGGCCTTCCGGGATGTAGATCACGCCATAGCTGCGCGTGGAGGAGCAGCGGGCGCTTGGGCGGCGCAGGGAGCGCGTGCACAGGGTGACCATGCGGTGCATGTTGCATTCCACGGTGGGCTGCGTGCCCGCAAGGAAATAATCGGTGTTCACGCCGTAGTGGTTGACGTCGTTCCTGCAGGCGTTTGTGGGCGCAAGACCGCTCACGGCGCATACCTCGCTTACGACAAGGCCGTAATCTGAGTAGTTGCCTTCGATGATGGGCCTGTCCTGGGTGATGTTTTTAAGGCTGTGCACCTTGGACATGACGCTTGCCCAAAGGGGAGCTGCGTACAGGCCGCCGGTCGCGTCGTTTACGAGGGGGCGGTAGTTGTCGTGGCCGATCCATACCGCGCAGGAATAGTAGGCCGTCATGCCCGCGAAGAACACGCCGCAGGCGTTGGAGTTCGTGCCGGTTTTACCGGCGACGGTGAAGTTGCCAAACTTTGCGCGGCTGCCGGTGCCGTCCCGTCCGGATACGCAGCCCGTCAGCACGTCCACCAGCATGTAAGCGGTGGAGGGCTTAAAGGCGTCGCGGGTAAGCTGTACGTCCCTCACATCGATGTAAGGCGTCATGTTGTCGTTGTAGAGCACCTGGGTAAAGGTGTAGCTTTCAAGGTATACGCCCTTGTTTGCGATGGCACCGAAGGCGTCCGCCATTTCGATGACCGAGATGCCGGAGGAGCCCAGCGCAAGGCCGGAGCCGGTGGCCTGGATGTGCCTGGAGTTTACGCCAAGCCGCAGCAGGTAGTTTACGGAGTTTGCAATGCCCACGTATTCGTACAGCGCCTGCGCGGAGGAATAGTTGTGGGACTTATTGATCGCATAGCGCATGCTCTCAACGCCCGTGTAGCTGCTGCCGCCGTAGTTTGTAGGATAGCCCTGCTCGCTGTCCCAGCCTTCGATGCGAATGGGCAGGTTCATAAGGGGCGTTGCGGGCGAGAAGCCAAGGTCGAAGGCCGGACCGTAGACGCTGAGGGGCTTTATGGAGGAGCCGACCGGCATGCTGGTCTGATAGGCGCGGTTTAACTGCTTGCGCGCGGTGGGCTCGCTTCGTCCGCCGACGACAGCAAGCAGTTCGCCCGTGTGCCAATCCATCACCGCGCAGGCGGCCTGCGGCTGCTCGACGTTGATGTATTCGCCGTTGTCAAGGGTGCGCTTATACTGGTCTGAGCTGTAGCGCATGGCCGGGTAGCGGTTCCAGTTGGTGATGATGTCCTGAACGGCTCCCTGCATTTCGGGATCCAGACAGGTGTAGATGTGATAGCCGCCGGTGCGAAGCTTGGATTCCATCAGGGAACGGTTGGACGCGGTATCCTCAAGCTGCTCTACGCGCAGCATCTTGGTGACTACGTCGTAGATCGCGTATTCCACATAGTAGGCGTTATCGTACATCGCCGCGCCGGAGCTGCCGGAGGGCTTAACCTCAAGGCGCTCAGACAATGCTTGGGCGTATTCGCGGTCGGTGATATAGCCCTGCTCGTGCATAAGGCCAAGCACGTAATCCGCGCCGTCCTCGCTGACCTCGGGCGTATTGCGGATGTAATAGTTGGAGCGGGGATTGTAGCGCGAGGGACTTTTGATCATGCGGGCGAGCATAGCGCATTCGCGCACGCTGAGCTCGTACAGCTCCTTGCCAAAATAATCCTGCGCGGCGGTCTTGACCCCGTAGAGGGAACCGCCCATGTAGACGATGTTCATGTACTCAAGCAGGATCTTTTCCTTTGCGGCGCGGTAATCGCCCTCAAAGTCGCTGGTGAGCTTTTCCTCAAGCTCCATCGCAAGATAGGCCTCCTGCACCTTGCGGCGGTAGGTCTGCTCGGAGGTCAGCATGGTCTGCTTGATCAGCTGGCAGGTGATGGTGCTTCCGCCCTGGCTGCCGCCGGAAAAGAAATTGCCGACCAAGGCGCCGATGTAGCGCTTTAGATCTATGCCGGAATGCTGCCAGAACCTTGCGTCTTCAACGGAAATGACCGCGTTGATGAGCTGCCGGGGCAATTCGTCATAGGTGCAGTACACGCGGTTTTCGGTGCCGCGGAAGGTAGTGATGAGTTCTCCGTTTTTGTCGTACAGAAAGGAAGTCTGCGCCTGCGAATCGAAAATATCCCGGTCGAGATTGGGCGCGGTATCCACCCAGGCTTTGGCGATACCCATTATCAGACCGCTGCCCGCAAAGGCAACGATCAGCATTATGATCACGAGCATTTTGACCGTGGTCATAATGGTGGACAGGATAAAGCTCTTATACTCGCCGCGGGGGACGAACAGGGGGCGCTGTTTGCTCATCTGTATCTCCGATGCAGAAAAGAATATTTGTTGCGTATTGGACGCGCGGGAAGGAAAAAAGTTCGGCTGCCGCCCGGAAAAAAGCGGCAGCCGCTGGAATGCTTACTTCAGGTTGAAGGCTTCCTCGATGGCGCTGACCTCTTCGGGGCTGATGTGGACGATCTCGCCGATGTCCTTGCAGGCGATGACGGCCTTGGCGCTGTACTCCAATACCTCCAGCTTGTCAAAGGCGTTTAACAGGCTGTTGCCGGCCACGATCACGCACTTGTTGTCCACGATCAGGATGGGGGAGGACAGGGAGAAAGCAGCTGCCGTGCCTTCCACGTCGAGGGTGCTTGACGCGTAGGGTGCGCGGCGCACGTTGCGCAGGGCGATATAGCTTTCCGGAATGGTTCTGGAATCGAACTCCGCGTCCGTTACGGCAAAGGCCATGATGGCCGGGGGATGGGCGATGATCACGGAATTGATCTCGCGCTTGCGGTCAAAGATCTCTTTGATCAAAAGCGTGGCGCGGGAAGGGGTCTTTCCGGATTCGCACATGCCGTTTTTGATGCGCACGATGTCCTCCGGCTCGATGTACTTTCTGTCCTTCATGTAGGGAGTGACCAGGAACGAGCCGTCCGAAAGGCGCATGGAGAAGGTGCCCTGCGTGGAGGTGAAAAGCCTTTGATCGTAGGCGCGGTGCACAAGCTTGCACATGTCGCGGCGGCCAGCCTTTTCCTCGCTGGAAACGATGTGAGCCACGAACGCGTCCAGGGCGGGATGCGCTTTTTCGCTCTCCAGCGCGATCTGGGAGTCGCTTAGCGAGCGGGGATTGCCAAGCTTCTTTGCGTCGATCTCAAGCCTGCCGCAAAAGTCCAGCGTCTCAAAGGCCATGAACGCGTGGAACAGGTCGGTAGAGCCGCACACGACGCCGTGGTTTTCAAGGATGACGGTGTTGTGGCCTTCTGCAAACTTCTCGGCGATGTTCTTGCCCAGCTGCTCGCTGCCGGGCACGTCGTATTTGGCCATGGCCACCTTGCCGCAGACGAGGTTGGCGTTTGGCACAAGGTGCGTGTCCGGGATCTTGCGCGCCAGGGAAAACGCTACCAAAGTCGGGGGATGGGCGTGCACGATACCGTGAAGGTCGGGACGGAGCTTGTAGATCTGCTTATGGAAGGGCAGCTCCACCGAGGGCTTGTGGGGGCCAAGGATGGTGCCGTCCGGCTTTACGCAGTTGATGTCGGCGCTGGTAAGGCTTCCCTTGTCAATGCCGGAGGGGGTGATCCAGATGTCGCCGTTCTCATCCAGGATGGAGAGGTTGCCGCCGCTGGTGGTGGTCATGCCGTACTGGTAGATGCGGTTCATCAGCATGACCAGCTGATCCGCAGGATGCATAAGTTCAAACTTCATAGATTTCTCCTTTTACGCTGTTTGCCTGTATTATCGCAAAATCAATTTAAGCCTGCAAGCGCGTTCACGTAAGCATTGATAAAAATTGCTGCGCAGAATTTTACAAAATCAGCATGGCGTCGCCGAAGGAGAAAAAGCGGTACTTCTCCTGAACGGCTACGTTGTAGACGCGAAGGGCCTCCTCGCGCCCCATCAGCGCGCTCACCAGCATGATCAGTGTGGAGCCGGGAAGGTGAAAGTTTGTGATAAGCGCGTCCACGCACTTGAACTGGTAGCCCGGCTTTATAAAGATCTGGGTGTTGCCGCGCGATGGCGCAAGGGTGCCGCTTTGGGCGCTTGCGGATTCCAGCGTGCGCACGGAGGTGGTGCCTACGGCGATGACGCGGCCGCCCCTTTGTCTTGCGGCAAGGATGCGCTTGGCCGCTTCGGGACTTACCTCGTAGTATTCCGAGTGCATTTCGTGCTCTTCGATGTTTTCGACCTTCACAGGGCGAAAGGTGCCAAGCCCCACGTGCAAAAGCACGGGCACGATGTCCACGCCCTTTTGACGCACCCTTTCCAGTAGCTCCTTGGTAAAGTGCAAACCGGCCGTGGGCGCGGCGGCGGAGCCGTTTTCCCGCGCGTAGACCGTCTGGTAGCGCCCGGGGTCAGTGAGCTTTTCGTGGATGTAGGGCGGCAGGGGCATTTCGCCAAGCTCGTCCAGCGCTTCCTCAAAGGTGCCCTCGCATTCAAAATCGATCACGCGCCCGCCACCGGGGGCCATATCCACCACATGGGCGGTCATGCGTCCTTCGCCGATGGAGACGGTTTTGCCTGGCATCAGCTTGTTGCCGGGGCGAACCAGACTTTCCCAGCGCTTTGGGCCAAGCTGCTTTAGCAGCAGCAATTCGCACGCGCCTCCGCCGCTGCGAACGCCGTACAGGCGGGCGGGGATCACGCGGGTGTCGTTGATGACCAGCGCATCCTCGGGACGAAGGTAATCGACGATGTCGTAAAAATGCCGGTGCTCTATTTTGCCGCTTGCTCTGTCGTAGACGAGCAGGCGGGAGTGGTCGCGGGGCTCCACGGGGGTCTGTGCGATCAGTTCCTCCGGGAGGTCATACATAAAATCGCTTGTTTTCATTGAAAGCCCTTCTATACGTCCAGCTTGATCTGTTCGGGATTAGCGGCGCTTTCGGGGACGCTGAGTCCCAGGTGCCGGTAGGCAAGATGGGTACACACGCGCCCGCGCGGGGTGCGCATGATGAAGCCCAGCTGCATAAGGTAGGGCTCGTACACGTCCTCGATGGTGCCGGCGTCTTCGCCTGTGGTCGCAGCCAGCGTTTCAAGCCCCACAGGGCCGCCGCCGAACTTGTTAATCATCACCGTCAGCATGCTGCGGTCCGTGCGGTCAAGCCCAAGATCGTCCACCTCCTGCATGCGAAGCGCTTCAATGGCGACCTCGGCGGTGATCACGCCGCTTGCCTGCACCTGCGCATAGTCGCGCACGCGCTTGATAAAGCGGTTTGCGATGCGGGGGGTGCCGCGGCTTCTGCGGGCGATTTCCAGCGCGCCGCCCTTTTCACAGCTGATCTTCAAAATCTGCGCACTGCGCTCAATGATCAGGGCAAGCTCTTCGGGCGTGTAAAGCTCAAGCCGGAAGGACATGCCGAACCTGTCGCGCAGCGGGCCTGTGAGCATGCCGGCGCGGGTCGTGGCCCCGATCAGGGTAAAGCGAGGAAGGTCCAGGCGGACGCTTCTGGCGCTTGGACCCTTGCCGATCATGATGTCAAGCGCGTAATCCTCCATCGCGGGATAAAGCACTTCCTCCACCGCGTGGGAGAGGCGGTGGATCTCGTCGATAAACAGCACGTCGCCCTGATTTAGATTTGTCAAAATCGAGGCAAGGTCGCCCGGACGCTCGATCGCAGGGCCGCTGGTGATGCGGATGCTGTGCCCCATTTCGGAAGCGACGATGTTGGCGAGCGTCGTTTTGCCAAGCCCCGGAGGGCCGTACAAAAGCATGTGATCCAAAGGCTCGCCGCGGGCGCTTGCCGCCTTCATATACACGCCCAGACTTTGCTTTATCTTGGACTGCCCGATGTATTCGGCCAGCGTTTTTGGACGCAGGGAGTATTCCTGCTCGTCGTCCTGGCTGCGAAAACCATTGCTAACGAGTCTGTCTTCCATTTGTTACCTCTTAAATCGTTTTAAAAGCTGCCTTGCGCGCTGGCGGTCAAAGGCGATGAGCAATGCGGCGTATACAGCGAGGGAGGAAAGCGCAATAAGCGCAAGGCGAAAGAAAACCCGCGCCGTTCCAAACGCTTCCGGCAAAAGGCGTCCAAGCCCGAAGGTGACTGCGCCGGCTATGAGGCTGAAGCACAGGGTCTTGAATAGTCCAAGCGCAAAGCCCCTGTCCATGATGCCGGGCATTTCCCGCCGCAGGCGGACAAACAGCAGGATGACGCCGGTGAGCGCCGCGATGCCGGTAGCAAGCGCCAGTCCGTTTACGCCCATCAGGCGCCGCAAAATGAGATTCAGGGTGATGTTGACCGCAACGGAGATCGCCGCGATATACATGGGCACCCGCGTGTTTTGCAGGGCGTGGAATACGCGGTTTACCAGGTCGCGCAGACCGAAAAACGGTACGCCTACCACGTAAAACAAAAATACCGTGCCGGTCACGAGGACGTTTTCCTCGCTGAAATGGCCGCGCCCGTAGGCAAAGCGGATGATGTGGCGGCTTTCCACGGCGGCGATCAGAACGATCGGCAACACTGCCGTCATCAGCAGGCGCACGCTTTCGCGCACCTGGGGAATGAGCACGCGGGGGTCGCGCGCCGCGGCCTCGCGGGACATTTTGGAAAAGGATACCGTGGTCAGCGGAACCACCAGCACGCCCATCATAAACATGATCAGCTTGAAGGCATAGCTCATGGCGGAGATGTCTCCGTCGTTCAGGCCGGAGGCCAGCATCCTGTCCACCATGTGGTTCAATTCGTTTACCGCCATGGACAAAAGCGCGGGCACGGCAAGGCGCAATAGGCGGCGAAGATATTTGTCGTGGATGCTGAGGCTTGCGCGGTATTCAAAGCTGCCCTTCAAAAACGGCAGCAGCACGAGGATCTGCAATACGCCGGCGGCGATGACGCCCCAGGCCTGCGCGTGGATGCCATACTGCCTTGAAAAGAAGATGGCGGCGCTGATTTCGGCGATCGACAGGGGAATGCCGGTAAGCTGCGCGGCGACAAACTTTTCGTGGGCGTTCAGGACGCTGGACAGCACGATCGCCCCGACAAAAAAGACCAGCGCAGGCAGCATGATGCGGGTTAGGGTGACTGCAAGGGAAAGCTTTTCCCCGGCAAAACCCGGATAGACAAGGCGCACAAGGGGCCTTGCCAGCACGAACATCAAAAGACTTACCGTAAAGGAGGAGATGATGAACCAGTTCAGGGTGTTAGAAGCAAAGCGGTTTGCAAGCTCGCGCCCGTTTTCGCTTTCATTTCGCACATACAGCGGAACCAGCGTGCTGGTAATGCAGGAGGAAAACAGCAATACCGGCAGATAGAACAGGCTGTATGCGGAATTGTAGGCGTCTGTCACGCTGTCCGCGCCGAAATAATACGCCATGATCATTTCGCGGACAAAGCCGATGCCCTTGGAAAAAAGGATGATCAGCGTCACCGATAAGGTGGAACCGATGAGCGCGCGCTTTTTGCCGGATTGCATCAAATAAACCTCTTGCAGCGGATCCTTCCGGCTGGTCCTGCCGGAGGATCACTGGTTTTGTACATTCTTTTTCAGGCTAAACTGGTTTTCGTTAAGCAGCGTAAGCACTGCGCCTGCAAGATACACGCTGCCTGCGCAGATCACAAGGCCGTCCTCCCCGGCCAGGGCTTTTGCAAGTTCGAAGGCCCTGGAAAGATCGGGCTCGGAAACGGCGTCTTCACTGTAAAACTGCTTAAGCTCGATGGACGGGATCGCCCTTGGCCAGTCCACCTGAGTGGTGACGACCTTGTCGGCAAAGCCTGAAAAGATCGCCGCGCAGGCCTCGAGCTGCTTATCGCGCATCATGCCGGTAAGAAGCACCTTTCTGCGGCCTGCAAAAAAGCGGTCAAGGTATTCCTTAAGCGCTGTAGCGCCCTGGGGATTGTGCGCGCAGTCGATCAGCACGTTTCCGCGCTTGTCGAGGCGGCCAGCCCAGAAGGCCTCTGAAACGCCCTTTTGCGCCTTGGCCGTATCGATGCCAAGGACGGAAAGCGCCGTAAGAGCAAGGCAGGCGTTGTCCGCCTGGAAGAGCCCCGGCATATTGATCCGCTGGCTTATGCTTGTTCCGTCCGGAAGGGCGCATACGAATGCACAGCCCTTTTCGTCTGCCGCAGTGAGGCGGGGAAGATCCGATACGTAATAAGGCGCGCCCACCTGCTTTGCGATGCTGGAAAAGACCTCCATGATGCCGGGCTCCTGGGGCATGACGACAGCGGGAACGCCGCTTCTCATGATGCCAGCCTTTTCGGCTGCGATCAGCTCCACCGTCTCGCCCAGGCTTTGCATGTGGTCAAGCCCGATGCGGGCGATAACGCTGACGCTCGTGGGAAGGGCATTGGTGGCGTCCAGCCGTCCGCCCATGCCGACCTCCATGACCGCGTAATCGGTATGCGCGGCGGCATAGCACACGCAGGCTGTGGCGGTCAAAAGCTCAAAGGTCGTTGCGCTTATGCCTTGCAGGTGCAGATCCGTGGCCGCGTCGTAAACCTTGCTTGCGGCGCTTAGCAGTAAGTCATCGCTGATCGGCTGGCCGTTTAGGACGATGCGCTCGTTGAAGCGGCAAAGATAGGGCGAGGTAAACAGCCCCACGCGAGCGCCCGTTTCCATCAAGGCGGAGGCGATAAAGGCGCTTACCGAGCCCTTGCCGTTTGTCCCGGCCACGTGTACGATGCGCCCGATGGCGCGCTCGGGATGCTCCAGGCGCTCCAAAAGGGCGCGCGTATTTTCAAGCCCGCGCTTTTCGCCCTTCCAGCGCGCGCCGTTGATCCAGTCGATGGCTTCCGAAGCAGTTTTAAAATTTGCCATGCTTTAAAGCTTCAGCTGGGCCAGGCCGACCTTTTTGCGCACCTTGAGCATGGTGCGGTAGGCGATCTGCTGGGCGCGCTCGCGGCCGTTTATCATGACCTGCTCAAGGTAGGCTTTGTCCGCGCTGATGCGCTCGTACTCGCTTTGAATGGGCTCAAGCGCCGCGATCACGCAGTCCGCCACGGCGTCTTTGAACGCGCCGTAGCCCTTGCCCGCAAATTCGTCGGTGATCTGCTCCATGCTGCGCCCGCTGAGCGCGTTCATGATGCTCATGAGATTGGAGATGCCGGGGCGGTTTTCGGGGTCGAAGGCGACGGTCGCCTCGCAGTCGGTCACCGCGCGGCGCAGCTTTTTGCGGATGATGTCTGGCTTATCGAGCATGGCGATGTAGCATTCCTCGGGATCGGACTTGCTCATTTTGCGGGTGGGATCCTGAAGGCTCATGATCCTTGCGCCCACCTTGGGGAAATACCCCTCCGGCACCGTGAACACGTCGCCGTAGATGGAATTAAAGCGCTCCGCGATGTCGCGCGCAAGCTCCAGGTGCTGCTTCTGATCGGCGCCGATCGGCACAAGGTCGGTCATGTACAGCAAAATGTCCGCCGCCATCAATACGGGATAGGTGAACAGGCCCGCGTTTATATTGTCGGCGTGCTTGGCGCTTTTGTCCTTGAACTGGGTCATGCGGCTCAGCTCGCCCATATACGTAAAGCAGTTCAGGATCCAGCCAAGCTCCGCGTGCTGGGGCACCTGGCTTTGGAAATAGATGATGTTGCGCTCGGGATCCAGGCCGCTTGCCAAAAAGATGGCCATGGTGCGCAGGCAGGCCTTGCGCAGCTCTGCGGGATTTTGGCGCACGGTGATCGCGTGCATGTCCACGATGGAGTAGAGGCAGTCATACTGCGACTGCAAAAGGCCAAAGTTTCGCAACGCGCCGATGTAATTGCCAAGGGTCAGATTTCCGGTGGGCTGGATGCCCGAGAATATTCTTTTTTTGACTTCGCTTTGCGCTTCCATAGCTAATTCTCCTGCCTTATTTCAAAAAATCTTCCCGCTGGGGATTGAAGATGTCGATGACCTTGCCACTTTCAAGACACACGCAGCCGTGCAGGGCGTTGGAGGGGAAATACAGGCTGTCGCCCTTTTGCACCGTGAATTCCTCGCCCTCTATGGTAAAACGAAACTGTCCCTCCGCAACGTAGGTGATCTGCTCGTGAACGTGCCTGTGGGCCGTGCCCTCGCCGCCTTTGTCAAACTGCACCTCTACCATCATGAGCGAGCCGGCGTGCGAAAGAATTTTGCGCCTGCTCTTTTCGTCAAGCGTCTGAAGCGGCGCTTCCTTTCCATAAACGACCATATTTGCGCATCTCCTTAAAAAGCATACTATTTTTTTATATTATAAGTGCCGCGCGGGCTTTTGTCAATCGATAGCACGTAAGGCCGCACAGCCAAAGTATAAAATTGATGCGCTGCCGCGGCTTGTGCCCGGGCAGCGCACGCCTGCTAGCGCTTTTTGCGCGTTTACGCCTGCGCCTGCACGGCGGTCAGGGCCACGGTGGTCACGATGTCGTTTACGCTGCAGCCGCGGGACAGATCGTTGCAGGGCTTGGCCAGCCCCTGCAATACGGCGTACGCCCTTGCGCCGCCAAGGCGCTCGGTGATCTTATAGCCGATGTTGCCTGCCTGCAGATCCGGGAAGACCAAAACGTTTGCCTTTCCGGCGACGGGACTTCCCTTGGCCTTGGACGCGCCGATCGAAGGCACGATGGCCGCGTCGAACTGCATTTCGCCGTCCAAAATCAGATCCGGGGCGAGCTCATGCGCGATTTGGGTCGCCTGCTGCACCTTGCTTACAAGCTCGTGCTTCGCGCTGCCCTTGGTAGAGAAGGACAAAAGTGCGACGCGCGGCTCCTCGATGCCGCAAAGCGTTTTCGCGGTATCTGCTGCAGACACGGCGATATGCGCAAGCTCCTCTGCCGTGGGGCAGGGCATGACCACACAATCCGAATAGACCAGCAGGCCGTTCCAGCCGATCTCCGGGTTTGGAAGCTCCATCAGGAAGCTTGAGGAGACGACCTTGATGCCGGGTTTTGTTTTGATGAGCTGAAGGGCCGGGCGAAGCATGTCCCCGGTGGTGTGCACCGCACCGCTGACCAGACCGTCCGCGTCGCCCAGCTTCACCATCATGATGCCGTAGTACATGGGGTCGAGGGCAAGCTTCAGGGCGTCCTCGGGGCTTACGCCCTTGTTTTTTCGCATTTCGTAGATGCAGTCTGCGTATTTTGAAGTCAGCGGGCTTGTTTCGGGATCGATGATCTCGATGCCGCTGATATCCGCGCCCTGCTTTTTGGCGCTTTCCAGGACGCTTTCCGCTTTGCCCAGCAGGATGGGCCGGGCGATGCCTTCGCTTTTGATGATTTGAGCCGCCTGCACTGTGCGCGCTTCGTCGCCCTCGGGCAGAACGATGGTTTTCAGATTTGCGCGCGCCTTTGCCTTTACGCCGTCGATGATGCTCATACGTTTTCCTCCTGATTATAGGTCGATGTCGCCAAAGCCGTCCCAGACGTTTTTGCCGCTGTAGGTGAGGATCTCGCTTTCGCCCTTCAAGGCGTCAAGCACGCTGTAGGCCAGGGCCTCCTGCTCCATTTCGCCGGGGTAAACGCTTACAGGCGCGATCCAGCCGCAGCGCTGCTCGATGCCCTTTCGCACGTCTTCAAAGCGCATAAGCCCGCCGGTCAGCAGGATCCCGTCAACCTTTCCGCACAATACCGCGCTCATCTCGCCGATCTGCTTGCAGATCTGGTAGATCATGGTGTTCCATACAAGGCTCGCCTTGCGATCGCCCGCCTCAACTGCCGCGTGGATCGCATCGGAATCCGCTGTGCCAAACAGGCTTACAAAGCCGCCGGCCCTGGAGCACATGAGCCGCGCTTCCTTTATGGAATGGGCTTCGATATAATCAAGCAGGGAAAGCACCGGCACGGAACCGATGCGAGTGGGGGTAAAGGCGCCCTCGCCGTCCGCGCCCATGTTGCCGTCCACCATGCGTCCGCGTTCGTGGGCGCTTACGGTGATGCCGCCGTCGATGTGCGCGACGATAAAATTGCAGTCCTCGTAGCGCCTGCCAAGGCTTTTTGCGTGGTACTGCGCAACGGCCTTTTGATTGAGCACGTGGCTGTGGGACACACGGTAGACGCCCTTGATGCCGGTAAGCCTGGCAAGCTCGCCGTATTCATCGACGTTTGTGGGATTTAAGGTGTAAGCGTCCTTTTTGTATTCGCAGGCAAAGCGCCAGGCCAGCATGACGCCGAGCTTGGCCGGGTGCTCGCTGCCGCCCACGGCGCGCACGGTGTCGTCATAGAGCTTTTCGTCTATGCGCGTAACGCCGCCCGGCTGCGTGCAGGCGCTGCCGCCGCGGCCAACGTACACGTCGATGGTTGAAGGCTCGACCTCGTGGCGCTTCAGCATATCGATGATCACCTGATAGCGGAAGGGCATCTGATCGTTTACGTGCGGATATTTCAAAAGCTCCGGCGCGTCGTGAAAAATGCTTTCTTCAAATATAAGCTGGGTCTCGTCAAACAGGCTTACCTTGGTCGAGGTGGAGCCGGGGTTGATGACCAAAATTCTTATGGCCTTGTCGGCAGCGGACATTGCAAATACCTCCACGTGAATTTGAAGGTATTTTAATGTGTCGCGGTTAAGTTTGCAAGCAGCCAGATATAAAAAACGCCAATTCCAGATGGAAAAGGCGTTTTTGATGATAAAAATGCAGCAACGCTCCGCCTGCCCTTTCATTTTTGAGGCATAGGCCGACAGAGGGCTGCGCGCTGTGCCTCCAAATCAGACGGCCTCAAAGCGCATGTTGATCTGAAGCGGACCGGGCTGGGTCGTGCGCGGGATGAGGTCAAGCGTATAGATGGTTTTCCCTTCGCACTTGTGCTGCGTGGGCGTAAGCTCGATTTTAAGTAGTGCTGGATCGAAGCTCAGCTTTACACCGCCTGGCAGGATGCAGCTTGCGCCGTCCCACTCGATTTCACCCGGAACGATCAGGCGGTCTTTAATATCGGCGCTTCGGTTCAGGACAAAAGTGTCATAAACGTCGATGGTACCAGTATTGCGCTGGGCGCGGACGCGCCTGGTAAAGGAAACGAGGGCTTCTGCCTTGAGCATGCCGCTTAGATCGATCAGAACCTCGTCAGCCTCGCTGCCTTGCGTCACCGTAAAGCTCTTTGCGCGGCAGCGCCCGTGCCCTTCCTGCTCTACGCCATCGACGATCGGGAAATTGTGCCCGCCGGAGCGCGTAGAGAAGAAGGTATAGCGGTTCGGACCAAAATACTCCTTACTGTAGGCCCCGCCGGCGGTGTCCGCAACGGGCATCGTATCGCCGCGGAAGATGACGAAGGTGCCAACGTCGTTGTGGTTGTGGCTTTCGCCGTTGTTGCCGCCCTTGACCGCGAGATACAAGGGATCCTCCGGCGTTCTGTAAAAGCCCATAAACAATTCGCTTTGCGGATAGACTGCGCTTCGCGGATAGGCAAGAGCGCGCTTTTCCGGTTGCATCGTCCAGATCAGATGGCGCAGCATCAGATTTCCATGCTCCCAGCAGGCGTCAAAGGAAAGCTGTGTGTCGCCCTGCGGGCAAACGCATACGCCCATCGCGCCGACATAGCGGCGCACCGCTTCGTCCAAAACGCCGCGCCAGTTGCAGTCGCCAAAGGGGAGCTTGATGGAGGAGCCAAAGCAGCAGTCCGTGCCAAAGCCCGCGACCCTTTTGAGCTTTTCGTCCTCGAACAAATCGATCTTGCCGCCGGTCCGCTGCTTTATAAGGTCGGCAAACATCAGTGTGTATTCCAAGCCGTACTGCCAGTAGCCAAAGCCCTCGGGACTTGCGCCGTCGTCGCGGTAGCCGTTTTCGTGCACCTGCATGCCCTCAAGCACGCGCATCA
>CADBNW010000146.1 GCA_902796025.1 uncultured Eubacteriales bacterium
GCGCTGCTGACCGCAAGCCAGGTGGTCACGGCGTGGCGCTCGTCAAAGGCCATAAAGCCGCTGGCTGTGCCAAGCTCCTTGTCGTTTTCGTCGTACAGGGTCAAGACTAGTACGCTTGCGGCCGCGTCGTTCATCGCGGCGTAGTCGCTTGCGAAGCTTTCTGCCTGTACGTAAAGGCAGGAAAGCGCAAGCATCAGCGCGAGGAAAAGGGAAAGCAGTTTTCTCATGGGAGTACCTCCTTGCAATGTGAAATGCTGTCAGGTTTTTGCGGATCAAGGGAAACGTGGTGCTTTGTCAAAACTGGATTCATTTACGCGCTGCCGGTTTCGTGGGAAGCCTCAAACAGCTCCTTGCGGGCGTCGTAGTAGGCTGCGACGATGCTGATGGTGACGACGCTTAGCAATAGCTCGATGGGAAAGCTTTCGCCAAGCAATGCGAAAAAGCGCGCCGCCCGTTGCGAGGGAAAACGCCGCGGTATAGCCCAGGGGCAAAAGCGGGTATAAGCCAAGCATCATCGTAAGCGTTTCCGGCGCGCCCTTCTTAAAGCGCGCAAGGCGCACGGTCGAAACGGCAAGCCCCAGACACCAAACGATCATCAATGCCCCCGTCACGCTGTTTAAGACCGTGAGCTTTGGATACAAGCGAAAGATTTCAGACGGCTCCTGGCGCTCCAGCAGCGAAACGCCCCCGACAAGCTTATAGATCGCTATCGCCCACAGATAGAAATACACAAGAAGGCTGTGAAGCTTAAGCTTGCCGCGCCACTTTTCCCTTGGGGAAACGGGCAGCTCCTGACCGGAAGCGCTGGGGCTTTCGGCGTTTGTCACTTACGATCCCTCCTCGATGTCCACGTGGATCTGGTTGCCGTTTTCGATGGTGATGATGATGGTCTTGCCGAGGATCTCTCTTAAATCGATGCCGCTTGTCTCCATGTAGACGGGGCGTTTGTTGTAGTAGAAGCAGAAGTTCAGCGTCCAGTAGGCGCGAAGGCTCGCTTCGTCGTCCGTCACGGTAAACTCCATGCTGTTGCCCTTGTACAGCCAGCCGCTGGTGTTGCGGGCCTTGCCCCAGCTGACCGCGCCGTCGGGATAGAGGTAGACTTCGCTGATGGAGAAGGTGGCGTCGTTTTTGATTACGAAGCTGCGCGCGGCGGGCACGCTGAATTCCACGGGCTTTGCGCCCTGATTTACGTCCTTCCACGCGCCAAGGGAGGTGGGAGCGTCGTCCTTGTGGGCCTCGTACAGCTCGATCACCTCTATGGCGTTTACCGCGACGTTCAGGTTTTGCGCCGCGCCCGAATACGCGCCGGTGGTCACGCCGATCACCTGACCGTCGTCGTTCAACAGCGCGCCGCCGGAGGAGCCGGAGGAGATGGGCGCGTTAAAGCGGATGAGGCGCACCTCGTCTTCGGTGTAGACGGCGCTCACGTTTCCGCTGGAGACGTTGTTTTTGAAGCCCTGGGGGCTGCCGATGGCGACGACGGGCGCGCCCCGGAAGACCTGCCCGCTCTGGTTGAGCGTCAGCGGCGCAAGCCCCGTAGGCTCCGCAAAGCGCAAAATGGCGATGTCGATGTCAGAGTTTACGCACACGACCTGGCTCAGCTCGTATTCCTCCCCGGTATCGGAAAGGGCGGTGATGCTGTAGGCGTTTTCGATCACGTGGCAGTTGGTCACCATCAATTCGTCCGTGAAGGCCACAAAGCCGCTGGCGCTTGCGATGGATACGCCCTTGTCGTTTTTGACGTCAAGCTTCATCACCGACAGGCACGCGGTGTTGATGGCCTGCGCATCGCTGCAAAAGCCGGCAGCCTGTACGGACGGCAGGGCAAGAAGGATGAGGCACAAAAGCAGGATCGCGGTTCGTTTCATTTGAAGACCTCCTTTAATGATGCTCTATCAGACTCGTACATGATATAAGCTTAGCTGCCTATCCGGATACGAGCAGTATACTATATCTTAACCAAATAATCAAGGCACTGCTTTTACAGGATCCGCCAAACAGGCTTTCCGTTTTCGTTCATTTCAAAAATCAGCGTGCCGCCGCGCAGCGCGTCCAGATCTTCAAGCTGCCAGTCGTAGAAGGCGATTTCCGGATAAGTGCGATACGGATTTGTACTTACCGGCCTTATCCCGATGCGCAGATGAAAGGGGCCGCTTTGCGCAAGGAACGCTTCTCTGATCGGAGCGGTATGCCATTGTCCGTCATACAGCCAGCTGTTTAGCAAGCTCCCATAGAGGTTATCGCCGTGCCCAAGATACAGCTCCGTTATGGACAGGCCCGTACGGTTTTCCACCCGGAAGCTGTCCCGGCCAAGGAGCTCCCTTCTCTGGGCCGCCTCGGCAGCTTCATTTATTGTTACACCGGGATCATCCTTTACCGTCAGCCAATACTTCACAGTCGGCCCGCCGTCACTTACGAATTCGCTTGTGAACACCAGCGTTTTTCCGAGCACTTCTTGCAGCTTGAAACCGTTGGATTTATAGGCGTATTCCGGCGCTGAGTTTGGGCCTGAGGGGATCGATAAATAATAGATATCATCCTTGGCAAGGTCTGATTCGCTTACCCTGATGGTCACAGTTTGGCCCTTTTCCACGGGCGTGCTGACGCATTTGACGCCGCCGGGATAAAGGTACAGCTCTGAAAAGCGCCGAGACTGGTTTTCAATATAAAACTCCATGACCTGTTTGGTGGGAGCAGGCGTGGGGGACTGGGTCGGCACAGGCGTAGGCGCGAGCGTGGGGGATGGCGTCGGCGCAGGCGTCGGCGTGGGGGATGGGGTCGGCGTGGACGAAGCGGTGGGCGAGGGGGCAGGGGAAGCGGAGGGGGCGAGCGACGGTGAGGGGGTCATGCCCCTTACCGCGATACTTATGGCTTTTGTGGGCAGCGAGGGCGCGGGGGAGGCGGTCGCAAGCGGCGCTTCACTGCTATTTGGCGAAGCGGAGGAAACGAGCGTGACATGCGGCGTCGCAAGGGACGCGCCGGTATCGGTAAAGTCGGTGTCGCGCCCGGACATGAACAACGCTGCATATAGTGCGCCCAAAAGCACGAGGACACAGGCTGCCGCAGCGCTTGCGTGGCGAAGGCCGTTTTTTGCCCTTTCGCTTCGCGGCGCTTTGTCCTTGGCCTTTTGCGCCTTCAGAAATTTCTGAAAGGCGCGTTCGGCGCTGCGGGCTTCTGGCTGAAAGTCCGCAGGCTGCTCCCGGCGATCGGCGTAGGCGCTCAAAGCGCTTTGCAGCAGGCGATCCAGGCGGGCGTTTTGCGCCTTGGCGTTTGCCTTGCTCATGGCCTTCCTCCTTCCCCGTCCATTTTCAAAAGCTTCTTCAGCCGCTTTCGCGCGCGGCTGATATATCTTCGCACAGTGGCGGTGGAAAGTCCTGTGCTTATTGCGATCTCCTCGCAGCTGCGACCGCTTAAGGCGTGCTGCACGAGGCAGGCCTTTTCTCTTGGAGGCAGTCGGTCAATGGCTTTTAGCACGCGCCGCGTATCGCCGTCCAGCGACAGGGCCTGCGCGTCCGGCAGGCGCATGAGGCTTGCGGCTTCGCGCTCGCGCCTTGTCCTCAGCGCCTCGCGGCTTACGTGATCCATCGCGCAGCGCCTTGCACAGGTACAGATATACGCACCCAGCGCACCTCCCTTCAGGCGTCTGAGCGTGGAGACGTTTTTCATCAGCTTCAGCAGGGTCTGGGACACGATGTCCTCCGCCTGCGCTTTGGTAACGCTGAACTCGTAAGCGGCGCTGAACATGAGCGGAGCGTATGTGCGGTACAGTTCCTCGATAAACGCTCCGTCCTTGTCGCCGTCCAAGCCGTGTGGCTTCATGCTTGCAAGGTCTCCGCAGGAATACTTTTTTTGCAACTCTCTATATATAAAACGGTTTTCGAGGCCAAAATAGGACATCAGAAAGATTAATTATATGTTAAAAATGCGCAGACCGGTTTGGCCTGCGCATAAGTGGGGGTGAAATCATTCGGCTTTTGTCACGACGAATTGCATTTCGCCGCCGGTGGGCTCTGCGGTAAACTCCTGGGCGGTGTCAAACTGGTAGCCCTTGGGCACCTTGATCACCTGCAGGTGATAGGGATAGGGCTTGCCCTCAAAGGTAGCGTAGCCGTTTTCGTTTGCGACCACGGGCACGCACGCCTCGTCCGTGCAGAAGTTTACGATGCAGCCGGGCACGGGCGCGCCGTTTTGATCCACGAAGCGCACGGCCCACGCGGCGATCTCGATGGCGGGGGCGGTTTCGGCGACGGTGGAGGAGCCGCGCTCTTTGCCGCCGTCGTATACGTAGTGTACGCCAAGGCCGTAGGAATTCATTTCCTCCTCGAAGGCGTTGGCGTTGGCCTCGTCCTTGAACAGGCAATAGCCGCCCAGCGCCTCGTCGCCGTTATAGAGGGTGAGGAAGGTGTAGCTGTAGCCGGTGGTGTCGATGGAGTCGATCACCGTCTCGATGGGGCCGTCCAGAAAGTCGTAGCCGTTCCACATTTCGTCGGTGGCGTTGGAGTAGACAAACGCGTATTCGGGATCGCAGCTTTCCTGAAGCTGCGCGCTCAGTTTGGCATTCAGGCCGTCTATGATGTAATACTCAAAGGGAACGCCGATCAGGCTTGTGATCTCCTCCTCGGTGCCGCTTGGGCCGTAAAACCAAAGACGCTGCGCCCCTTCGTTTAGCAGGCTCACGCGCGTTTCCTCCCCGTAGGGATAAACGGGCAGGGCGGCAAGGGCCTTTGCGGCCTCCTCGCCGCTAAGCAGATCGAAGCCTGCAAGGTACACGGCGTCGTCGCCCCAGCCCTCCATGGCATCCTTTTCGTAGCGCAGAAGGATCTCGTTTTTGCCCTCGGCAAGCGAAACGGCGTAATCGAACCAGTCCATTTCGCCGGAAAAGCCCTTAACGCGCTGGCCGTTTACATGAACGGAAAAGCGGTCGAAGCCCTCCTCGGTGGAAAGGCAGGCGCGAAAGGCAAAGGCGTCGCCGGCCTTGGCGTTTGCGATCACCCGCACCTCAGAAATGGAATCGTCCTTGCCTTTATTGGAGGAAACGATGCATTCCCTGCCGTCCTTTTCGCCCGCCAGGAAGGGCCAGGCGTATTCGTCCGTGGAGCTTGCCACGTAAAACTTCATTCCCGCGGCAGCGGCCAGAGTGCCCTCGGCGCTTGCCTCGATCGTGGGCAGCGCCCTTGGAAAGCCGTCAAAGACCTGCGTTTCGGTGTAGCCGTCGCCTGTCAGCTTTTCAAACATCGCCATAAAGGGATCTGCGGAGGGCTGAGAGCCGACCTCGATCAAAACGACGTTGCCAAAGCGGTCCACGATGACGGTGGTGGGGATGCCCTGATCCACGAAGATGTCGTTGAGACCGGCTTCCCTGTCGCTTGCCACGGGGAAGCTCATGCCGTGGGCCTGTGCGTACTGGCGCAGGAGCTCGTCGCTGTCCTCCGGCTCGACGGACAGGGCGATGACGGCCACATCCTCGCTGTAAGCCTTATAAGCTTCTTCGATGAAGGGAAACTCCGATTCGCAGGGGCCACACCAGGTGGCCCAGAGGTTCACCATCACGGCCTTGTGGCTTTTTACGGCCTCGGAGAGGGTAAAGCTTTCACCGTCTATCGTGGTGACGGTAAAATCCGGCATGGGCTTGCCCAGATAGTCCTGGGGGGTAAGCTGCGTTTCCTGCGCCATAGCAAAGCTCAGCAGCAGCGACAGCGCAAGCAATAGGGTAAGGAATATTTTTTTCATTTCGCTTGTTCCTTTCTGTAGGGTACAAGGTATTATACGTTTTGCCGCCCGCCCCTGTCAATTGCGCGTGCACGATTTGGCAGGCGGTCCGTTTTGCCGCCCCACTTGCAAACGCGCTTTGCGCTGTGGTACAATGCATCCCGGCCAAAAGAACGATTATAAGAAGGATCCCATGGACGTCAAAGAGAAAAACACCGCTGGGCAGCCCCGCGTACAGTATGTGAGCTTCGAGCAGCTATTGGAAAAGGATGGTTATTTGGTCTATACAAATGTCGGCCGCAGCATGATGCCGCTTCTGCGCCAGCGCAGGGACATCATCGAGATCCGAAAAAAGCAGCCCGGCAGATGCAAAAAATACGACGTCGTGCTCTATAAGCGGGGGGACAAGTACATCCTGCACCGCATTTTGAAGCTGCTGCCGGAGGGCTATGTGATCGCCGGGGACAATAACGCCTTTTTGGAAACGGACATCACGGACGAGAAGATCCTTGGCGTAATGACCCGCGTGATCCGAAACGGCCGCTCCATCAGCGTGGACAATAAGTGGTACCGCCTCTACGTGCACCTCTGGTGCGATTGCTACCCCCTAAGGATCCTCCTTTTCCGCCTCCGCCAAAAAGCCAGAAGCAAGCTGTCGAAAGTCTACAGAACAGTTTTTAAGCGGCGATAAGGGACACCCCCTCCGGGGTGGCCTGGAGGGGTCGCAGCCCCTCCAAGCTTCAATCCGCAGGGGCGGCTCGCGGTGTCGCATCTCAAATCTCTGATTTGAGCCGTCGGCATCCCACGCAGAGCGTGGGATTGACTTGCCGTCGGCAAGTCAACCTTCCGCCCTGAGGACAGCGATTTTTGTGGAGGGAGTGCAGACGACCGGAACAAATAATCGCCACCTTACGGTTTTTGCTGAAACTTCCGCAGAAGTTTCAGCAAAAACTGCTGTCCTATAGCCCACACGATCAAGCTTTGGCGTTTCGACCAAAACACAACATCAGGATAGCCCAGCCAACCGCTTGAAATGAATCTCCGATTCATTTCAAGCGCTTTCTCTCTTTCATTAAATTTTACCGTCAAAACAGTTGCCAATTGTTGCAGGGGATGCTATAATATCATTTGCTATGTGTCTAACTGCGCTTTTTCGCGCGGTACAATCGAGGAGGAATACAGATGTCCGTATTTATCATGATCATTCTGATCGTTGCCTCCCTGGTGCTTATTGCTACTGTTTTGATGCAGGAGGGCAATAAGCAGGGTCTGGGCGCTATCGGCGGCGCAGCGGAGACCTTCCTGGGCAAGAACAAGGCCAAGAGC
>CADBNW010000147.1 GCA_902796025.1 uncultured Eubacteriales bacterium
AATGATGACATATGTGGAAAAGAAAGCCTTTGATAGGACAGGCGATCCGTAATAAATGAGATCGTAAGTTAAAGCGGAAAATTCCAGCTTGTCGGGATGTCGCTGAATCGGTGTTTCCATAAAAGGAGGTCAACTGTATGAAAAGAGCGCTGCTCGCGCTGCTTGCCCTGCTTCTTGCTTTCGCCTGCGTTTGCGCGTCCGCCGATGCGGCGCAGGAAAAGCACAGCATAAGCCGCTTCTACTATTCCCGGGGCGGATCCATGATGCCTCAAAGCGTCGAAATCCTGCTTACGGAAGACGGCTTCACCCTTAGCGAAAACGACGGCGCGGCGCGTCCCCTGGATGCGGCCTTCGCAGAGGAAATCGAGACCCTGCTCGAAAAGCACCGCGTGGACGAGTGGAACGGCTTTCACGAAAGCGACCCCCGCGTGCTGGACGGCGAGGCCTTTGTGCTGGTGGTGGAATATCTGGACGGCGCCGGCGTTTATGCATCCGGGGAAAACGCTTTTCCGGACGGCTACTACAAGGCCGTGGAAGAACTGACCGACCTGCTGCAGCGGGAAAAATGGGCCTCTCTCTCCGGCGTGTACGTCTACGAGGGCGAGGGCTTCGGGGGCGACTTCACCATCACCCTGAACGCGGATGGCACGTACCGCTTCCATGAAGGGCCCTTGAGCAGCTATATCGGCCTTGGCAGCTGGGACGTCTACTACGACGCGCTGTACCTCTATGGGGACGAGGAGGCGGGCTCCGACCTGGATTTCGTCTTTGGCCTTAAGGAGGACAGCCTTATCTACCTTGCCCAGGAATCGGACGCCTTTCCCTATGTGAAGCTGCCGGACGGGGCAAAATTTTCGCGCCAGGATCCAAAGGAGGACGCCATGAAGCTTTTCATAAACGATACCGCTGTGCCGGTCACATGGGAGGACAACGCCTCCGTGGAGGCCCTGCGCCAGCTGCTTCCCCTCACCGTCCGCATGTCCATGTACGGCGGCTTTGAGCAGGTCGGCCCGATCGGCCAAAGCCTTCCTCGAAGCGACCGGCAGACTGAGACCGCGCCCGGCGACATCGTACTGTATTCCGGAAATCAGATCGTGATCTTCTACGGCGAAAACGCCTGGAGCTACACCCGCCTTGGGCACGTAGACCTCTCCCCAAAAGAAATGGCCGATCTGCTGAGCCGCGGTAACGTAACGCTTACAATCGCCCTGCAAAACTGACGCGCCCAGACAAACGCCCGCTGCAGCTGCGAAAGCCAAAGCCTTTCGCCCCGCAGGGGCTTAATGCACTTGGCTTAAAAGGCCGTAAGCATTAAGTGGACCAAGGTGCCTGACACGAGCTTTCCTTCTGTCAATGGCAGAGGCAAGCGCAATAGAAGAGCTGTTGAGACATGGAGAAAGGGAGCATGCGCAGGTACTGGCCATTGTATTATCATGTCGGCCGTAAATGAGGGGACACGAAATCATATGGACGGAGCTTTAAACGAAGGGCTTGAATTCCGCGATTTTTACAAGGAATACGCGGGCAGATGCGATGCACTTGTAATAAGACCCGAAAACATCATGAAATCAGTCAGCTATATACAGGCGCACAAAAATGAAGCTGCCTTTATCGAAGGTGCTATTCGCAAGGAGGGCCTGTTTGACATTTCAACCTTGCATAGCTGTGCGACGATCAAAGCGCTCTCCGTGCGCGGTGCAGTTTCCGGTTTGCAGGACCTACTGCATACCCTTCCATTACAGTGGCTGGCAATCGATAATACCCTTATTAGCGAAAAGATAGATTTTTCAAATCTTGGAGAATTACAATATCTGTCGATATACAAGATGAACAACAAAATTTCGGGAGTATCGAAGCTGTTGGCGCTAAAATACCTTCGCGCATGGAGTTTTACATCCCCGACCGGAAATCTGGAGAGTCTGTGCAAGCTAAGTCAGCTGGCAGAAATCGAATTGAACTCTCCGAGGATCACGAGCCTGGACGGCCTGTCTCAGCTAAAGGCTTTGCGCAAGATCCATCTTTGCTATTGCCGAAACAGCATCGATGTAAAAGATATATTTGCATCAAAATCAATCGACTATATTGAAATAGAGAAAGGAGATCTTGCGATCTCTGAAGCCATCGGGCAATCGCAGCTCTTTGAATCAGTATTCGACAATGGACATTACAGGATCTTCCAGCGAAGAGGACTGCAAGAATGTGACACTTAGTTGGCTCTATGATAGTTTCAAAACACTGGAACAGATGGTAATGTTTTATTAAAAACGGTATTTGGCTGCTTGGTTCACTGCATATTTGAAATTAAAAGAACTGCAAAAGCGATCATCAGCAGGAAGTAAATGGGTCGTATCGATTAACTTGGTATGGCAAACGTCATTGCATTACTGCTCAATCCATGATTCTCATGAAGGGTTACACAGAAGTCGTTTCTAAAAAGAATATAGATAATATAATTATCAATGATGCCCTGCCTGCGCAGAACGCCGCAGATTTTACCCGCACATAAACAACAGGGGCGTTATGCATGGTATAATATTGTGGGGTATGTCCCATACAAAAACGCACATACGGTGAATTTGCACATGAAGATCGTTTTAACCGGCGGCGGTACCGCAGGCCATGTCACTCCGCATCTGGCGATCATCCCAAAACTTTTGGCGGACGGACACGAGATCCATTATATCGGCACTGAAACGGGCATCGAGGCCGGCATCATCGGCGCTCTGGACGGCGTGAAATACTATGCCATCCCCGCGGGCAAGCTCAGGCGCTACCACGACTGGCAGAATATCCGGGATATCGGCCGCACCTTCAAGGGGATGCGCGAAAGCGCGCGCATCCTGCGCGAGATCAAGCCCAGCATCGTCTTTTCCAAGGGCGGCTATGTGGGGCTGCCGGTGGTCGTGAGCGCCGCGCGCCTCGGCATCCCGGCCCTGATCCACGAATCCGACATGACCAGCGGCCTTGCAAACAGGCTGTGCCTGCCGTTTGCAAAGGCGCTGCTTTGCACCTTTCCCGAGACCGTGGAGGCCGCGGGCAAAAAGGGCCTGTACGTGGGCGCGCCCATCCGGGACGAGCTGCTAAAGGGCGACCGCAGAAGGGGGCTTAAGACCTTCGGCTTTGACGAATCCAAGCCCGTGCTTCTGGTCATGGGCGGCTCCACCGGCGCGCAGGCGATCAACCGTGCGCTCAACAGCATCATGGACGAACTGATCGACTGCTTCCAGGTGCTGCACATCTGCGGCGCGGGCAACATGACGGGCCTGAACGAGCGCCTGCCCGGCTATGTGCAGGTGGAGTATTTAAACGAGGAAATGGCAGACGCCCTGGCCTGCGCGGACGTTGTGGTGAGCCGCGCCGGCTCCAACTCCATCTGCGAATTGCTGGCTCTGCGAAAGCCCGCCCTGCTCATTCCCTATCCCACCAGCGCCTCCCGGGGCGATCAGGAGGTAAACGCCGCGTCCTTTGAGCGCAGGGGCTTCAGCCGCGTGCTGGAGCAAAGGGATATGACCGGCCAGACGCTGCTAAAGAAGATCGTCGAGGTCTACCACGACCGGGGCGAGCTGATCGACTGCATGCGCCGCGAGCCCGTGCCAAACGGCAGCCAGCGGATCGTGGACTATATATACCAGTATGCGAAAAAATGAAGGGGCTGCAGAGCAGATTCTCGATTGAAATGAATCAGAGATTCATTTCAATCGCTTGGTTTTGGGAGTCCATAAATAGGAGTTTGGTCGAAACGCCAAAGCTTGATAGTGTGGGCGAGAGGTAAGCAGTTTTTGCTGAAATCTCTGCGGAAGTTTCCGGGCGCAAGGCGTGTTGCCTCAAATTTTCAATTTGAGCCAACACGTTCCGCAAAGCGGAATTGATTTGCCTAAGGCAAATCGACCTCAAACTGTAAGGTTGCGATTATTTGTTCCAGTCGTCTATGCTGCGCTTCGCTCCTTCCACAAAAATCGCTGTCCTCGGGGTGGCGGAGCCACCCCTGCGGATTTTAATTGGAGGGGCGGCGGCCCCTCCAAGCCACCCCGGGGCTTTTGTTCTTGTGAAAGCAGCCCCTGCCGTATGCGGCGTCACTGTGCCGCAAAATCGTCGGGAATCTCCACACCGTTCCTGGAATTTTGCATATTTAAACATTTGAAAATTCATTTTCGCCAAAATATGCGTGTGAAATATTTTTCTTTGCATATTTTGGCGCTTATGTATTGCAATTTTATAAATACTGTGCTATCATATATGCAATTGACCGCACAGGCGGTTACAAACAATGGAGGAAAGTACCATGAAAAAGCTGCTGATGCTGGCATTGTGCGCGCTGCTCGCCCTTAGCGTATGCGTGCCCGCCACCGCAGAGGAAGGTCAGGCAGTGTATCGCTCGCTTTATTCGGGCGAGATCACCTCTCTCAACTACCTTACCACCTCTACCACCAATGAGTTCACCATCGCGGCCAACGTGATCGACACGCTGATCGAGCGCGATCCCTTCGGCGGCTACGTGCCCTGCCTCGCCGAAAGCTGGGAGACCAGCGAAGACGGCCTCACCTGGACCTTCCACCTGCGCAAGGACGCCAAGTGGCTGACCTATGAGGGCAAGGTCTACGCGGACGTCACCGCAAACGACTTTATCACCAGCGCCAAATACATCCTGGACGCGGCCAACGCCTCCTCCACCAGCTGGATCCTCACCGACTACATCTTAAATGCCAAGGCGTATTACTATTACACCGACGGCGAGGGCGAGGAGATCTCCTTTGACGAGGTCGGCATCAAGGCCATCGACGATTACACCATCGCCTACACCACCGCCGAGCCCTGCCCCTACTTCCTCAGCATGCTGGACTACGTGTGCTACATGCCTGTAAACGCCCAGTTCCTCGAGGAGAAGGGCGCGGACTTCGGCCTTGCGACCGGCCCCGACACGCTGCTCTATTGCGGCCCCTACATCCTCAGCGAATTTGCTCCCCAGGAAAAGCGCGTCTACACCAAAAACGCCATGAACTGGGACGCCGAGCACGTCTACATCGACGTCATCCAGCAGACCTACAATAAAGAAGCCGGCACCCTCAGCCCCGAGCTGTATCTGCGCGGCGAGGTCGACGACGCCGACATCACCTCCACCATCGCCGCCGAGTGGCTGGCCGATCCCGAAAAGGCGGACCTGATCCACCCCGTGCGCCAGTACTGGCAGTACTCCTACTTCTGGACCTTCAACTTTGACGCCCAGTTCGAGGCCGACTACGAGCCCGAAAACTGGCTCAAGGCCGTAAACAACGAGGCCTTCCGCCAGTCCATCCGCTACGCGCTCGACCGCCTCAAGGCCAAGATCGTCATCGAGCCCGAAAACCCGGAGGATCTGCTCTCCGACACCATCATGCCCCGGGACATCTGCGTGCTGGACGGCGTGGACTACACCACCATGGGCGCGCTTGAAAACATCGCCTTCGACATGGACGCCGACACCGCCCTCACCTACAAGCAGCAGGCCATCGAGGAACTGACCCAGGCCGGCGCGACCTTCCCCATCAAGATCCTGCTGACCTACAACGTCTCCTCCTCCAGCTGGGCGGAAGAGAGCATCGTCGTAAAGCAGCAGCTTGAAAGCGTGCTGGGCACCGACTACATCGACGTGATGGTAGAGGGCCGTCCCAACTCCGGCTTCCTGCGCGACGTGCGCCGCAGCGGCAAATACGCCCTGATGAAGTGCAACTGGGGCCTGGACTTCGACGATCCGGTAAACCTCACCGAGCCCTTCAAGGAGACCAACAACTATAACTTCTTCATCAAGGCCACCGATCCCGCTTTGATGAACGAGGAAGGCACCCTGGCGTACTACGATCTGCTGCACGCGGCCAAGGACATGCCCGCAAGCGACATGAAGGCGCGCTACGAGGCCTTTGCCGAGGCCGAGGCCTACCTCATCAACCACGCCATCGTCATCCCCTTCGGCTCCAACACCGGCGGATACACCGCCAGCCGCCTCAACCCCTTCGAGGGTCAGTTTGGCGCGACCGGCCTCGCCTCCTGCCGCTACAAGGGCCAGCACCTGCTTGAAAAGCCCATGAGCACTGACGAGTACTACGACGCCTACGACGCCTGGCTCGAGCAGCGCGAAGCGCTGGCGGCAAAATAAAATACGCCTTTACCGATGAAACTTGCGGGGACGGAAAGTCAGTCCGTCCCCGCAAACTTGTAATTTTACAGTTTCGGGTTTATAATGCTGTACTGATATAAGGCTCTTTTTATAAAGCTATTTTTCCTCAAGGAAAGTGTATTTATGCTGATACGAATCATGCTGCTTTTGCTGCTGGCGGGGTTTATCTATATCGTGATAAAGCGCCGCCTGGTGAAGTACACCGTAAAGCGGCTCCTGACCAGCGTCCTTACGCTGTTTATCATCGTGGCGGTCGTGTTCGTGCTGCTGCGCAAAATGCCCATCGAGGGCTATTTCGACAACTTCGACAAGCTCAACGAATCGCAGGTAAACGCAAAGCTAAAGCAGCTGGGCCTGACCCAGCCCCTGTACAAGCAGTTCTGGGATTTCCTCGTGCGCCTGTTCCACGGGGATCTTGGCACCTCCACCCGCTACAGCTCGGGCACGCCCATCCTCAGCATCATCGCCAAAAAGGTACCCGTATCCATCTACATGGGCGTCATCTCCATGGCGCTTAGCCTTATACTCGGCATCCCCCTGGGCGCTGCGATGGCCCGCAGCAAAAGCGGCGTGTGGGATAAGTTCGGCACCGTCTTTATCGTGTTCATAAACGCCGTGCCCTCCGCGGTGTACTATATTTTCATCCAGATGTACGGCACCAGCTGGATGGGCATCAGCATGCTGTTTGACAAAAACAACTGGCTCACCTGGATCCTGCCGGTCTTTTCCATGTCCCTTGGCTCCATCGCAAGCTATGCGATGTGGCTTAGGCGCTATATGCTGGACGAGATCAACAAGGACTATATCCGCCTTGCCCGCGCAAAGGGCGTGCCCTCGCGCAGGCTCATGTTCCAGCACGTGTTCCGCAACGCCTTCGTTCCCATGATCCAGTACATTCCCGCTTCGCTGCTTTACACGATCAGCGGTTCCATATACATTGAATCCCTCTATTCCATTCCCGGCATGGGCGGCTTGCTGGTGGACGTCATCGGCCGCCAGGACAACCCCATGGTGCAGGCGCTGGTGATGATCTATTCCTCCATCGGCATCGTGGGCCTGCTGCTGGGCGATCTTTTGATGGCGGTCATCGACCCGCGCATCAGCTTTGTGAAAAAGGACGGTGTGCGCTGATGAAGGGACTGTTTGAAAATAAAAAGCGCCGCGTCGAGGACAGCGTGAATGAGGCGCTGCAAAAGGAGCTCACTCCCCGCGAGGAGGACGCCCTCTTCGAGCGCGCCGCCTTCGATCCCGGCGCTGGCGAAAAGACCGGCTACTCCAACTACTCCTACTGGCGCTCCACCTTCCGCGCGTTTTTGCACAACAAAACAGCCGTGGTCATGCTGGCGCTGCTTGTGGTGCTTGTTGCCTTTACCCTCATCCAGCCCCTTTTGCCCGGGCAGTACGAGGCCAACACCGTAAACAACAACCCTCTTACCGGCATCCAGCTGCAAAATCAGGCGCCCTCCACCACCACCGTGTACCTGACCGTGCCGGACGGCACGCGCCTGATCGGCCAGAAGCTGAGCGACGACTGGTACGCCGTAAGCAACGTTTCCTCCACCATCAAAAAGCGCCAGAAGTTCACCGTGACCCAGTACGGCGCGGATTGGTGCCAGATCCAGTACGGCGATCAGACGGGCTACGTCAAAAACAATTTTCAAACCAGCTTAAAGCTGCCAGCCGACCCCGAAGCCACCCCCTACGAAAGCTACTCCAATTTCCAACTGCGCCTCTACACCCAGCCCGTGGACATGACAAACGAGGGCGAATCGCTCTACGTCGCTTCAGACGAGATCCGCCTGGACGAAAACGGCGATATCGTCACGCTGACGAATGCCGAGCTTCGCACCATGCCAAGCAAATATCCTTTCCTCTTTGGCACCAACAACATCGGGCAGGATCTGTGGGCCAGGGTCTGGAGCGGCACCCGCACCTCCCTTTGGATCGGCTTTGTCGTCGCGGTATTCGAGGCGCTGATCGGCATTCTGGTCGGCATCATCTGGGGCTACGTGCGCGCGCTTGACCGCATCATCACGGAGATCTACAACGTCATCGACAACATCCCCACCACCATCATCCTGATCCTGGTCTCCTACATCCTGCGCCCCAGCATCACCACGCTGATCTTCGCCATGTGCTTAACGCGCTGGCTGGGCATGGCGCGCTTTATCCGAAACCAGATCGTCATCATCCGCGACAGGGACTATAACCTTGCCTCCCGCTGCCTCGGCACCGAGACCAGCCGCATCATGCTCAAAAACCTTTTGCCCTACCTGATCTCGGTCATCATGCTGCGCATGGCGCTGGCCATCCCCGGCGCGATCGGCAGCGAGGTGTTCATCACCTACATCGGCCTTGGATTGGACGTGAACACCCCGTCCCTTGGAAACCTCATAAACGAAGGCAGAAAGCTGGTCACAAGCGCCACCCTCCGCTATCAGCTCATCTTCCCGGCCATCGTGCTTAGCCTCATCACCATATCGTTTTACATCATCGGCAACGCCTTCGCCGACGCCGCCGACCCCAAAAATCACGTATAGAAAGGAGCGACAAGCGTGGAAGACCCCATTTTGATGGTAAGAAACTTAAACCTCAAATTCAATCTGCGCGGCCAGACGCTCCATGCGCTAAGGGACGTGTCGCTCGACATCTACAAGGGCGAAAGCCTCGCCATCGTCGGCGAAAGCGGCTCCGGCAAAAGCGTGCTCACCAAATGCTTCATGGGCTTAAACGACCAAAACGGCTTTATCGAAAGCGGCAGCATCCGCTATAAGGGCGAGGAGCTCACCGCCTTTAAAAGCGAAAAGGACTGGCTCAGGATCCGCGGGCACGAGATCGCCATGGTCATGCAGGACCCCATGACCAGCCTGAACCCCCTAAAGACCATCGGCGCGCAGATCCTGGAGGCGATCAGCCTCCACCAAAAGGAGCTTTCGCCGGCCCAGAAGCACAGGGCCATGCTCGATATCCTAAGCGACGTCGGCATCCAGGACCCCGAGCGCCGAAGCCGCCAGTACCCCCACGAGTTTTCCGGCGGCATGCGCCAAAGGGTGGTCATCGCGATCGCCGTTGCCTGCAAGCCCAACATCCTCATCTGCGACGAGCCCACCACGGCCCTTGACGTCACCATCCAGGCGCAGATTTTAAAGCTCATCAAGGACCTTGTGCGCGACAGGGGCATCACCGCCATCTACATCACCCACGATCTTGGCGTGGTGGCCAACGTCGCCACCCGCATCGCGGTCATGTACGGCGGCGACATCGTGGAGATCGGCACCAGCGAGGAGATCTTCTACGACCCCCGCCACCCCTACACCTGGGCGCTTTTGAGCTCCCTGCCACAGCTTGGCGTAAAGGGCGAAAAGCTCTACTCCATCCAGGGCACCCAGCCCAACCTCTTTGCCCATGTGGAGGGCGACGCCTTCGCGCCTCGCAATCCCTATGCCCTCAAGATCGATTTTGTCAAGCGCCCGCCGCTGTTTGAAATAAGCCCCACCCACTTTGCAAGGACCTGGCTGCTGGATCCAAGGGCCCCAAAAATGGAGCCGCCCGAGATCATCCAAAAGCTTTCCCGCAGGGAGGTGAGCTTGAATGGCTGAGCCGCTTTTGCAGGTCAAAAACCTCTCCGTGGTGTTTGGCCGGCGCCGCAGCGCCTTCACCGCCGTAAACAACGTGTCCTTCGATATCTACCGGGGCGAGACCTTCGGCCTCGTGGGGGAGAGCGGCAGCGGAAAAACCACCATCGGCCGCGCCATCATCCGCGTGGTGCCGACCAGCTCCGGCGAGGTGATCTTCGACGGTCAGAAGATCAACGGCTCCATCGACAGATCCCTCGACCGCCAGGTCACCAGCCGCATCCAGATGATCTTTCAGGACCCCATGGCGTCCTTGAACGAGCGCGCCAAGGTGGATTATATCGTGTCGGAGGGCATCTACCGCAAATATCCAAAGGCCGAACGCGAGCGCCTGGTGGAAAAGGCGCTTGCAGACGTCGGCCTGCTGCCGGAATTTGCCAGCCGCTTCCCGCACGAGTTCTCCGGCGGCCAGCGCCAGCGCATCGGCATCGCCCGCGCGCTCATCATGCAGCCGGATTTCATCATCGCGGACGAGCCCATCAGCGCCCTTGACGTATCCATCCGCGCGCAGGTGCTCAATCTCTTAAGCGACCTGCAAAAGCAGCGCGGGCTCACTTACCTCTTCATCTCGCACGATCTGAGCGTCATGCGCTTTATCTGCGACCGCATCGCCGTCATCCACAAGGGCGTCATCGTGGAGCTGGCGGATACCGAAAAGCTGTTCAGGCACCCCCTGCATCCCTACACCCGCGCGCTGCTTTCCGCAGTGCCGCTGCCCGATCCCATCAGCGAAAGGGAAAAGCTGCTGGAGGTCTACGACCCCTCCTGCCACCACTACGAAACGGACAAGCCCTTCTGGACACAGATCGAGCCCGGCCACTTCGTACACGCCAATAACGAGGAGCTTACGCTCTATCAAAAGCGCCTGGAGATGAACCCATGACCCCATCCGAAGCCACCGCGCGCTGCTGGGTCGAGATCGACCTGGACGCGCTTATCTCAAACTACTGCGAAGCCATCAGGATCTTAGACGGCAAAAGCCAGCTCATCTGCGTCTTAAAGGCCAACGCCTACGGCATGGGCGCAAAGGTCGTGGGGCAGACGCTCTATAAGGCCGGTGCGCGCTTTTTCGCCGTGGCCTGCGTAAGCGAGGCTGAGGAGCTGCGAAGCGTCCTGCCAGACGCCCGCATCCTCGTCATGGGCCTTTCAGGAAGGGAGGAAGCTCTTCGCGCCATAGAAAAAAACATCGAGCTCACCTGCTATTCCAAAGAAAGCGCCAGCCAGCTCCTTGAAGCGGCAAGTAAGGCCGGGCAAAAGGTACGGGCCCACATCAAGCTGGACACCGGCCTTCACCGCCTGGGCTTTGCCCCCTGCGACGACGAAGCGATGCTCGCCTTTGCCAAAGACGAGCGCGTGCGCCTTGAGGGGCTCTACACCCATCTTGCGCTTCGAAACCGGCAGGAGGACCTTCGCCAGTTTGCCCTTTTCGACCGCGCGGACGCGCTGCTAAAGGAAAGCGGTGTTGCGGGCTATCTGCGCCACGCCTGCGATTCCATCGGCATGGTGCGCTACCCCGAGCGCCACATGGAGGCGGTGCGCGCCGGGGCCTGGCTCTACGGCGTTTGCCCCTATCGCTGCCCCTATCCGGAGCGCGACAAGCTGATCGCCCGCTTCATGGCGCGCATAAGCGACATCCACCAGGTGCCCGCGGGGGAGTGCGTGGGCTACGACGAGGATCATCCCCTTGCCCGTTCTTCCCGCGTGGCTACGGTCAGCGCCGGCTATGTGGACGGCTTTCCGCGTTTGAACAGCCTTGGCCGCGCCGTCGTCTGCGGAAAGTCCGCAGCCGTCTTGGGCCTTGTGTGCATGGATCAGCTGATGCTGGACGTGACCGACATCCCCCTTGCCGCCCCGGGCGATACGGTCACGCTCCTTGGGGACGAGATCGGCCTCAATGAATACGCCGCCACCGCCGCCATGAACCGCAACGAGTGCCTAAGCCGCATGGGCCGCCGCGTGCCAAAGCTCTATCTCAAAAACGGCGAGCCCGCGCTGATCACCGTGGACCTTTGATGAAGTTAGGAGTTAGGAGTTAGGAGTTGCGGAGGCTTTGCTTTGGGCAAAGCCTTGAAGAAAGGGGATACGCGTTGCTGCGATGCCGCCCGCTGTATCTGATATTTAACAAGAAACTTTTGGAAAATTAACAGATTTCCTTAAAATCTGCCTTTTTTGAATGGCGCGCGTGGTAGGATGCTGTCATCGAATTCTGCGCGCGAAGGAGTGCACCATGAACCATCCGGATTATCCGCTGCTCGCCCGTCAGGCGTTTGAGCTGATCGAGGGCGTTCCCCATCTTACGGCGAACCTTGCCAACCTCTCCGCACTGCTGTACGACGCCATGGATGACGTCAACTGGCTGGGCTTTTACCTTTTGCAGGGCGATAAGCTGGTGCTTGGCCCCTTTCAGGGCAAGCCCGCCTGCGTGGAGATCCCCGTGGGGCGCGGCGTGTGCGGCACCGCCGTGCAAAAAAACGAAGCCCTGCTCGTGCCGGACGTCCACCTCTTTCCCGGGCACATCGCCTGCGACAGCGCCTCGCGCTCCGAGCTCGTCTTGCCGCTTCGAAGCGAAGACGGCGTCTTTGGCGTATTGGACATCGACAGCCCCCATCCAGCCCGCTTCACCCCGCAGGATCAGGAGGGCCTCGAAGCCCTCGTGCGTAAGATCGAACCCCTGCTGCGACAGGCCAGTCAGATGTGAGCAAAAGCTCGAAATGCGGAGAATATCATGCTTGAGCTTCGGCATTTCACCCGGCAGGACGCCGCCTTCCTCCAAACAAGCCTTTATCCTGGCATCGCGGCGGAGGAGGCGCTGCGCCTGATCGAGGCGTGGGATACTTGCCTTTATCAAAACCGCTATTTTGAAATGTTCGCCGTCACCTGCGACAGCGCCCCGATCGGCTGTGCGTCGCTTTTTGAGCACAGCCCAAGCGTCGTTTCGGCGGGCATAGAGATCATAGATTCCGAGCAAAACAAGGGCTATGGGGCGCAGGCCCTGGCAAAGCTCATCGATCTTGCAAGGCAAAAGGGCTATCGCGTCATGCTCGACCAGCTGCGAAGGGACAACCGCGCCAGCATCAGACTGCACGAAAAGCTGGGCTTTGAAAGCGACGGCTACATCTACCGCAATCAGAAAAACCACGAAACGCTTCTCTACATAAAGCCCCTCTGACAGTCCCGCTTTCCTATATAAAATGAGTACATAAAGCGGGAGCAGCCGTAAACAGGCCGCTCCCGCTTTGTGCTTTTCCCTTACTTCTTTCCGTCTACGATCGCCAGCACGCCCTGGCGCAGCAGGCTGTCCGTAAGCGCCGCCATGTGGCTTGGGCTTTCGTTCAAGCCGCTGTCCAGCCAGCTGCGGATCAGTCCCGCGCAGCCAAACACGCCAAAGCTGTAGCGAAAATCCCATTCGGCAGCGCCGCGCGGCGTTTCGCTGACGCTCTGCATCCAGGAAAAGCTCTCCCGCAAAAGCTGATTCAGCCTGTGCAGAAAGCTCATGTCCCCGGTGGGGCTCAAAAGCACCCGCCACATCTCGCTGTTTTGTCCGATGTGCTCAAACAGCTCCTCCAGCATCGGGCTCAATTCGCCCCGGGCGCTGTTTTCCCGGTGCCTGCCCGCGATGTCCTCAAGGGCCGCAAGCAGCTCGTTTTGCGTCGTGTGCAGCATGTCGTAAATGTCGCTGTAGTACAGGTAAAAGGTGCCCCGGTTCACGTCCGCCAGCTGCGTAAGCTCCTTCACCGTGATCTCGTTTACCTGCTTTTCGCTCATCAGCTGCGTAAGCGCCTGCACCAGCAGCTTCTTCGTGCGGCGCACGCGCCGGTCGTTTCTGTGCTCGCCCCTTGGCATAATAAAGTTTTCCTCCGATTCGGCAATTGCAGTACAATCTGTTCAATATCGCACGGAACATCGTCCGATTGTGGCTTGATTTTCAACGCCGATACTATTATAATACACAACGCTTTATAAGTCAACACATTGTTTAATAACTCGAAGCTGGAGGTAACATACATTGAAAAAGCTTGCAACGTGGACGATCCGCTATAGGGCGCTGGTGATCATCCTGTGCTTTGCGCTGCTCGTGCCCTCTGTCCTGGGCATGGCCGCAACGAAAACCAAATACGACCTTTTATACTATCTGCCCCAGGACCTTGAAACCGTGAAGGGGCAGCAGATCCTGCTTGACGATTTCGGCATGGGCGCTTACGCCCTGCTCGTCACCGAGGGCATGGACATGGGCGCGCAGCAAAGCCTTGAAACGGCGCTTCAGGAAGTCCCGCACGTAAAGGCGGTCGTCGGCTACGCATCCCTCACCCGCGGCATGATTCCCCTGGCCCTCGTCCCCGAGCAGCTTCGCCAGCGCTTTGTAAACGGCAGTTGCATGCTGAGCGCCGTCTTCTTCGACTCCGGCTCCTCCTCGGAGGAGACCATGGACGCCATCGAGCAGATGCGCAGCATAGCGGGGGAAAAGTGCTTCATCTCCGGCCTCTCCGCCGTCATCACC
Organism: uncultured Eubacteriales bacterium; assembly: GCA_902796025.1. GTDB lineage: Bacteria > Bacillota > Clostridia > Christensenellales > Aristaeellaceae > RUG14130. The sequence continues at coordinate 14,285 of CADBNW010000147.1, forward strand.
GACACCCGAGACCTCGTCGAAAGCCAGGAGGCCATCTACGTCGGCATCGCCGTGGCGCTTTGCGCGCTGGTCATGATGCTGGTCCTTGATTCCTTCCTTTTGCCCCTCATTTTCCTTTTGTGCATCGGCATCAGCGTGCTTTGGAATCTTGGCAGCAACTATTTCCTGGGCGAGATCAGCTACATCACCAAGGCGGTCGCAGCCGTACTGCAATTGGGCGTGACGCTCGATTACTCCATTTTCCTCTGGCACAGCTACAAGGAGCAAAAGGCCCAATGCGAGGACCGCGACGAGGCCATGGCGCAGGCCGTGTGCCAGACCTTCAACTCCATCCTCGGCTCCGGCCTTACCACCATCTCGGGCTTCGTGTCCATCTGCTTTATGAGCTTTACCCTGGGCAAGGACCTTGGCATCGTCATGAGCAAGGGCGTGGTGATGGGCCTGATCGGTACGCTCGTGCTTTTGCCCTGCGTGCTGCGCGCCCTGGACAAGGCGATCGAAAAGACCTCCCACCGGCCCCTGCTCATCGATATGGCGGGCGTTGGCCGCTTTGTAGCAAAGCATTACCGCATACTTGCGGTGCTTGCGCTCATCCTGGCCGTTCCCGCGTTTTACGGCTACAGCCGCGTGAACGTCTACTACGATATGAGTAAGGTCATGCCCGAAAGGCTCCCGAGCATCCAGGCAAACAACAAGCTCTCAGACGAATTTGATATGTCCACCGCCCACCTGCTCCTCGTTAGCGCAGACCTTACAAAGGAGCAGACCGCTTCCCTTGCCTCGGAGCTTTCCGCCGTGGACGGCGTAAAGGACGTGCTTGGCGCGCACACCATCGATCAATTGGACCTGCCCGCGCTCGTCAAGGGCATGCTGCCCAAGGAACTCACAAGCTCCCTCAAGGGCGAAACCTGGCAGCTCATGCTGATCGATTCCTCCTATGTGATCTCCTCAGACGAGGTAAACCGCCAGATCGACAGCCTGAACGAGATCGTCAAGCGCTATGATCCCAGCGGCATGCTCATCGGCGAAGCGCCCTGCACCAAGGATCTGATCGCCTGCACGGACGTGGACTTCCAGCGGGTCAGCATCATTTCCATCGCCGCGATCTTTGTGATCATCCTGCTTACGCAAAAGTCCCTGAGCCTCCCGCTTTTGCTGGTCGCGCTGATCGAGCTTGCCATCGCGGCAAACCTCTGCGTTCCCTACTATACCAACGTCCAATTGCCCTTCGTGGGGCCGATCCTCATTTCCACCATCCAGCTTGGCGCTACGGTGGACTACGCGATCCTCATGACCACCCGCTATAAGCAGTTCCGCCTGGGCAGCCTGAACAGGACGGATGCCGCCGCAAAGGCCGTTGAGCTCAGCGCTCCCAGCCTCCTGGTCAGCGGCTTTGGCTTCTTTGCGGCCACCTACGGCGTAAGCGTCTACAGCGACATCGACATCATTTCCTCCATGTGCCGCCTGATCGCAAGGGGCGCCCTGGTCTCCGTGGCCGTGGTCATCTTCCTGCTTCCGCCCATCCTGATCGCCCTGGACAAGCTGGTCATAAAAACCACTCTGGATATGAGGAACTTATAAAAAAGCCCGGCGCAAATCTGCTCCGTCCTTGTCAAGTAGACACTGAAATAATCCAAATAATCTTTACACACCTTGCCTCATTCGAGGCAGGGTGCATTTGCGCT
>CADBNW010000148.1 GCA_902796025.1 uncultured Eubacteriales bacterium
ACGGATGTCACAGAGCAAGCGTATCGTGAAAAACGTCTTGAGATGATACGAAACGGCCGAAACGGCGACCTGTCCGCAATGGAGTTTTTTGCCCTGACCAAAACGCCGTGGCACAGCGAGGACGAAGTTCCGTTTCCCGACGCTGCTTCGACTTTAAAAGAACTGAAGCGCCGGGCGTTCAGACTCGGCGTGATCGCCAATCAGAATATTGGCACAGTGCAGCGGCTGAAGAACTGGAATCTGCTGCAGTATTTCGACGTGATCGCCGCTTCCGCGGAACTCGGCATGGCAAAGCCTGATCCGGCAATTTTTGAATGGGCCTTGAAGCAAGCCTGCTGCAAGGCGCAAAACGCCGTGATGGTGGGCGACCGTATGGATAATGATATCGCACCTGCCAATCGCCTTGGCATGCATACCGTTCGTTTGAAGCGCGGCCTGGGCGCTTACCATGAACCTCAGTCGAACGACGAAAAACCGGAGTTCACCATTTCAACGCTTGCGGAACTGCTTGACATTATATAATGGCTGACTTAAAGGCCCCCTTCGCGTCAAAATCCCCCTTGCGTTATCATCCTTTTTTATAGTACAATCAAAGCAGCAAACGAACAGCCGCGCTTGCGGCTGACAGGAGGGCGCAAATCATATGTCTGACGCATACACTGAGATCATGGCGCTGCGCGGCATGGAGGAATTCAAGGCGCTGGCCAGGCGGCTGAGCTGTCTGTGCGAAAACAAGCGGCGTCTGAAGCTGGAGAACGTGCTGATCCCCCACTACCTGTTTACGGAGGCCGCGGGCAGCGGCGTAAGCACGCATCTGCAGCTCTTTGCCCGGATGCTGGACGAAATGCAGCTGTTCACCTTTCAGGGTGAAAAGCGCGTGGTCGAGCAGCTGCTTTTGCCCTCCATCCAGCCAATGCTGCGCGCGGTGCGGGCAGCGTCCGGCATGACGGGCGCGTTTCGGGGGATACTGGGCGTAGAGCTGCCGGACGCGGACGAGGGGCGCTTAAGGGGGCTTTCCCAGCTTATGGATTTTGCAGAGGACAGACAGGGCGACATCCTGTTTGTGTTTATCGCGCCCATGAAAAACGGCGAGGCCCCGGCGGAGCTGGTCAAGCGCCTGTCCCTTGCCCTGCCGCTTGAGGTGGTGCGCTTTCCGCGCCTGAGCGACGGGGACATGTGCGCCTATGCCAGAGACTTTGTCCAGCGCAGGGGCTTTTCCCTAAGCGCCGGGGCGGAGCAGTATCTGCTTGAGCTGATGCCGAAATTGCAGGCCATAGCGGAATTTGACGGCTTGCAGTCGCTGGAAAACATGGTGGATCTGCTGGTGTACCACGCCTGCTCCACACAGAATCTGGACGTACCGATCATCGATGAAGCGGCGCTGAAATCCCTGATGGAGCAGGAGGGCTACCTTAGGCAGCTTTCCGTGTCACACGGCACGGTCCGCCGCATAGGATTTGGAGGCGGAAAATGAGAAATTACGACGCGTACCGCTACGGTTATGAACCCACCGAGCGAGCCAGCGCCCGCTGGGCGGACCGGCGCGAGCTGGAAAAGCGGCTGATCCGCATCGACCTTGAGGAGGAAAAGTACCCCGCCTCCGGCCTGCCGCTTTTAAGCGACGGCAAGGTGGCCTATGTAAACAGCGACGACTCCCACGGGCTGATCATGGGCTCCACCGGCAGCAAAAAAAGCCGGCTGCTCGCCATGCCCATGATGGAGATCTTTGCCCGCAGCGGAGAATCGGTCATCGTGACCGACCCCAAGGGCGAATTGTACGACCGAACCAGCGGCCTGTTTGCAAAGGAGGGCTACCGCATCCAGGTGATCAACCTGCGCGAGCCCCATTTTTCAAACGGCTGGAACCCGATGAACGAGGCTATCGAGCTGTACAGATCGGGGCGCGAGGACGCGGCAAACGCCAGCCTTACGGACTTTGCCAACCTGGTGTTTCCGCAAAGAGAGGGCTCCTACGATCATTTCTGGGAGCAAAGCTCCCGCTCCCTCTTTACGGGGATGCTGCTGATGCAGCTGGAAAAGCCGGAGCTTTGGAACGAACTGTCCCTGCGCACGGCGCGCCAGATCGTCGACGGCCTGAACAGGGGCGCCGCCCTCGATACCCGGCAGATCGTCCAGACCTACCCGGCCAGCTCCCTTGCGCGCTACAACATGAACGCCATGCTCACCGGCTCTGAGGGAACCACCAGCAATGTGCTGGTGAGCTTTCTGGCGGGCGTTTCGTTCCTGTTTGCCGACAACGCGCTGCTCGACATGCTCTCCAGGCAGGAGGTGGACTTTGCCGACATCGGCCACCATAAGACCGCGCTTTACATCATCATGCCCGACGAAAAAACCACCCTGCATCAGCTGGTGTCTTTGTGCATCAAGCAGTGCTACGTGAACCTGATCGGCGAAGCGCAGCGCTGCAAGGACCACACGCTGCCCCTGCTCGTCAATTTCCTGCTGGACGAATTCAGCAATCTTCCGCCCATTCCGGATATGAGCAGCATGATCAGCGCCGCGCGCAGCCGGAACATCCGCTTTTATCTGTTCATCCAAAGCCTGCATCAGCTCAAAAGCAAGTACGGCCAGGACGCGGACACCATCCGCGGCAACTGCAACGACTGGGTGTACCTCACCAGCCGCGAGGTGGAAATGCTGCAGGAATTGCAGACCCTCTGCGGCACGGATTATGAAACGGGCAAGCCCCTGATCTCCTTAAGTCAGCTGCAGCGCCTGGACAAGGAAAAGGGAGAGGTGCTCATCCTGTGCGGCCGCCTGTATCCCTACATGGGACGGCTCGCAGATATCGACGAATACCCCTTTAGCGGCGTGCCTGCGCTGCCCCTGCCAGATCTGGACGTAAAGCCTTACGAGCCGCTTGACAGCTCCACGGTGCTTTCGCGAAGCAGCAATGTCCCGCAAAACGCCTACGGCGCAGAGAGCTTTGACGAAGCGCGGGAAAAAGCCCTGGCGGACAAAAAGCCCGTGCTCTTCCGCTTTGGGCACTGGGAGGGCTGCCCCATGCTGTGGCATGCGTCGCCGCTTCCAGACAAAGACTGTCCTACGGGTCTTAAGTGCCTTCGCCTGATCAGCTACGACTGCCTGCCGTACCCGGACAGCATGCTCTACTGCGATTGCGACAAAATCAAAAAAAGCTTTTTGCCAAAGCTTACGTGGGCGCTGTTTGACTACGAGGAGATCTCCCTTCTCGTGCCCCAAAGAAAAAGAGGGCTTCGTTCGCCGCTTATCACTCTGCCGAGCTTTGAGGCCATAGAGACGATGCTGGAAACGGCTGAACAGCGCGTCGGCAGACTGAGCACGGGACAGGCCATCAGCTGGATGTACGACGGCGGCGTCGTAGACGAGGACGGATTTTTTGACCCCAGTCCGGACTGCGAGATGGCGAGCAGGGGCTTCAGGCTTTGCGTCGTCGTCGCAAACGACGCGGTGGGCGACGATATGGAAGAAGAGGAAGTCGCCCCCCTGGAATGGCTGGAGGATGACGGCGAAGATGAGTACGACGAAGACTATGAGGACGAGGACGAAGAGGACGAAGAGGACGATGAGGATGACGAGGATGACGACGACGGGGAGGAGATCTCACAGGAAGAACTGAATCGGCTGTTTGACATATTGTACGGCGACAGCGACACTTTTTCAGAGGAAAGCGGCGAAGCGGACAGCGGCGACGAAGACTCGGAAGAAGATCCATAGCGCCTTGGTCCGGAAAAACCATCCTTGGGACAGCTTGCAAAAGGGGCGGCAGCAGACGCCTTCCGGCGCGGCGCTTTGCCTGAAATACCTGTAAGGGCAGAAGGAGCGGCCCTATGGAGCTTTCGTCAGCAAATTGGCAATTGTTTCCAAATTGTTATAAATTGTTTCCCATATATTGTTGACTTTTTGCTGGTTTTACGGTATTATATACATTAGAAGAGTTCTATAAAATTGGTTTTTCGGAGGATGAATATGAGTGCTATGAACCTTCGCAAGGGCAATGCAGGCCGGGCGATCGTGCGCTTTCTGATCGGCGCGATCATCATTGCCGCGGTCGTGATCGTATTAAACGAGTTTATACTCAAAAAGCCCGCCAACCCGCTGGCCGAGGCAACGCCCCGTCCCACCTCTGCGCTGATCGTGCAGGGCGGCGAGGACGAATTGACCACCGACACGCCGGTAAATACGAACAGCGATGCCGCGTCCCAAAGCGGCGACGCGCAGAATCCCGACGACGACTACGATCCCGACGACTTTGTCGGCACGGACGACGAGCCCGCGCCGGGCGGCGAGGACGGCCTTGGCGAATTTGGCAGTGAGCCCGCAGCGACCGAGACCCCGCTGCCCACGCCCGAGCCTACCCCCACGCCGGACCCCACGCCCACTCCGGTCCCCACTCCCTCTCCCCTGCCCGCCAGCATGTATTCGCAGGTCTCCAACGATGCCAAAAAGGCTAAATGGATGCTGGACAAAAACACCCGCGTCAAAAACGGCATTACCCAGCTTGAGATCCTTACCAGCGAAAACGGCGGCAGCGTCATCAGCTTTACCGGCTGGTCCTACGGAAACCGCGAGGGCTTTAACGGCAAAACCAACAACACCTGCTACGTATACGTCACAAACGAAAAGGGCGACAACCTCTTCTACACCACCAACAAGCAGGCCGGCGCAAGCGGCGTACAGCATACGCTGAAAAACGGCCACAACATGGAGTATTCCGATTTTACCTGCGTGATCGACGTAAGCGCCTATCCCAACGGCACCTACACGCTTGGCAGCTGCAACCACTTTAAGATCAGCGGCAACACCTTCCACCATGGCTACACCTTCGGCGACGCCTACAGCTTTACGGTGGTGGACGGCATCGTGACCTCCATGGGCGGCGTGGAAAACTAACGCCCCATGAGAGTGATTCGCGCGCTGTGCCTTTGCCTTGCGCTGTGCCTAATGTGCGGGCAGGGTCTGGCCGGCCAGACGGAGCCGGACGAGGCTTTGAAAACGGCGCTGGAGGCTTGGGCGCAGGCCTACAGCCAGCTTGCTCTGGAGCACGGGCTTGACGCGTGCATCGCCCAGGAGGCGGTGTACGAGCAGGACGGCGCGTTTTTGTTCGTAGGCCTGCATGCCTCCCTTTGGGTGCAGCTTGAAAAAAGCGGCGGGGCCAGCGCCTTCGGTCTGTACTTTGAAGAATTGAACGAAAGCGTATCGGAAATGGCGGCCTGCGCGCTTGCGGTCACGGGCGACAAGCCCGGCTACGCCCGCGCAAGGGAGCTTGCGGACAAGGTGCTTGGCGACTTAAGCAAAAACGGCAGCGTGCAGGGCGCTTCCTCCGGCTGGCTGTACGAGGGGAGCTTAAACGGCGACAGCGGCGCGATGCTGGTGTTCGCCTACAGCGAAAAGCCCGCTTCCGGCAGCATCTGGGACGGCCTTTTCCCCGGGGAGGGCGAAGCCCCCTCCGCCCCGAAATCCACGCCCGCGCCCAGCGCAAAGCCCACGAAGCCCGTTTACAAAGCATAATACCAAGGCCGCGCGAGCGGCCTTTATCAATAATTGGCAGGAAGAACATTCAAAAATGTACATAGCCGGTATCGATCTTGGCGGCACCAATTTGAAGTTCGGGCTTTTTGACGACAGCATGCAGCTCGTCCATAGCCAGTCTGTGCACAGCATACGCGGCGACTCGGTGGCCTGCGCAAGGCAAATCAAGCGCCTGCTGGAGGAAGCGCCCCACCCGGCGCAGCGGATCGGCGTTGGCGTGCCGGGCGCGGTCACGCGCCCCTCGGGCAGGGTCAACAGCGGCAACCTGCGCTGGGCCGGCGTGCAGTTTGGCGCTACCCTGGCGCGGGAGACCGGCCTTCCCGTGTGGCTCGACAACGACGCGCAGTGCGCCCTTGCGGCGGAGACGCTGGAGGGCGGCAGCTGCTTTGGCTTAAGCAGCGCGGTGTACCTGACGCTTGGCACCGGCGTGGGCGGCGCGCTGCTGATCGACGGCAAGCCCTGGCGCGGCCACGACAACGCCGCGGCGGAGCTTGGCCATTTTGTGGTGCACGCGGGCGGACTCAAGTGCCCCTGCGGACAGAGGGGCTGCTTTGAGATGTACGCAAGCGCGGGCGCGCTGGGCCGGCTGGCCGGCGGCACGCGGGCGCGGCTGGTGCTGGACGGGGCGCGCGCGGGCGACAGGCAGATGCTGCGCTTTCTGGACAGATACTGTCAGGAGCTGGCCTACGGCATCTGCTCCCTGTACATGATCTTTCGCCCCCAGGCTATCGTGCTTGGCGGCGGCGTGAGCGCGGGCGGAGAGATCCTGATCGAGCGCACCTTAAGGCACATCCCCTCCGCCTACAATTACGACGCTAACACGCTGCGGGGCGTTTTGCGCCTGGCCACGAAGCTCAACGGCGCGGGCATGCTGGGCGCGGCGGCGCTGGCGAGGGAGAATTTAGTTAGCTGTTAGCTGTTAGCTATTAGCTATTAGCTGTTAGCTTTGAGTTGGTTGTTTTTATTTCCGGTTTTTATTAGATCAAAAGGCTTAAGCTTTTTTGGAGGCATGTATGCAGTTTGTAACCTTCAACATCCGCACCGAGGCGATGGCGGACGGCGTGAACCGCTTTTTCTACCGCAAAGGACTGATCCTGGACGAGATCGAGAAGCGCCGCCCGGACATCATCGGCTTTCAGGAAATGAAGCACGACATGAATTCCTTCATGCGCGAGCATCTGTCGCGCATGGGCTACACCATGGTCGGCGGCGGCCGGGGCGCGGATTACATGGGCGAGCACAATCCCGTGGCGTTTGACAGCAGCAAATACGAGCTGTTGGGTCTTGACACCAGCTGGCTGAGCGACACGCCCTATGTGCCCGGCTCCAGATACGAAAAGCAGTCCTCCTGCCCGCGCATCGTCACCCACCTGATGCTGCGCCCACTGGGCGAGGGCGAGCCCTTCCACGTGTACAACACGCACCTGGATCACGAGCAGGCCTTTGCGCGCGTCATGGGCGCAAGGCGCGTGATGGAAAAGATCCGGCAGGATCTTAAGGTATGGGATCTTCCCCTCCTTTTGTGCGGCGACTTTAACGCCTATCCGGACAGCGAAGAGGTGATGTACATCCGAAATCACCCCCTGGGCCTTAAAGAGCTTACGGGCGGCATCGGCACCACCTGGCACAACTGGGGCCGGGGCAGCGATCCGCAGATCGACTACATCTTTGTAAAGGGTTTTGACATGCAGGGCGCGGCCTGCAAGTGGGATCAGGAGCTGAACGGCATCTATCTTTCGGATCACTATCCCATTTCGGTCGAGGTCAGCCGCAGCGACGGAGGCGCGCTGTGAAGCCGTATCTGGCCGTGGGCGAGGTGCTAAAGCCCCAGGGCATCCGCGGCGAGATCAAAGTAAAGCCCCTGACCAACGATCCCATGCGCTTTGAGGACGCCTCCGTTTTGTACCTGGAGGACAAGGGCGCATACACCCCGCTGCAGGCGCGCTTCGTGCGCTTTGACGGAAGCGCGGTGTATCTGCTGCTTGAGGGCATCAGCGACCGAAACGCCGCCGAGGCGCTTCGGGGCCGGCTTTTGTACGTGGACCGGGCCCACGCGGTGGAGCTGGACGAGGACGAATATTTTATCGTGGATCTCATCGGCCTTGAAGGCGTAGACAGCGAGGGCCGCTCACTTGGCACGCTGACCGAGGTCATGCAGCCCGGCGGCAACGACGTGTACGTGTTTTTGGATAAGGCGCGGCGCGTGGAGACACTGGTGCCGGCGCTCAAAAGCGTGGTGCTGTCCACCGACATCGAGGGCGGCAAAATGCTGCTGGACGCAAAGCGCCTTCAGGAAGTTTCGGTAGAAAATGAAGTTTAAGCTTTTGACCATCTTTCCCGAAATGCTCGAGGCCGTGCTGGACACCAGCATCCTTGCGCGCGCGCGCAAAAGCGGCGCCATCGAGACGCAGGTGATCGACATCCGCCCCTTCAGCCAGAACAAGCACAAAAACACGGACGACGCCCCCTTCGGCGGCGGCGCGGGCATGGTGATGACGCCGCAGCCGACGCTGGACGCCCTGCGCTATGCCTGCGGCGAAGGCTTTCGCGGCAGGCGCATTTATCTCTCCCCCCGGGGGGAGCGCTTTACCCAGAAAAAGGCGGAGGAGCTGTCGCGCTGCGAGGAGCTGGTTTTGCTGTGCGGGCACTACGAGGGGCTCGACCAGCGGGTGATCGACCTGGCGATCGACGAGGAGATCTCGGTGGGCGATTACGTGCTGACCGGGGGCGAATTGGGCGCGCTGATCATAACAGACGCCGTAGCCAGGCTGCTGCCCGGCGTTTTGGGCTGCGACGAAAGCAGCGTGGACGAAAGCTTTTCAAGCGGCTTGCTCGAATATCCCCAGTACACCCGCCCCCGGGAGATCGAGGGGCTGAGCGTGCCCGAGGTGCTTTTGAACGGCGATCAAAAGCAGATCGACCGCTGGCGGCGGGACGAGGCGCTGCGCGTGACCTGGGCAAGAAGGCCGGATCTGCTTGAGACGGCTTTTCTGGACAAAAGCGACCGGGCGCTATTGCGCGCGCTGGAAAAGGAAGTGCCAAAGCCCCGCGTGTGCGTGCTTTCCAAAGACGAAGAAAAGGCGCATCTCTTCCTCTCCCGCATGCTCGAGGAAAGCAGATCGGCGCTTGCGCCCGCTGCGGCGGAAGAGTGCGACTGCCTGATCGCGCTGGATGAAATAGATCCGGGGGACCTTTGTCCAAAAAGAATGTTTTTGCCCCGCCCGCCAAGGGAGAGCGAGCGTGCAGCGGCAAAGGAGAAGGGCATGGAGCTGCACGGCTTTTCTCCCTATGCGTTTGACTATAATATCCTTCGCCATAGGGGCGACGAGGGGCTAAAGGAAGCGCTGCTTCTGGGCTTAAGCGATGAAGACTTCGTGTGCGTCGCGCTGCGCCTATTGCCCATCAGGCGCTTAAAGCCCGGCGCTGCGGATTGGGGCAAAAGCCGCCGGGCGCTGAACAAGCCGGGCAAAAGCCCCCGCGCGCTGCTTTCGTTTTCAGACGGCTGCCGGGAGGACTGCGCCCTGAGCGATCAGTCGCAGGCGCTTGTAAGGGCGCTTTGCGCCTTTGCCAGGGACGGCACGCCGCCCGTACCCGACGCGCTTGAAAGGGCCGCGGGCGGGCTCATCTGGCCATGACCCACAGCGTAAGCGTCCGCACCCTCGCCGAAACGTACTTTGAGGGCGGCGATCTCAAAAGCAGCGCCGAGGCGCTGGAGCGCATGCAGGAGGGGCTTAAGGGCCACCTCCTGATCCAAAATGCCTACGACGCGCACTATAAGGCCGAGGTGCCCGTAAAGCACGAGGTGACGGTGGACGGCGTAAGCCTGCTTGTGCAGGGGCGCGTGGACGGACTGCGGCTGGAAGCGGGCTTTTGCGAGGTGGAGGAGATCAAAACCACGCCCGTCAGCCCCGCGCTGATCGGCGAAGACGACTATCCCGTGCACTGGGCACAGGCGCAGATCTACGCCTGGATATTGTGTGAGCAAAATGGCCTTGAGCAAAGCACGGTGCGTTTGGTATACGCAAACCTCGAGGGCGAGCGCGTGCGCTTTAAGCGCGTCTACGGGCATAAGGAGCTTACGAAGCTGTTTTTCACCTACGCCGCAGAATACGCCTCCCGCGTAAAGCGCGAGGAAAGCTGGCTTACCGAAGCGCTGCCAAGCGTAAAGCAAAGCGCCTTCCCCTTTGACAGCTTCCGAAGCGGCCAGCGCAGCTTCGCCGCAGCGGCGTACCGCGCCATCCAGCACAAAACGAGGCTTCTGGCGCAGGCCCCGACCGGCATCGGCAAAACCGCGGCGGCGCTGTTTCCCGCGGTAAAGGCGCTTGGCGAAGGGCTTACGGACACCGTGTTTTACCTTACGGCGCGCACCACGGGGCGGGTGGCCGCGGAAAACGCGCTTGCGCTTATGCGAAAGCGCGGCATGCTGATCAGAAGCGCAAGCATCGTGGCCCAGCGAAAGCTCTGCCCGACGCCCCTTCTGCCCTGCGATCCCGAACTGTGTCCAAGGGCCAGGGGGCACTTTGACCGGCAGCGCCTTGCCGTTTCGGAAAGCTGGCAGACGGACGCGCTGAACGAAGGGTATATCCAGGCGCTTGCTGAAAAATACAGCCTGTGCCCGTTTGAGCTTACGCTGGCGCTGTGCGAGACCGCGCAGGTCGTGATCTGCGATTACAACTACGTGTTCGATCCCAAGGTGCGCTTGAAGCGCTTTTTCGACCGCAGCGGCCGCTACACCCTGCTGATCGACGAGGCGCACAACCTCACGGACCGGGCGCGGGAGATGTATTCCGCCCTTCTTGACGGCGCCAAGCTTAACGCGCTCAAAAGCGCGCTGGTCAAAAACGGCGAAAAGGGCAGCGAGCTGTATGGCGCCCTAAAGCTGCTTGTAAAGCGCATCGGCAAAACGGACGAGCTCACGATGGACAGCCAGCTGCCGGGTGAGATCATCGAGGCGGCCAAGCGCTTTACCGACGCGGCCAAGCCCCTGCTTGGCGGCGCGCAGCCCTATGCGGAGCAGCTGAAGCAGCAGTTTTTTGACGCCCTTTCCTTTATCCGCATGTCGGACCTGTTTGACGAGGAGAGCTATCGCGCGGTGTTTTTGCCGGGCGAAACGGGCAAAAGGGCAAGCTGCCGCCTGTGGTGCTTTGATCCCACGCCGATCCTGTCCAAAATCACCCGGCGCATGCGCGGCACGGTGATGTTTTCAGCCACGCTTCAGCCGCTTGCGCATTACGGAAAGATGCTGGGCATAGACGAGCAAAACGGCGACGCACTGTTGGATCTTCCCTCCCCCTTTCCAAAGGAAAACCTGTTTTGCGCCGCGCTGTCCATCCCCACGCGCTATCAGGCGCGGCAGGAGAGCGCGGGGCGGGTGGCGCGCGCGCTCAAGGCGCTGGTGGACGCCAAAACGGGCAATTACCTTGCCTGCTTTCCCAGCCACGCCTACATGAACCTGGTGGCGGGGGCGTTTTCGCAGATCGCCGGGGATACGGAGCTGCTCGTGCAAAAGCGTGACATGAGCGAAAGGGAACGCGCCGGGTACCTTGCCCGCTTTCAGCCTGCGCCCGCGCGCTCGATGCTTGCGTTCATCGCGATGGGCGGCGTGTTCTCAGAGGGCGTCGACCTGCCGGGCGACCGGCTGATCGGCGCTGCGATCGTGGGCGTCGGCATGCCCCAGATCTGTGAGGAGCGAAATGCCCTGATGCAGCTTTTCACAAACGACGAAGGCGAGGGCGGCTTTGAAACGGCCTACCTCTACCCCGGCCTTGGCAAATGCCTGCAGGCCGCCGGCCGCGTCATCCGCAGCGAGACCGACCGCGGCGCGGTGCTGTTCATCGACGAACGTTACTTTCTGCCCCAGTACGCCCGCCTGCTGCCCCCGCACATGAAGCCCGTAAAGCTGGACGAAGCGCAGCTCAAGGGCGCGCTTGAGCGATTCTGGAAAGCAACAAAAGAATAATCCGCGCGCCTCAGATGCCCCGCAGGGGCGGATGAACGAAATTCTTATGCGAAAACATGTTTCGAGAAGATCAAAATAAAAACAGGGAGCTGTCCGCACAGCCCCCTGCAATTTAATATGCTGTTTTATCCCTTCAGCAATTCCTCTGTCTTTTCCGCGACTTTTTTCAAAAACGTTTCGCTGTCCACGACCTCGGGCATGGCGCCGTAGAGGGCGGCCACGTCGCCGGTCATGGTGCCGGTGGCGATGGTGGTGACGGCGGCCTTTTCAAGGGCGTCCGAGAAGGCGCGAAGGGCCGGGTTGTTCGTCTGCTCTCCGCTTTTTCTGAGCGCGCCCGTCCAGGCAAACAGCGTGGCCATGGGATTGGTGGAGGTCTTTTCTCCCTTCAGGTAGCGGTAGTAGTGCCGGGTCACCGTGCCGTGGGCGGCCTCGTACTCGTAGACGCCGCCGGGGCTCACCAGCACGCTCGTCATCAGCGCAAGCGAGCCGAAGGCGGAGGAGATCATGTCGCTCAAAACGTCCCCGTCGTAGTTTTTCATCGCCCACACGAAGCCGCCGCGGGATTTGATCGCGCGCGCCACCGCGTCGTCGATCAGGGTGTAAAAGTAGGAGATGCCCTTTTGCTCAAAGCGCTCCCGGTACTGCAGGTCGTACAGCGCCTGGAAGGTCTCGCGGAAGGCCTCGTCGTAGGTTTTGCTGATCGTGTCCTTGGCGGAAAACCACAGATCCTCGCCCGCCTCCAGCGCGTACTCGAAGCAGGCCGCGGCAAAGCTTTTGATGGAGTCCAGGCGGTTATGCATGCCCTGCACGATGCCCGGGCCCTCGAAATCGAAGATGGTCTTTCGCTGCTGGCTTCCGTCTGCGCCGGTAAACACCAATTCCGCCTTGCCGGGCTGATCGGTCTTCATTTCCACGGCCTTGTAGACGTCGCCGTAGGCGTGACGCGCCACAGTGATGGGCTTTACCCAGCCCGGCACATAGCTTTTTAGCCCCGGCACGATGATCGGGCGGCGAAACACGGTGCCGTCCAGATACGCCCGCAAGGTGCCGTTGGGGGATTTATACATGCGCTTTAGGTGATACTCCGTCATGCGGGCGGCGTTCGGGGTGATGGTCGCGCACTTTACGCCGACGCCCAGGCGCTTTATGGCCTTGGCCGCCTCCAAGGTGACGGCGTCGTCCGTGATGTCCCTCATTTTCAGCCCCAGGTCGTAATATTCGGTTTTCAGATCGACAAAGGGCTCAAGGGCGATCTCCTTGATCTGCTGCCACAGGATGCGCGTCATTTCGTCGCCGTCCAGCTCCGCGATGGGACGGGACATTTGGATTTTGCTCGTCATTGCTTTTGATCCTTTCACGCGAAAGAGTTTTTTATCTCCAGGGAAGACCGCCCCGCGGCTTCCTGCAAAGCGTTCAAGCCTGTCTTATTTCCTTCTGCAAGCTACATGCCCTTTTTATAATGATTGATCAGGCATCCGTCAAGCAGGATCTCTTCCTCGGCTTTGGTAAGAGAAGGAAGCTCCAGGCGCAGATCCCACGTATTGTTCACGCGGGCGGTAAAGCTGCGCTCGCCCGCCAAAAGCCGGGAGGCAAAGCTTTCCAGCTCCACCTGGTCGCCCACGTTCAGCCTAAGCGCATCCGCACACACGAAGGGAACGATGCCCCAGTTGATCAGGTTTGCGCAGTAGCGCTTGGTCGCGTAGCTTACCGCCACGTTCGCGATGCCGCCCAGCACCCGCTGGCAGGAGGCCGCCTGCTCCCTTGCGCTGCCGTCGCCGGGGCACACCGCAACGACGCAGCTGTACTGACCCGCGTCCCGAAGGCGCTTGGAGCGGCCCACATAGCCGGGATCGCGCCTGGACAGCGCAAACTCGCTCAGCCTCTGGGGATTGCTGCGGTAGGAGGAGGTCTCCCCGGAGGGGATCAGTTCGTCCGTCGTGGTCACGCTGTCTGTAAGGCGGGAGGCCACGGTAAAGCACAGCTTTTCCGGCATCGGCTGAAACACCGGCCAGTCGGCGATGTTCGGGCCAAAGACCAGCGCCTCTTGCGGCATCGGCTTGCCCCAGCCGTCATACACGCGGTTTTTGTAGGCCGAAAGATCCGCTTCGTAGGGCGCGTCCTGAACGTCCTCGTAATCGATCGCGTCGGCCCCGGTCACGTATCCGCCGTTTGCAGCGCTTGCGGCGATGGATCTTGCGTCCATCAGAGCCACAAACGCGCTTTGCCCCTCGCCGGGCTTTGCGCCCTCGCGGAAGGGGAAATTGCGGGTCGTGTGCCTGAGGGACAGCGCCCCGTTGGACGGCACGTCGCCCGCGCCAAAGCAGGGCCCGCAAAAGCAGGGCTTGAGCACCGCGCCGCTTGAGATGAGATCCAGCAGCTCTCCGCTTTTCAAAAGTGCGGCCTCGACGGGCACGGACGCCGGGTAGACGCTGAGATTGCCCGCGCTTTTGCCCTTTAAGATCCTTGCGGCGTTCAAAATGTTTTCGTAGCCGCCGCCCGCGCAGCCCGCGATCACGAACTGATCGGCCCTTAAGCCCCTGTCCGTCCACTTGGCGCGCAGCTCGCCGTTTTTGAGACCGGCTGCCTGCTCGGCCCTTGCAAGCACCTCCATGGGGTTTTCGTTCAATTCCCGAATGCTGAAGGCGTTGCCGGGATGGAAGGGCAGCGCGATCATGGGCTCGATCGCACCAAGATCCAGCACGATGGCCTTATCGTACACCGCGCCTTCAGGCGAGGAAAGGGGAGCGTATTTGTCTCCCCGGCCGTGCGCCTCGAAAAAGCGCCGGGTTTTGTCGTCCGTTTCCCAGATGGAGCTGAGGCACGCCGTCTCCGTGGTCATCACGTCGATTCCGATGCGCTGATCCATGCTTAGGGCCTTAACGCCCGGCCCCGCAAACTCCAGCACGCAGTTTTTCACAAAGCCGCAGTTGAAGGTCTCGCGGCAAAGCGCAAGCGCCACGTCGTGCGGGCCAACGCCGTGGGAAAGCCGCCCTGTCAGGTACACAAGCACCACCGGCGGGCGGGACGCAAGATCCCAGGTGTTGTTCAAAAGCTGCTTGACCAATTCACCGCCGCCCTCGCCCACGGCCAGGGTGCCCAGCGCGCCGTAGCGGGTGTGGGAATCGGAGCCCAGGATCATGCCGCCGCAAAAGGCAAGTTGCTCTCTTGCGTACTGGTGGATGACCGCAAGGTTTGCGGGCACATAGATGCCCCCGTACTTTTTTGCAGCGCTTAGGCCGAATACGTGATCGTCCTCGTTTATGGTGCCGCCCACTGCGCACAGGGAATTGTGGCAGTTGGTAAACGCGTAGGGCAGGGGAAAGCGCTGCATCCCGCTTGCACGGGCGGTCTGTATGATGCCTACATAGGTGATGTCGTGGGAAATCAGGGCGTCAAAGCGGATGTGCAGGCCGCCGTGGCGCTGCAATATGCCCTCGGCCAATGTGCCGCCGGGCGCCTGATCTGTCTGTACCACCTGGCCGCCCTTAATACGCGCGGCGCAGTCCATTAGAAGCATACGCGACCTCCGATCAGTCATTTTGTCCTATTATAATCGCTTTAAAGCAAATATGCAAGTTCATTCAGCAAATAAATTCAAATTACTGCATATTGAAGGGAAAAATTTGCGTAAATTAAATAATTTTTGTTTTCAACTTGCAATTAAGCTATTGCAATTTGAGACTGACCGCGGTATAATCCCAATAATCCACATTTGTATCCTTTGATGACAGGAAGCATGCGTGAAACGTTCAGCGGAAAGGAAAGGGCACTTATGCAGTATTTTGAAAAAAACAATGTAGCCGACGAGTATGTAAAAAACCTCGGCTGGGACATACGCGCCTACTATAAGATCGACCCCAACCAGTTTCGCTCGCTGAACGTAAAGCGCGGTCTGCGCAACAGCGACGGCACGGGCGTGCTGGCGGGCGTTACCAACATCGGCTCCGTACAGGGCTAC
>CADBNW010000149.1 GCA_902796025.1 uncultured Eubacteriales bacterium
GCTGCGCTCGCCGCCCTGGGGGTATTTGGTGTTCAATTCGTGCACGGTGATGCGCGCGTGGCTTTGGCAGGCCTCCCGCATGGCCTGGATGGCCTCGGGCTTATTGCGCTCGATGCACACGACGCCCACGGCGTTCGGGAACAGCCGAAGCATGAGCTCAAGCCCCTCTGCGATGGGCGCGGCGTTCATGCGCATCAGCTGATCGTTGCAGGTAAGATAGGGCTCGCACTCCGCGCCGTTTGCGATGATGTATTTGATTTCCTGGGGATTTTTGGGGGCGAGCTTTACGTGCGTGGGAAAGCCTGCGCCGCCAAGCCCCACGACGCCCGCCGCCTGCACGCGCTTTACGATGTCTTCGTTGGTGATCTCCGCCTCGCTTCGGCGGGTCTCATAGTCGCCGAAGGGGGTAAACTGACCGTCGTTATCCACCACGATGCATTCCGGATACTGGCCGGTAAGGATGCGCCGCTGCTCCACAGCCTTTACAACGCCGGAGCAGGAGCTGAAAACGTGCGCGGACACATAGCCGTCCGCCTCGGCGAGCATTTGTCCGACCAGCACCCGGTCGCCCTTTTTTACGACGGGCTTTGCGGGCTTGCCGATGTGCTGGGACAGCGGGAAGACCATTTCTCCCTGCGGGTCAAAGCGAACCAGCGGGAGGTCTCTGCTCAATTCCTTGTGTTCCGGGGGATGCACTCCCCCGCGAAAGCTGACCTTCACGTGCCATGACTCCTTTAATCGTATTCTTTTGTACGCAGACCTTGGCCAGCGTAGCTTTTGACTTATTGTAACACAATCAACGGGCGATTGCAATGCTCTTAAGGGAATTAAGGACAGCTCAAGCGTGAAATTGCACGCAAGGAACAAATAAGGGGCTGTTGTCCAAGAACAACAGCCCCAGGGCAGCTTGGAGGGGCCGCAGCCCCTCCAAACTGCCATCCGCAGGTGCAGCTCAGTTTTTGCCTGTTGCACATGCTTGTAAAACCTGGCGTTTTGACAAACTATGCACATACGGGCAAGGCCCCTTACGCGCTCACCAGATCGATCTCGCTCTGGCTGGTAAACGAGCGCCAGCCAAGGCAGCACATAAGGCCCATGATCAGCAAAAAGCCAGCGCGCATGAGGCAGGTGATCTGCACCATGTAAACGTCAAGGCCCATAAAGCGGAAGGGGCTGTCGGATCTTAGCGAAACGAACCAGGTGCCAAAGACCATGCCGATAAAGGCGCAGAGGTTTGCGCCGACGGTATTGAAGGCGATGCAGGCGGTGGAGTCCTTTTCCGGCAGGTTCATGTAGAGGATGTTTGCATAGCTCAGATTGTAGCCCACGTTTATCACGTTTTGCATGAGGCACAAAGGAACGTAGATCGCGCCTATGCGGGGGCTCATCATAAAGAACATGATCTCGATGGGGATGGACATGAGGTTGCACATGCCAAAGGTGCGGACCCAGGAGTATTTGCGAAGCACCTTGCGCCAAAGCTTGGACATGGAAAAGAGGATCACGGTGTAGGCAACGCTCATGAGGTTTATCAGCGTGTAAGAAAAGTGCATGTGGTTCAAAAGATGGTAGTTCCAGGTGCCATTATTTACGTTGCACATGAAGTTCCAGTAGAACATCAGGATCATGCACATCAAGAACTTTTTGTTTTTGAAGGGGATCGTGAAGATCTCAGATATCTTCAGCGTTCCCTTTTCCTCGTAGGGGTATTCCCTTGCGCGGGACTGGGCCAGGATGTCGATCACAACAAGCCCGAAGGCCAGATAGCGAAAGGCCAAGATCAGCTGCCCGGAGCTGCCCGAGGAGGACACCGCGTCGGTGATCAGAGCGCTTATCAAAAGCACCAGACTTGACATGATGGAGGAAAAGAGCTGGTTCAAATAGATGTAGCGGGTCCTGCGCTCGTTGTCTTTTGGATAAAAGTTATAAAACCATACGGTGATGCCGGGGCTGAAGAGCGCGTATTGCGCGTAAGCCACAAAGAGGATGGCGATAAACCAGTACAGCCGCGCCTGTGCGTCGGTGACGAACTGCGGCATAAGGGTGGTAGCAAGGATGTACAGGGCGTAAAAGCTCAGCTTGCTTAAAAGCATGACGCGCTTTCGCTTTTGAAAGCGCCTGAGCACGAAGGGGCTGAACACGGAAAAGCAGCCGCCGATGTAGGGAATGAACGTGACGATGCCAACGCCCGTTATGGAGATGCCGTACATGGACAAAAAGCCCGTGTAGAAGATGCCGGTGATGAACACGTTGTAAAACGACGTGACCAGGCTGCTGATCAGGGAGATCAGCCGGCCCTTGGAGTGCTCGTCCCGGGGGCTGTAGATGTCCGCAAGGATGGGCCTTAGTTCTGACAAAAGCTTTTTCATAGAGCACCTCACCGGCAGCGTTCTATTATGGGGCGCCGCGCCGGCGCCCCGGGAAAAGGTGATGTCAGTTTTTGGCGCCCTTCGTTCCGCCGGCGCCGCTTAGGATATTGGAGGTATAGGAAAAGACGTTTTCGTCCTTTTCCGCCTGGGCCTTGAAGGCGTATTCGATCATGCGGTCGAGCAGGGCGGAAAAGCTGATGCCCTTGGGCTCCCACAGGTAGTAGCTGAGGGAGCCGGGGATGGTGTTGATCTCGCCGATGCGGATGTCGCCCGTTTGCTCGTTGCACAGAAAATCGATGCGCGCCACGCCCTTGCAGTCCAGGGCGTTGAAGGCGGCGATCGCGGTCTGCTCGATTTTCCGGATCATTTCGGCGCTGACGGGCGCGGGCATTTCGCGGCTGAGCTGCGCCATGCCGCCTTTGGAAGCGCCCTTTGCGGCGGGCTGGGCCTTTGTGCCCTTTGCGCCGCCCTTTCCGCCCCGGCCGTACTTGTCGTCGTAGGACAAAAACTCGCTCCACTTGACGGGCTTTTCGGTGACGGAGGCCTCCGCCTCGCCGTCAAAGCCCAGCACCGCGCAGTTGACCTCGGTGCAGTTTTCCACGCCCTTTTCGATCAGGATGCGCCGGTCGTAGGCGCAGGCCACGTCCATGGCGTTTTCCAGTTCCGCAAGGTCAGTAGCGCGGCTTATGCCGATGGAGGAGCCGAGGTTTGCGGGCTTTACGTACAGGGGATAGGAAAGGCTGGAGGTGATCTTGTCCAGCACCGCCTTGCGGTCCTTTTTCCAGCTGTTTCTGTCCACCCACACGTCGTCACACACAGGAAGGCCGCTTGCGCGGAAGACCTGCTTCATGGCGATCTTATCCATGCCCAAAGCGCTTCCCAGGATCCCGGAGGAGGTGTAGGGCACGCGCCACATTTCCAGCATGCCCTGCAGCGCGCCGTCCTCGCCGTTCATGCCGTGCAAAACGGTGAGCGCCACGTCCGCCTCCGCCACGCGCTTCAAATGGCCCACAGGCAGCAGATGGTCCGCGGGGTGCTGCATCAAAACGAGCTTGCCGCCCTCCCCCATGGGGATGACGCGGGTAGCGGCCTTGGGGTCGAAATCCCGGTACAGGCTCATGTCGCTGAGCCTCCAGCCCGTGTACCAGTCGCCGTTTTTGGCGATGTAGACGTACACGACTTCGTATTCCTCTTTGTTCAGATGGGAGGCGGCCTGCAGGGCGGAAATGATGGATACCTCGTGCTCGCAGGAGCGGCTTCCGTAGATGACGGCGACTTCGAGTTTCATTGCGATAGTCCTTTCAGAAAAGGTTATTCCTTATAGTTGTCCGGCAGGTCGTTTTCAAACAGGACCGCGTCTCCCCTGCCCACAAAATCGCGGATGTGCGCGCTGGCCTCGTCCAAAGAGGCGACGGTCAGGATGCGGCTTTCGTCAAAGCCCTCCTTCAATAGCCCCTGCAGGATGGGCTTGGTGTGCCGGGGACCGACCAGGATCGCCGCGTCGCAGGCGGAGGCGATCTGCCTGCCGAGCTGATAGTTGAATCTGTCCTCGTCCTCGCCCATCTCTACAAAGCCGGGGGTGATGATGAGGTGCCTTCCGGGGAAGGCGGCAAGGACGCTCAGCGCCTCGCGCGCGCCGACGGGATTGGAGTTGAAGGCGTCGTCGATGACGTTCAGTTCGCCGGGGATCAGCTGCAGGCGGTGCTCTACGGGCTTTACAAGGCTTACGCCCCTTGCGATCTCCTCCATGCTGAGGCCAAGCTTTTTGGCGGCAAGGCAGCTTAGCACGAGGTTTGAGATGTTGTGGCGGCCAAGGAGCTTGGTTTCGCACTCCACGCTTTCGCCGTCCCGGCTGATCAGGGTAAAGCGCGAGCCAGAAGCGCCGACGCTGATGTTGTCGGCCCTAAGGTCGTACTCGCCCTCCCCCACGCCGCTAAGCAGCTTTTCGCAGGCGCAGCGCTTATAGAGCTTGTCCACCCACGCGCCGTCGGAGGCGAAAATGCCGGTGCCGTCCTTGGGGAGCGCCTGGATCAGCTCGTTTTTGGTTTTGGCCACGGTCTCGACGTTGCCAAAGGTCTCAAGATGCTGGGGGCCGACGCTGGTGATGAGGCCGATGGTGGGTTTGACCAGCTCGCAAAGCTCTTTGATGTCGCCCACGTGGCGCGCGCCCATCTCCGCCACGAAAACCTGATGCTCGGGCTTCAGCTGCGTGTTTATGAGCTTGCTTAAGCCCATCGGGGTGTTGACGGAGGACTGGGAGGTAAAGACCTTGTATTTGACCGAAAGGATCGTGGACAGGGCAAACTTGGTGCCGGTTTTGCCGTAGCTGCCGGTGATGCCGATCTTGATCATGTCCTTCCTTGCGGCAAGGGCGGCCTGCGCCTGCAGGAAAAAGCCGTGATTGATGTGGTTTTCGATGGGCTGGGCAAGGTACCCGCCGGCAAGCATGAGCCAGGGCAGGGCGGCGATCAGCGTCATGGGGCTGATCCGCATAAGGCGAAGGCCGCGCTCTTCGTCCGTGTAGCTCAATATAAGGGTAAGCAGCGCAAGGATGAACGCGATCGCCGCGGCCTGCGCCGCGCACAGGCGCTTTACGCGCTTGGTAAACACAAGGGGCTTTTTCTTGGGGGCGGAGAGATCCCGCCACACGTTATAGGCGACCGAGATCGCGCAGGCGACCATGATGATGACGTGCGCGGTGATGGCGGAATTGGTGCGCTCGCCGGTAAACATGGTAAAAACGATGGGCAGCACGATCTGCGCCGCAAAGCAGGCAAGGCCCGTTGCCAGCGTCCAGCCGTTCCACTCCTCTTTATAGCGCTTTAAGTGCCTTAAATAGCCGTCCAGCTGATAGCTTTCCAGCTGCAGCATATGCATATAGTGCAAAGAGCCCATGCACAGCGCAATAAAGGTGAGCGCGAGCTCCGCTATAAGCAATCCCCACATAGTGCTTCTCCTTTTTTAGTCTGACAAAAATTGTTTCGCTATGGCGATAAAGCGCTGATACTGCTCCAGATAGGCAAAATGCCCCGCGCCCTGAAAAACGATGAGCGCCGCGTCCGGGATGCGCTTTTCCATTTCCTTTCCCATCCACAGAGGGGTGGCGGTATCGTTTTCGCCCCATACCAGAAGGGTGGAGGCTTTGATACCGTCAAGACAGCAGGAAAGATCTTCGCTGATCACGTTTTTAAAGACCTCGCGCATCCGGGGGCTGGCGTTTTTGTAGTCCTCCGAGCCAAAGTGGCTGCGCAAGAAGTTGCGGAGCTTTTCGACGCCCTTTTCGCCAAGCACCTGGCGGGTCAGGGCATTGTCGTACAGGCGGCTTTTGCCCTTTGCGTCCCTTGCACTATCCGCCTGGGAGCGAAGGCCCGCGCAGCCGGTGAACAATTGACGTCGCACGAGCTCCGGTCTGAGGCTGTTCATTTTAAGCGCCACGCGCCCGCCAAAGGAGTGGGCGACGATGTCCACGCGGGGTTCGTTGATCTCGTCCAGAAACTTAAGCAAAAGCTCCGCGTAATCGCCCACCGTCCAGGGAGCGGAGGGCTCGGGGCTTTGGCCAAAGCCCGGAAAGTCCAGGTTTATCAGCCTTCGCTGCGCCTGAAGGTCGCGCCAGACGGGCAGCCAGCTTTGGGTGGAGCCGCCCCAGCCGTGCAAAAGCAGCACGGGAACGCTTCCCTCGCCCGTGATCTCGTAGTGCAGCCTGTCGCTGCCGTTAATATATTCCAAGCGCTTTTTCCTCCGCGCGTTTATTGCATAAGGCTTATTCGCGTATCAGCCAGGGATCCCGCTTGCAATCGCCCTCGGGCAGGGGCTCGAGCAGGTAGAGGTACGCGTCCTCGCCCGTATCGGTATAGTAGCCCTTTTGAAGGCCCACGCGCTTATAGCCGTTTTTTTCGTAGAAGCGCTGGGCGTTTTTGTTGCCCGCGCGGCACTCCAGGGCCATGTACTGCGCGCCGGCGTCGGCTGCGGCCAGCTCGATGGCCTTGAGCAGCGCCGATCCCAGCCTCCGCCGCCGCGCGTCCGGGTGGACGGCGATGGTCATGAGGTGGGCTTCCCAAATCGCCGGGGCAAAGCAGCCCCAGGCCTGAAGGGTATCCCCCTCCCATAGGCCGATAAAGCGCAGGCGCCCGCTCTGCCTAAGGCCGATCACTACGTCCTGCCGCGTCCAGGGAAAGGAAAAGCTCTTTTGCTCGATCTCCATCATGCGGTCAAGCGCTTCCGTCCCCGTGATGTAGGCGGTCTTGATCATGGCTTTGCCGCAAGGCGCGCGTTTCGCTCCCGCTCCGCCTGGGGAAGGCGCAGATAGAATGGCGTGAGCCTGTCCGCGCTCATCCAGCAGGCGGGATCCGCCTGCGCTGCGCG
The DNA here is from genome assembly GCA_902796025.1 of uncultured Eubacteriales bacterium. Lineage (GTDB taxonomy): Bacteria > Bacillota > Clostridia > Christensenellales > Aristaeellaceae > RUG14130. The sequence goes on from CADBNW010000149.1 coordinate 6,732, forward strand.
GCACAGGGCGGAAGCGCGAAGCACCCGGATGTGGGCGGGGGCAAAAAGCGCCCTGTCCCCCATCGCCGCTAAAATGCGTGCTTCGTAGCTGTTGAGGCCGTCGCCGGTAAAGTAGACCTCCGGGGCGTCCCTCAGGGCTTCGATCAGTTCGTCCAGGGACAGCGCCGCGTCCTCCCGCACGCGCGTCAAAACCGTGTGCCTTCTGCGGAACAGCGCCGTATAGACCTGATCGCGCCGCGCGTCCAGGATGGGACAGATGAGTCCCTCATACGCGCTGCCCTCCGCGATCGCCTGAAGCGCGTCCACCCTTGCGCAGGGCTTTTTGCAGGCCTCGGCCAGCGCCTTTACCGCGCACACGCCGATGCGGACGCCCGTAAAGGAGCCGGGCCCCGCCGCGACGGCAAAGACATCCACGTCCTTTGGGGCAAGGCCTTCGCGCTCCAGCAGCGCCGAGACCGCGGGCATGATGGTCTCCGAGTGGGTGAGACCGACGTTTACAAGGGTCTCCCCAAGCAGCTTATCGTCCTTCAGCAGCGCGCAGGAGCAGGCCGCTGAGGAGGTGTCTATTCCAAGTATCGTCAAGGCTCTTTCTCCGCCGAGGCGCACGCGCAGGCCTCAAGGGCCCGGCGTATCGCGTCGGCTCTGTCGTTCATTCCAATGAGAGTGATCTCGATCGTGCGGCTGTCAAAGTCTTCGGCGCGGCGCAATTCCACCTCCGCGCGGGGCTCCGGGGAAACGTCGCCCTGCTGCGGCCACTCGATGAGGGCGACCCCGTCGGAGCCGATGTGCTCCTCGAGGCCCGAAAAGTACAGTTCGTCCGGGTCGCTCAGGCGGTACAGGTCGAAGTGGTAGACCGTAAGGCCGTCGCCCTCGTAGGGCTGCATGAGGGTGAAGGTGGGGCTTGCCATTTCGCGCTGCACGCCAAGGGCCTGAGCGCAGCCCCGGGCGAACACGCTTTTGCCCGCGCCCAGATCCCCGTACAGCAAAACGCTGTCGCCGCTTTTGAGCGCGCTGCCAAGCGCGTATCCAAGCTTATGCGTCTGATCGGCGCTGCGGCTTAGAAACTTCACAGCCTTACCGCGCCCACCGGGCGGATGTAGAGGGGCTTTACCGCGCCTTTTCCAAACACGCTCTCCATGCAGGCGGTGTAGGCGTCCATGTCCTCAAGCGGCACGAAGGCCAGAATCGTGCCCGCAAAGCCGCCGCCGTGGATGCGCCACGCGCCCTTGCCCTGCAAAAAGCGCCTGCTCATTTCAAGCGCGAGGGGCATTTCCTGATTGTCGGAGCCGGGCACGTAGAGGTTTTGCAATAGCTTCCAGCTGCTTTCGCCGGAGAGGATCACGTTATTCAGGAAGGCGGGCAGGTCGTCATCCTTAAGGGCCTTTACCATGCATCGCACGCGGGCGTTTTCGTCCACAAAGTGCAGCGCGCGCAAAATGGCGCGGTCCGGGACCTTGCCCTTCATCAGGGCGATCCCGCCCTCGATCTTGTCCTCCACGTCGCGCAGGGTCTGACCGCCCAGCACCCTTGCCGCCGCCTTCATCTCGGCGGGGATGGCCGCGTAATCGGCGGTGAGGTTGCCGTGATCACCGCCCGCGGAGACCACGCACGCGCCAAAGCCCCTGGCGGCAAAATCGTACTGCACGCTTTCGACCTGCGCGGGGCTGTTTTTAAAGTCGATATACACAAGCCCGCCCACGGCGGAGGCCATCTGATCCATCAGGCCGCAGGGCTTCATGAAGTAGGTGTTTTCCACCCACTGGCTGATGACCGCGTTGTCCTGGGCCGCGATGGCGTCGCCGCCGAAAAGGCAGCTCATGGTTTTGACCAGCATGACCTCGAAGGCCGCGGAGGAGCTTAAGCCGCTGCCCCGCTGCACGGTGGAGGTGACGTAGGCGTCAAAGCCGCAAATGTCCATGCCCCTTTGCTTGAGCGCCGCCGCGACGCCCCGGATGAGGCTCTGGGTGGTCTCCTTTTCGTCCGCGCGGGGCTCCAGGGAGGATACGTCCACCGTAAAGGGGGCGTCATACATATCGGAATACAAAGTGACGCTATTTGTGCCGTTTGCGCGCGCAAGGCACAGGGTGTCCATGTCCACGCTGGCCGCAAGCACGCAGCCGTGGTTATGGTCGGTGTGGTTGCCGCCGATCTCGGTGCGGCCGGGGGCGGAGATGACGATCGGCGCTTCGCCCGCACCAAAGAGCGCGTCAAAGCGGGCGTGCATCTCGTCAAGGCGCGCCTGCTGCCTTTGCGCATTAGCGGCGGAGCCGTATAAACGTATAAGATCCATAGTGCTTCCTCTTATTCTGTCAGATTATTTGATCTGTTGGAACTCGATGTATTCAAAGCCCCTGAACACGTCGCCCTCGATGATCGCGTCGAGGCCGTTAACAAAGGCGGTGGTCATGAGCGTGCCTTTTCTGAAGAATAGGCCCATGAAGGGCAATTCGTCCGCGAGCTTGATCTGGATGGCGCTGAGCACGCCCCGGAAGGCCTCCTCCTCCACGTTATCGTATACGTCCAGCAGCAGCTTGTTCATTTCCGTGCTGGAGTAGCCGGAGTAATTCATCCGCCCGCCGGAATTGAGCAGGAAGGTAAGGTCCGGCAGCACCGAAAGGTTTATGCCGCACAGCACCATTTCAAAGTCGCGGTTCTTCAGGCGCTTTTGCAGGGTGTCCTTGCCCACGGTCTTAACCGTGATGTTGATGCCTAAGGGGCGCAATTGCTGGCTGATCATTTCCGCCGCGTGGGCGCGGGTGTTGGCAGAGTCGTCCACGCAGGTCAGGATGGTAAAATCCAGCTGCACCAAAATGCCGTCCTTTACCTTGTCCAGGATGCCGTCGTTGTTGTAATCGCCCCAGCCGGCTTCAAGCAGCAGCTGCATCGCGCGCTCCATCGAATAGTAGTAGATGGCGCTTTGCGGCTCGTACAGCCACGAGCCGGTCAGGATGGGCACCTCGCTTTTCATGACCATGCCCATGTAGATGTTCTGGGCGATGGTGCTGATGTCGATCGCGTACATGAAGGCCTTGCGGGTGCGCACGTCGTTAAAGATTTCGTTGCTGAGGTTTGGGATAAGCATTTCGTAGGTGAGGGTAGAGTAGTCTACGCTCATCCTGTCGTTCAAAAGCCTGCCCAGGGCGGCGTTTTGGGAGCGGGTAGGCACCGCGTCCACCTCGCCCGTGCCAAGCGCCGTCATGGCCTCGCCCGTGTCGTTATAGCGGAACACGTGCACCGAGTCCACCACGGGCGCGCGCTTCCACCAGTAAGGATTGGCATCGATCTGGATCCACTCGGTGTTTGAGGCCATGTACCAGTAGGGGCCGGTGCCGGTGGGCAAAACCATGTCCAGGGAATTTCGCTGCAAGACCGGAAAGGTCATTGCGTACATGGTCAGAAGGCTGTTGTACTTGCCGGTCACCTTCAGGGTGCTTTCGTCCGTGTACTCCATTTTGCTGATGTAGGAGCAGCGGGTGTAGTAGGGGCAGCTTTCGCCGATGGCCTTGATCTTTTCCCAGGTGGCGTACACGTCCCCCGCGCCAAAGTACGTGCCGTCGTGGAACTGCACGTTCTGCCTTAAGTTGAAGGTGAACTCGCTGCCGCTTGCGCTGTAGTTGAGCGCCAGCTCGCACACGGGGCGAAGCTCCTCGTTCAAGGTGACGACGCTTTCAAAAACCAGCTCGTTCAGGCTAACGATGTCCCTTTGGTTGCAGTACAGGGGATTGATCGCGGCGCCGCCCTCGTAGACCATGCCGATGATGAACTTTTCGGGGCTTGCCGCCTGCCCCGGCAGAGCGCCAAGGCACAAAAGCAGCGCAAGCAGCGCTGAAATGATTCTTTTTATCATTTACTCCATCCGGCTTACGCGCCTGTTCAATTGGGTGTACAGCCCCTGCAGTTCGCCGTACATGCGGTCGATGCTGCGGGAGTTGTCGATGACCACGCTGGCGCGTGCGATTTTCTGATCCAAGGGCATCTGGGCCTGGATGCGGTTTTCCGCATCCTCCAGGGACAGGCCGTCCCGGCGCATCAGGCGCTCCTTTTGCAGCTCGGGATCCGTGCTGACCAGCCAGGTCTCGTCGCAAAGCACGTCCATGCCCGTTTCGTAGAGCAAGGGCACGATCAGAAACACCAGCTTCTCCCCCGCCTGCTCGCTTTGCTCCACCTCGTCCAGCATGGCGCGCTGGATGGTGGGATGGGTGATGGCGTCCAGCTTTCTGCGCTTTTCCGGGGAGGCAAACACGATCTTACCCAGCGCCGCGCGGTTTAGCGCGCCGGATTCGTCAAACACGTCGTCGCCAAATTCGTTTCTGATCTCCGCAAGCAGCGGCGCGCCCTGGGCCGTAAGCGCCCGGGATATGGCGTCAGCGTCTATGCAGTGGGCGCCCAGCCCCTCCAGATACTTGGCGGCCTCGGTCTTTCCGGAGGCGATCCCTCCGGTCAGGCCCACGATGTAAATGCTACGGTTTGCACTCATTCCAATTGCCTCCGATTCCGGTTTCCACCTTGAGCGGCACGCTCAGCTTCACCGCCTGCTCCATGCAGCTTTTCAAAAGAGCAAGCGCCTTATCTGCCTCGTCCTTTGGCGCTTCCATGATCAGCTCGTCGTGCACCTGCAAAATGAGCCGGGCGCGCAGGCCGTTTTTCTGAAGCTCCTTCGCCGTTTGCACCATGGCAAGCTTTATGATGTCTGCCGCCGTGCCCTGGATGGGGCTGTTCATGGCGGCGCGCTCGCCAAAGGAGCGCATCTGATAGGATTGCGATTTCAGTTCCGGCAGGTAGCGCCTGCGCCCAAAGAGGGTCTTTACGTAGCCGTCGCGCTTACCCTGGGCTACCTGCGCGTCCATAAAGCGCTTGATGCCGGGGTAGCGCTCAAAATAGCTGTCGATAAAGCCCGCGGCCTCCTTTACGCCCGTGCCCGTGTTTTTGGCAAGGCCGTATTCGGAAATGCCGTAGACGACGCCGAAGTTTACCGCCTTGGCCCGCGAGCGAAGCTCCGGCGTGACTTCGTCAAGCGGCACGCCAAAGACCTCGGCGGCGGTAGCGCGGTGGATGTCGATGTCGTTTTGAAAGGCCTCAAGCATGCGCTCGTCCCCGCTCATGGCGGCAAGCACGCGCAGCTCGATCTGGCTGTAGTCCGCGTCCACCAGCACGCAGCTGGGCGCTGCGGAAAACGCGCGGCGGATCTCGCGCCCAAGCTCGGTGCGCACGGGGATGTTTTGCAGGTTCGGCTCGCGGGAGCTGATGCGCCCGGTGCCGGTAACGGCCTGCTCAAAGCGGGTGTGCACGCGGCCGTCCGGCCCGATCTGAGCCGTCAGGCCCTCGACGTAGGTGGAGTAGAGCTTTTGATACTTTCGGTACTCCAAAATGTCCGCGCAGATGGGATAGTCCCCAGCAAGCGCCTCCAATACATCCGCTGCGGTGCTGGAGGCCGTCTTTTTGCCCCCGGGCACGGGCAAATGCATTTCCTCAAAGAGCAATTGCTTTAGCTGCTTTGGGGAATTGAGATTCAATTCCCTGCCCGCCTGCGCGTAGATGCGGCGGCTTATCTCGGCGATGCGGCTTTGATAGCTTTGGCCAAGCTCCTTTAAATACTCCTTGTCCGCGCAAAAGCCCACCCGCTCCATGTCCGAAAGCACGAAGCACAGCGGCAGCTCTATGGTATAGTAGAGCTCCTCCAGCCCGTCCCGCGTAAGCGCATCCTGCGCCGCCTCGTGCAGGGGCAAAAGCGCCGCCGCCTCGCAGGAGGGATCATAGGGCACATCCAGCGCCTCGCACGCCTCCCGGATGGAGGAGGTCTCCTTTTGGGGATTGATCACGTAGCAGGCAAGGCGCGTATCGAAGCTTTTGCCCTCGAAGGCCGAAAGGGTCGTTAGGTCCAGTTCCTTTAAGCCGTGGGCGATCAAGGTGACGTTTTGCCTTTGCACAAGGGGCAAAAGCGCGCGCGACACATCCTCCGGGCTTATGCCGCTTGACAGCAGGTCTCCGCCCATGGGGGCAAGTAGGCACTGCCCTTTGTCGTTTGCAAGGCTAAGCTCGCCGCTTATAGAAATCGCGACACGCTCTGCTTCGCTTATCAGGGCGGCGGCTTCCGTTTCAAGCTCCGCAGCGGTGATGCGCTTTATATTTTGAGGCTTGAGTTCCTTTGGCATTAGCGGCGCTGTTTCCATTTCCTTTAAGCCCATGCGCTCGATGATGGAGCGCAGCTTTAAGCGCTTGAGCAGCGGAAGCGCGGCGTCAAAATCGCCCACGCGGCAGGCGTCAAAGTCGAAATCGATGGGCACGTGGCGGTCGATCTCGGCAAGCCAGCGGCTTTTCAGGGCGCTTTCCCTGCCATTCAAAAGCTTTTCCCGCAGCGCGCCCTTTTGCGAATCGGCGGCGTCCAGCGCCTTTTCGACGCTGCCGTAGGTCTGGATGAGCTTTAGGGCCGTCTTTTCGCCGATGCCCTTTACGCCCGGGATGTTGTCGGACGCGTCGCCCATCAGGCTTTTTACGTCGATCAGCTGTCTGGGCTCAAGGCCGTATTTTTCGTGTATCCACTCCGGGGTCACGGTCTCGGTCTCCGTGATGCCCTTTTTGGTGTAGAGGATGCTGGTGTGCGCTCCGGCCAGCTGATAGCTGTCCCGGTCGCCGGTCACGATGAGCGCGCTTATTCCCTTCTGCTCGCAAAGCAGGCTCACCGTGCCAAGCACGTCGTCCGCCTCGTAGCCCTGCACGGCCAGCATTTTGATGCCCATCAGCGAAAGCAGCTGCTTCAGGGTGTCGATCTGGCTTAGCATTTCCTCCGGCGTCGGAGCGCGCCCGGCCTTGTATTCGCTGTAGCCCTCGTGGCGGAAGGTGTGCTTGTCCACGTCGAAGGCCACAGCCAGCGCCTGCGGCTTTTCGCTTTCCAGCACCTTGAGCAGCATGCTCATAAAGCCGTAGATGGCGTTTGTATACTCGCCCGAGCCGTTGTCCATCAGCGGCAGCGCGTGAAACGCCCGGTACAGCAGGCTGAAGCCGTCTATGAGCGCGATTTTAAGCTCCATTCCGTCCTCCATACAGGAATACACATATATTCATTTTTATTATACCTCAAAATCCGCAAAAACGCAAATTATTTATATATAACGGAAAAGTTGCACGGTGTAGTAAAATTGTAAAAAACGCAAAGCCCCGCACAGACCAAAACCACCAGCCATATTGCCCGGGGCGGCTAAGCCGCCCCGGCAAGCGCTTCCTTCAGGCGCAACCCGCCAGCGATTGAAAGCCCCACGGGCTTTCAGAGCCGTACCACATTCCAAATAGAAACACAACATTGAGCGCCAGTCTCCCCCGGGGAGGTCCGGAGGGGCCGCTGCCCCTCCGGATTTCAATCCGCAGGGGCAGCTTTGCCGCCCCGAGGACAGCGATTTTTGTGTAAGGAGCGCAGCGAAGCGGAGACGACTGGAACAAATAATCGCCACCTTACAGTTTGAGGTCGATTTGCCTTTGGCAAATCGATTCCGCTCTGCGGAACGTGTTGGCTCAAATTGAAAATTTGAGGCAACAC
>CADBNW010000150.1 GCA_902796025.1 uncultured Eubacteriales bacterium
CGGTGGCCGCCCGCGCGCATGTCGTCGTACATGTCCCAGTAGACGGGCGGGAGGAGGGAGTAAAGGTTGAGGGGAGTGGAAATGGGGGAAAACCTCCTTTGGAAGGAAGAAGTGGGGATCGGGAGCGGCGGGGGCCTGCTCATTCGGGACGGATCTCCGAAAAGACGACCGGCGTGGCGGGCAGGGAGGGGGCGAGCTTGTCGCGGTTCAGGAGAAGCTTTTCCTGGCTGTCGCGGCTGCGGAAATCCGCGCCGGCCAGCTCCATCATGAGGGAAATGGCCTTGAGGTCGCCCTGCATGCAGGAAAGGGTGAGGGATTCGGCCATGACGCGGGCGGCGCTTTTGCCCTTGCTGCTGGTCTCGCTCGTCAGTTGCTCGGCGTCCATGAAGAGCACCTTCCACATCAGAAGGCGCATTTTTTCGGCGTCCCGCACGGGGCGCGGGGTTTTGGGTTTTGGCACGGTGCTGTCCTCCGTAGGCAATTTTTTGATGCTGCCATCATACCACGGGGGGCATACAAAAAAGTCGGATTTTCAGGAAAACGGTTAAGAAACGGGAAAGGGGATATTGAGAGTTTGTTAAATGAAGGGAAGGGGCGGATCGGAGGGGGTAGATTCCTTAACACGCTGCGCTTGCGCAGTTGGGAGCGATGTGGTATGATGGGGGATGGTGGGAGAGGTTGAAGTGGAGAAGGCTGGAGAGAGACAAGAACTTCATCTGTCAGCGCCTGTGAGGCGCCGCCAACGCAACGCATTCCAGGAAAACATGCACATTTCCATTATGAATATTGGACAAAAATTCAAGTAAATGAGGAGATTTATTTAATACTTTGTCAAAACCATTTACAAAGAATCCAGTTTTCAGGAGGTAAACATGCACATCTACGTTGAGAAACGCAGCGGGAGAAAAGTATTCGTTAGAAGTCGCTATGGCTGGTTTAACGCAGAGTTGGGGGAAGACTTTGGAGTTGATGAAAAAACAAGATTTTGTACGGATGCAGAGCTTGATTTTCCGGAGGAAATCGATTTTAATGCATTTTGTGTAACAAATCAAAAATCATTCAATATTATGAATGCAGGCTCTTCTACTGTTATTTGCGGAATCGTTATTTCTTACGAAGAAGGAGACGATGGCAGCGGTGTCGTGTGTCTGCGATATGACCTTGATATTTTTCAAATACTAGTAAGAAATGATAATCGATTTCAAAATATAATAGGAAAAAATGTTGAAGTAAAGGTTTGCAGAATTGTCCTATATAAGTCAAGCATTTTTCCAATAAAGGTACTGTGATATGAATACGACAGCCGTGGAAACATAACGACAGAAACACGCAACGGCATAGAGACCACATACGAATACGACGCGCTGGGGCAGCTGACGAGGGTCAACGACCCGAACGACGCTACGGCTGGCAGCACCGGCACCACGTGGATCTACGCTTACGACCGGGGCGGTAATATCCTGAGCAAAACTGCGTATTGCGGCTCTCGATGTCCACTGGACATCGATTCACTACCGCAATGCGCCCCTAAAGGGGAAGGCTTTTGGGGAACGCGGGGTTGCGCTGCTGATTGCTGGAGCGGAAGGCTATTGGGCGCGGCGCGTTAATCGGCTTTTGAAAACATTGGAGGGTCAAATGGCGGAGGCTTATTTTGCGGGCGGGTGCTTTTGGTGCATCACGCCGACGTTTTACGAGGCGGGCGCGAGCAGGGTCGTGAGCGGCTTTTCGGGCGGGGCGGAGAACGATCCCGTCTACGCCGAGGTGAAGGCGCAAAAAACCGGGCACCGGGAGACCGTGCAGGTCATATACGATCCTGAAAAGCTGAGCTACGAGGCGCTGTGCCGCGCGTTCCTGGCGGGGGTCGATCCCTTCGACGGGGGCGGGCAGTACATCGACCGGGGGCGCTCCTATACGCTGGCGGCGTTTTATACGAGCCAGGAGGAAAAGGAGATCATTACGAAGCTGCTGAAGGACCTTGCGGCCCGCAGCGGGCAGGAGCCCTGCGTGGCGGTAGAGCCGTTTACGGGCTTTTACGCCGCGGAGGAGGAGCATCAGGATTTTTATTTGAAGCAGCCGGAGCGCTACGCGGAGGAAATGCGTCAGCGCCAGGCGTATGCGGACAAAAGGTGAGCTTTGGAGGTGAAGGGCGGCATGGAGCAGCTGGGGCTGTTTGACGATGCAAAGGAGGTCTCGCAGCCGCTTGCCAGCAGGCTGCGTCCCGCGACGCTGGACGAATACGTGGGGCAGCAACACCTGCTTGGAAAGGGAAAGATGCTGCGGAACCTGATCGAGCGGGACAGCGTATCCTCCATGATCTTCTGGGGGCCGCCGGGCGTGGGCAAAACGACGCTTGCCCGGATCATCGCGGCAAGGACCAGGGCGGAGTTTATCGACTTCAGCGCCGTGACCAGCGGGATCAAGGAGATCAAGGCCGTGATGGAGCAGGCCGAGCGCGGGCGGCACAGCGGGATCAAGACGATTTTGTTTGTGGACGAGATCCACCGCTTCAACAAGGCGCAACAGGACGCGTTTTTGCCCTACGTGGAGAAGGGCTCGATCATCCTGATCGGCGCGACCACGGAGAACCCGTCCTTTGAGATCAACAGCGCGCTGCTTAGCCGCTGCAAGGTGTTTGTGCTAAGGCCCCTGGAGGAGGAGGACTTAAAGCAGCTTTTACGGCGCGCCGTAAAGAGCGACAAGGGCTTTGGCTACATGCGCGTGGCCATCGGCGAGGACGAGATCGGCGCTATCGCGCGCTTTGCAAACGGCGACGCGCGCACGGCCCTGAACACGCTGGAGATGGCGGTCACGAACAGCCCCCAGGACGCGGACGGGGGCGTGACGGTGACGCGGGAGATACTTTCGGAGTGCACGGGGCGAAGGTCGCTGTTGTACGACCGGCAGGGGGAGGAGCACTATAACCTGATCAGCGCCCTGCACAAAAGCATACGCAACAGCGACCCGGACGCGGCGGTGTACTGGCTGAGCCGCATGCTGGACGCGGGCGAGGCGCCGGAGTACATCGCGCGCCGGCTGGTGCGCTTTGCAAGCGAGGACGTGGGCATGGCGGATTCCGCTGCGCTGCCGCTGGCGGTGAGCGCGTTTGAGGCGGTCAAGCTGCTTGGCATGCCGGAATGCGACGTGCATCTGGCGCACGCGGTGGTGTATTTGTCGCTTGCGCCAAAATCCAACGCGGTGTACGTGGCGCGGGGACTTGCGGACGCGGACGTGAAGGCCGCCCCCGCGGAGCCTGTGCCGCTGCATCTGAGAAACGCGCCCACGCAGCTGATGAAGCAGCTGGACTACGGCAAGGGCTACCAGTACGCCCACGACGCCCCGGAGAAGCTGACCAAAATGCACTGCCTGCCGGAGAGCCTGAAGGGCAGGCGCTATTACCGGCCTACGGAGCAGGGCGAGGAAGCAAAGGCAAAAAAGAGGCTGGAAGAGATATTGGAGTGGAAGGATGAGGGATGAGCTGTTAGCTGTTAGCTATTAGCTATTAGCTTATAGTTAGTTGCTGGTGGCTTTATCGAGAAGGCGAGTTTCTTTTGAAAAGTAAATTCAAAAAGAATAAATTAGTTTGGAGAGCAGCATGCAGGAGACATTCAAAAGCGGCTTTGTAGCCATATTGGGACGCCCGAACGTGGGCAAGAGCAGCATCATGAACCGCCTGGTGGGCGAGAAAGTGGCGATCGTGAGCGACAAGGCGCAGACCACGCGCATGAAGGCGCTGGGCGTGTGCCACAGGGAGGACTGCCAGATCGTGTTTGTAGACACCCCCGGCATCCACCGCCCGCGCACGAAGCTGGGCGAGTTTATGGTAAAGGCCGCTACCGACGCCAAGGACGGCGTGGACGCGATCATGGTTGTGGTGGACGCAAGCTTTATCGGCAAGGGCGACGTGGAGGTCATGCAGAGCGTGCGGGGCGAAAGGTGCCCGAAATTCCTGGTGATCAACAAGACCGATCTTGTGACGCCGGAGCAGCTGATGCCGCGCCTGCAGGAGCTGGACGTGAGCGGCTTCGACCAGGTGGTGAGCGTGAGCGCGCGCAAGGGCACGAACATGGACGTGCTGTTTGAATTGCTTAAAAACGCGCTGCCGGAGGGGCCGGAGTATTTCCCGGAGGACATGGTGACGGATCAGCCTGAGCGCGTGCTGATCGCGGAGATCGTGCGGGAAAAGGCGCTTAGGAACCTGCGGGACGAGATCCCCCACGGGGTGGGCGTGGAGATCTTAGCTATCACGCCCCTTAGTGACAATCTTACCGAGATCCACCTGAACATCTACTGCGAAAAGCCCTCGCACAAGTCGGTGATCATCGGAAAGCAGGGCTCGATGATCCGGCTGATCGGCGAGCAGGCGCGCATGGATATCGAAAAGCTGCTGGGCAAAAAGGTGCTTTTGAAAACCTGGGTGAAGGTGCGCGAGGACTGGCGAAACCGCAAGGAGGATCTGCGCACGCTGGGCTACGAGGAGGATACGTGACCGGATCCTTCAGCGTAAGCGCGCTGGTTCTGCGCCGCGCGCCCTGGCGGGATTACGACCGGATGGTCACGCTGCTGACCGCCGAGCGCGGGCGTCTGGACGCGGTGGTGCGGGGCTGCAGAAGGCCGAAAAGCCCGCTGCTCTCCGCTGGCGAGCCCTTTGTGTGCGGCACGTTTCAGATCTTTGAGGCCAGGGAGCGCATGAGCGTGACCGAGGTCAAGGTAACGGACGGCTTTTATCCCCTGCGGGAGGACATGGAGCGGCTGGAGACGGGCGCGCAGTGGCTTAAGCTGCTGGAGGGCGTGAGCGTGCCGGAGGAACCGGCAAAGCCCCTGTTCGACCTGGCGCTCGAGGCGCTGAGCTTTTTGAGCTATACGGATCTGGACCGGGAGCTGCTGGACACGATGTTCATTTTGAAGCTGATGCGCATCGTTGGCGTAAGCCCCGCCGCCGACCGCTGCGCCGTGTGCGGACGGCCTTTGGAGGGACAGGCGCTGGGCTTTGACGCCCGAAAGGGCGGCTGCGTGTGCAGAGCCTGCGCGCCAAACGCCCGGGCCATCAGCGAGGGCGCGCGCCGGATCATGCTGAAGGCGCCC
>CADBNW010000151.1 GCA_902796025.1 uncultured Eubacteriales bacterium
CAAATGGCAGGACGCGTTCATCTCGACCATGGTCATGGTGTTCATTTCGGTGCCGTCTTATGTATATGCTTTTTTGGTGCAGTACATTTTCTGCTTCAAGCTTGGCTGGTTCCCGCTGCAGCTGGCGTCGCTAAGCAAGGCAGGGTCGCTGTTCAGCGGCAAAATGTTCGTTTCGATGGTGCCGGCCATCATGAGCCTTTCGTTTGGCTCCATCGCTGGCTTTACGCGCTATACCCGCGCGGAGCTTAGCGAGGTGCTTACCGGCGATTACATGCTTTTGGCGCGCACCAAGGGCCTTACCAAGGCGCAGGCCATTTCCCGCCACGCGATGCGCAACGCCATGGTGGTCATCCTGCCCATGATCATCGGCGAATTCATCGGCATCCTTGGCGGCTCGCTGATCATCGAAAACATCTTCGGCATCCCCGGCATCGGCAACCTCTACATCAACTCCATCAACCTGCGCGATTATAATTTCTTTATGGCGCTGACCATCTTCTACACGCTGATCGGTCTGGTGTCCGGCATCGTCATCGATGTAAGCTACGGATTTATTGATCCGAGAATCAGGATGGGTTCAAAGAAATGAGCACAGACAACATCAACAGCAGGGTAGAGGCCATTGCCGCCCAGTACAATATCCCCAAGGAAAAATTTGAGCCCGTCAGGCGAGAGGGCAAGATCCACGACGAGCGTCTGCAAACCAAGGCCATCGGCTACATGGGAGACGCGTGGATCCGCTTCAGAAAGGACAAAAGCGCGGTCGTCGCGTTTTGCCTGATATTGGTGCTGGCGCTGTTTGCCATCATCGTGCCCATCTTTTCCAGCTACACCGTCACCTTCCGCGATCCCTACTACCGCAACATCCTGCCCAGGATCGACGCGTTCAAGGATCTTGGCTTCTGGGACGGCGGCCGCCGCCTCAATCAGGCCGAGGCTGGCTATCAGTATCTGAACGCCATCGGCCAGGAAACCGGCAAATCCGCCATCATGAAGGTCTACAGGGAGTACACGGACGCCCAGGGCCAAAAGCGCTACGATCTGCGTGTGGACAGCTATAACCAGATCGGCTTCGTGTATCAGAACTTAAGCGACAGCGAATATCAGGCGCTGCAGGCCTACCAGAACGAAACCGGCATCCAGGTCATCTACCCGCTGGCCAAGACCCACAACGCCACTGCCGAAAGCTACATCAACGGCAACAACGGCGCGAACTTCTGGTACAAGCTGGTGGACGAAAAGCGCGACACCACGGGCGCTGCGCTGCTGGACGAAAACGGGAACTACATCCCCAATTACGTCACCTCCACCAATCCTCACGCGGCCAACTACGATTCCAAGCGCATCGAGGGCGACGGCGAGGACGGCCAGTGGTACACCTACGCCTTCCCGCAGGGCCGCACGGGCAACTACTATAAGGTGAGGGTGCATTACGAGGAGTACTTCAATTATAAGAACCACTTCTACCCCTCCTTCATCTTCGGCACCAACGTCCACGGACAGGATATCTTCACCTGCCTTGCGATCGCCGCGCGCTTCAGCCTTCTGCTTGCCATTTCCGTTGCCACGATCAACTTCGTCATCGGCATGATCTACGGCTCCGTGGCCGGCTACTACGGCGGCGCGACGGATATGATCATGGAGCGCATCAGCGACATCCTGGCCTCCGTTCCGTTCATCGTGGTGGCCACCCTGTTCCAACTGCACCTTGCAGACAAGGTAGGGCCGGTCGTATCGCTGCTGTTTGCCTACATCATGACCGGCTGGGTCGGCACGGCCTCCCGCGTGCGCACGCAGTTCTACCGCTTTAAGGGCCAGGAGTACGTGCTTGCGGCAAGGACGCTTGGCGCCTCGGACAAGAGGCTCATCTTCAAGCACATCTTCCCCAACTCCCTTGGCACCATCGTCACCGGCGCTGTCATGACGATCCCGGGCGTCATCTTCTCGGAATCCATGCTCAGCTACCTGCACATCATCAACCTCGACACTCACCCGACGCTCACCTCCGTGGGCACTATGCTGTCGCAGGGTCAGGCGCAGTTGCAGACCTTCCCGCACGAGATCCTCTTCCCGGCCATCTTCATTGCCATACTGGAGATCTCCTTCAACCTCTTTGGCAACGGCCTGCGCGACGCGCTGAATCCTTCACTGAGAGGAGCGGACTGATCAAATGTCAAAGCTTGA
>CADBNW010000152.1 GCA_902796025.1 uncultured Eubacteriales bacterium
ATCTATGAGAACGAGGGTCGCTGTTACAGCGACCCTTCTGAATCTGCTTGTATGCGTACTGCTGCTGGTATCCTTCACGGTATCGGCGCGCAACAATCAGAATGACCTGATACGTGAGGAGCTTAACGTAACATGCCGCCTGTCCCAGGAGATCCTGGACAGTGCGGCATTTAAGGATACGGAAGCCTATCTTCAAGCGCTGTCCGCAAGCGATGACATGTCAGGCCTGTTGTTAGCATACATAAATGCGGACGGATCGGTCGCTTTCAAAAATTTTGACTTTGATATCGCAGCTGAGCACATCAATATGCTGGGCTCTACGGCCACAACAAAGGTGCAATCTGCGGTGTTCAAAGGGCATATGGGCATAAATCGCATATGCAGCTACGGTCTGCTTGGAGACGGCGGCATTATTACCTATGCGCGCAGCCAGGCAGGCTTTGGTTCGTTTATAAGTAAGGGGCTCCTTGCGATGCTGCCCGTCATGCTCGCGGTGCTTGCCTTACAGTATCTGATCATCCACAGATCTGTCGGACGCGCTGACAGGCTGGTGCGCGAATTGATGAGCGTGCTTGAGGACTTTACCGAAGGCCGCTTCTCCAGCCGCATGACCAATGTCTCCGGCTTTGCCCCGGAGCTTACGGCAGAATTCAATCGCACCCTTGCCCGCGTACAGGACAGGGTCTTTAAGCAGGTCCGCCGAAACATGATCGTGGGCCAGATGATCAACCAAATGCAAATTGGCATCATCACTGTGGACACCTCGATGAATCTCACCTTCGCAAACGCCAACGCGGGGCGGCTGTACGGCTGCGATATAAAAGATGCGGAAGGCCAGCCCTTTATCGATATCTTCGGCGACGAGGAAGCGGCGCAAACGGTCGAAAAAGCGCTTACCAATCACGCGACGAACTTCCTTACTGCCGAGACTGAGGCCAAGGACGCAGAAGGCGTGACCCATCCCTTAAGGATCTACACCTCCGCACTGCTCAGCGCATCCAAATGCACCGGCGCGCTGGTCGTCATTGAAGACATCAGCGAATTGCGCCGCCTTGAGCAAATGCGCACGGACTTTGCGGCCAACGTTTCCCATGAGATGCGAACGCCTCTTACGTCGATCAAGGGCTTTTTGGAGACGCTGCAGGATGGCGCGATCGAGAATCCGGAGCTTGCCAGGCGCTTTTTGAATATCATTGTTCAGGAGACCGACCGCCTGATGCGCCTGATCAACGACATCCTCTCCATCAGCAAGCTTGAAAGCGGCAGCGATACCGTAGAGATTAGCAGGATAAATCTCATCAGCGTCATTCGCTACGTGGTGGACGAGGTCAAGCCCCAGGCGCAGGCCAAAAACGTAAGCGTTTCGCTCAACAACTCTGAGGAACCCGCATGGGTCATGGGCAATCGCGACCGCGTGCAGCAGCTGGTTTTGAACCTTGTGGAAAACGCGGTAAAATACAACAAGGTCGGCGGAAGCGTCACCGTGACCGTTACGCAGGACAGCGAAAATCTGCATATGTCCGTTGCGGACACGGGCATCGGCATTGACGAAAAGCATATCGGCAGACTGTTTGAGCGCTTCTACCGCGTAGACAAGGGGCGTTCCCGCGACATGGGCGGCACGGGCCTTGGCCTTGCGATCTGCAAACACATCGTAAACACCATGGGTGGTTACATAGAGGTCAATTCCAAATTGGGGCAGGGCACCGAGTTCCTGGTCACGCTGAAAAAGGCAGCGCCGGAAGACGAGGGCACCTTCGAAACGACAAGCGAGGAGTAAAGCATGAAGTACGCAAATTTTCCGGGAACTGACGTAAAGGCATCGAGGCTCGGCTTTGGCTGCATGCGCCTTCCTACACTGCCGGATGGCAGCGTGGACAGGCCTGAGGCCATCAGAATGATCCGCGGGGCCATTGACGCTGGCGTCACGTATGTAGACACCGCCTACGGCTATCACGGCGGCGAAAGCGAAAAGGTCGTCGGCGAGGCGCTGAAAGACGGGTATCGCGAAAGGGTCACCTTGACCACCAAGCTTCCGCTTTGGAAAGTGGAAAAGACCGCGGACATGGAAAACCTGCTGGACGAGCAGCTTGGCAGATTGCAGACAGATCACGTCGATTTTTATCTTGCGCATGCTGTAAACGGCGAACGCTTCGATGCGGTCTGCGCGCTGGGTCTGTTGGAATTCATGGACGAAATGCAAAAAAAAGGGAAGATCCGCTATCCCGGCTTTTCCTTCCACGACGACGCGGAAACCTTCAAAAGGGTCGTCGACAGCTATCCCTGGAAGCTTGCGCAGGTGCAAATGAACATCCTGGACGAAAACAATCAGGCCACCATGCGCGGCATCGAATATGCCGCATCCAAGGGCATCGGCATCGTGATCATGGAGCCGCTTCGGGGCGGCGCGCTGACCCGGAACGTCCCCCGAGAGGTAGAAGCGCTGTATGCCGCCATGCCCGAAAAGCGCAGCCCCGCCGAGTGGGCCTTCAGATACCTCTACGACCGGCCAGAGATCATCACGATCCTCTCCGGAATGTCTGAAAAAGCGCAGGTAGAGGACAATTTGAGGATCTTCGACCACGCCGAGCCCGGCTGCGCAAACGAAGCGGAAAAGCAGCTCTTCCAGAAGGTGCGCGCCACTTACGAAGCGCGCGTCAAGGTGGGCTGCACGGGCTGCGAATACTGCCAGCCCTGCCCGCAGGGTGTCAAAATCCCCCGCACCTTCCGCGCCTACGACAACGCCGCCGTCTTCGATACCTTTGAGCGTTTCTATACCGATTACCTCAAGGATCCCACCGCGGCCAATTGCGTGGAGTGCGGGCTTTGCGAATCGCAGTGCCCCCAGCACATCAGTATACGCCAGTGGCTGAAGGACATCCATGCCGAGGCCATGGCCTATCAGGCGTCAAAAAAGTAAAAACTCTTCGATCAAGGAGCATAGATATGGATATTCTCGAAAGCTTATCCCTCGCCGGTCTCGTTCCGATCATCAAGGTAGAGGACGCGCAGGACGCAGTGCCCCTGTGTCAGGCGATCATGGCGGGCGGTCTTCCCGTAGCAGAGATCACCTTCCGCACCGCTGCGGCCCCGGACGCGATCAAAAACGTGAAGCAGTCCATCCCCGGCTGCATGCTGGGCGCCGGTACGGTGCTTACCGTGGATCAGGTAAAGCAGGCGGTGGATTCCGGCGCGGCTTATATCCTGACGCCGGGCTTCAATCCCCGCGTGGTCAGCTACTGCGTAGAAAACAATATCCCCATCATTCCCGGCTGTTCCTGCCCAGGCGAAGTGGAGGCCGCGTTGGAATTTGGACTTAAACTGGTCAAGATCTTCCCGGCGGAATCCCTTGGCGGCGTCAAATTCTTAAAAGCGCTCAGCGGCCCCTACGTAAACATGAATTTTGCGCCAACTGGCGGCATCAATGAAGACAACATGCTGGACTATCTGGCGCTTCCCAAGGTCAAGGCTGTGGGCGGCAGTTGGATGGTGCCCTCCGACGCGGTCAAGGCCAGGGAATGGAGCAAGGTCACCGAGGCTACCGCAAGAGCCGTCAAAAAGATGCTGGGGCTCGAGCTCAAGCACGTGGGCATCAACTATGACAACGCCCCCGATGCGCTTGAGGGCGCTCGTATGATGAGCATGATCACCGGGCTGCCCATCAAGGAAAGCGCGGGCGCGGCCATGGTTGGCGCGGAGTACGAATTCTGCAAGAGCAAAAAGCCTGGCACGCACGGGCACATCGCGATCTCCACAAACGACATTCGCCGCGCCAAGTGGCATTTTGAATTCATGGGCTTTGAGTTCGACGAGCCGCTCACCAATAGCGAGGGCAAGATGAACGCGATCTACATGAAGAAGGAGATCGGCGGCTTTGCGATCCATCTTTTGCAAAAGTAACGCTTAGACTGTAAATGGATAACGCATCACAGGCGGCAGAAAGGCTGCTGTGCTGGTATGGGAGAAACGTCAGGGCGCTTCCGTGGCGCCTGGACGTTTCTCCTTATCATGTGTGGCTGTCTGAAATCATGCTGCAGCAAACCCGGGTCGAAACGGTGATCGGCTATTACGAGCGCTTCTTAAAGGCGCTGCCGGACATAGAAAGCCTTGCAAATGCGCCCGAGGACCTTTGCCTGAAGCTCTGGCAGGGGCTTGGCTACTATAGCCGGGTGCGCAATCTTCAAAAGGCGGCGCAGGTGATCGTACAGCGCTATGGCGGGCACATGCCAGACAGCGCAAAGGAACTGATAAAGCTGCCCGGGATCGGGGACTATACCTCAGCCGCCATCGCCTCCATCGCCTTCGGGCAGGCAGAGCCGGCCATCGACGGCAATCTTTTGCGCGTCTTTGCGCGGCTTACGGCGTATGGGGAAGATATCGGCGATCAAAGGGCAAAGCAAAGCGCGCGCGCCTTTTTTCTGCCGCTGATGCAGCCGGAAAACCTGACGGAGGCTGCCGCACGCGCCCTTGAAAGCGTTTCTCAAAGCCTTGGAGCGCCCGTCAATCTGCCGGGAACGATCAATCAGGCGCTGATGGATCTGGGCGCCGGCGTTTGTCTGCCAAACGGCGAGCCCCTGTGTTCGGACTGCCCGCTAAAGGAATTCTGCCTGTCACATCAGCGGGGAGAAGAAAGGCGCTATCCCGTAAAAACGCCGCCCAAAGCCAGAACGATCGAAAACCGCACGGTGCTGCTGATCCGTTACGGCGATAGAATTGCCCTGCGAAAGCGCCCCGCAAGGGGGCTGCTTGCAGGACTATACGAGCTGCCAAACACGAAGGGACTGCTTAGCCGCCAGGAGGCGCTGGAGTACGCGCGGATGCTGGGCTTTGCGCCCCTTAGGATCCAGGAGCTTCCGCCGGCCAGGCATATTTTTACCCACAGGGAATGGCGCATGATCGGCTACGAGCTGCGCGCAGACGAGCTTACCCCGCTATCTCCGCCCAAAGAAGAAGCGTATTTGCTGCTTGCAGGGAAGGATGAGATCAAAACCAGCTATTCCATCCCTTCGGCTTTTTCGGTATACCTTATTCTTTAATGGCTGGTGCTGCCAAGTGGAATGGGATCTCCAAAAAGCAAATTCCAAAGCCGCTTAAGGAGAATGGAGGATTCTAATGAAAACAGTATACCATTATTTTGGAAGATTCGGTGAGGCGTTTGAGGAGATTTTGAAACAAGAAGGGATACGGTATACGATCCTGTACGTTCCAAACGATACTGAGCCGATCTATACCTTTGATTTGGCATCCACATCAAAGCGCTTTTCTGCACAATACGCAAGTATTTCGCCTTATGCAAAGCCGCTTGACGTTCGCCTTGTAAGCTCTGCCAAAGAAACGCAGACCGCGCAGTGGCTGTCCATCATTCCGCACCGGACCTGCGTCGAAGTTCTCAATTATGATGAGGCCATGCTCTATTATTGCCCGAAAACGAAGTATGCTTCTGGATGGAATCCTCCTATCCACGATCAGGAGCAAATCGGCCTTTTTAAGATCCGCGCGCTCCCTAAAAGGACGCAGGCCGCCTTCTACACCGGAGATACGGGCTTTGAAATCCTTTTTTGCGATGAACGGGTGGTAAATATGGTTAAAGATGAGGCTGTATGCGGCGTAGAGTTCAAGCCTGTTTTATCCCAGCATGGAAAAGTGTATGACCGCATCTATCAGATGAGCAGCTTAAACGTTGTAAAGCGAAGTCAGATCGTCCTTGGGCACGGCGAAGCATTTTGCGAATGTCCCTATTGCGGCAGCAGGCAAATCGTTTTGCGTAACGACCAGCAACTGCATATCGACAGTAAGGCTTTGGAGTCCTATAGCGATTTTTGCATGACAGAAAGTATATTTGGAGAAGGCATCGCGCATCCGTTTTACCTGATCTCACAACGCTTCTATCAGCTGCTCAAGAAAAATAAGCTGCTGTCAAAGCTAAGCGTGTTTCCTGTGGTTTTGGTGTAGAATCTGACGTTGCGTTTCTTTCACAGAAAAAACTGCAAATGAAGACTGCACTGCCGGATCGTTTGAATGCATTTCCTGTTTGCCTAAACTTAATTTGCCATCGGCGCGCCGATAGACTATAATATAGAAGATGCGATGAAGCCGCAGGAGTATATCCGTCAAGCGTCCACAGAGAAGCGCCCGCAAGCTGAGAGGGTGCGACGGTCAGATGGAAGGAAGACAGCGGCAGAGCTTCAGGCGCGGGACCTGGCGCGAAATCAGGTCAAAGGGCCTTCGGGCTGAATTTGGGTGGCACCACGAAGCAGCTTAGCGCTTTCGTCCCAAAATGCAGGGATGAAGGCGTTTATTAATGTGTAAGGAAGGATAGAATATGTCGCAATACAGAACGCAGAACTGCAACGAATTGCGCCTGTCCGACGTGGGCAAGCGCGTAAAGCTGGCAGGCTGGATGGAGAACGTGCGCGAGGTCGGTGCAAACCTGGCCTTTGTCGTGCTGAGGGACTTTTACGGTACCACGCAGCTGGTGGTGGAGGATGAGGTGCTGCTTAAGCAAGTGCTGAACGAAAACAAGGAGACCACGATCTCTGTTGAAGGCGTCGTGCGCGAACGCTCCAACAAAAATCCCAAGCTGCCCACCGGCGACATCGAGGTCGTGCCGGACAAAATCGAGGTGCTTGGCCGCTGCCGCTACAACAGCCTGCCCTTTGAAATCAACAGAAGCCGCGAGGCTGACGAGATCCAGCGGCTCAAATACCGCTATCTCGACCTCAGAAATCCCGAGGTCAAGAAAAACATCATCCTGCGCTGCAACGTGGTGTCGGCGCTTCGCGAGGCGATGACCCGTCAGGGCTTTATGGAGATCACCACGCCCATTCTGACGGCCTCCTCTCCGGAGGGCGCAAGAGACTATCTGGTGCCCGCAAGAAAGCATCCCGGCAAGTTCTACGCGCTGCCGCAGGCCCCCCAGCAGTTCAAGCAGCTGCTTATGGCCTCCGGCTTTGACAGGTATTTCCAGATCGCGCCCTGCTTCCGCGACGAGGACGCGCGCGGCGACCGCTCGCCCGGCGAGTTCTATCAGCTGGATATGGAAATGGCCTTTGCAGGCAAAGAGGATGTGTTTGGCGTGCTGGAAGAGGTGCTGCCGCCGATCTTTGCCAAATTTGGCAAGTACTCCATCGCGTCCAAGGCACCCTTCCGCAGGATCAAATACCTGGACGCGCTTGCGACCTACGGCTCTGACAAGCCCGATCTGCGCATCGACTTGACCTGCAAGGACGTAAGCGAATTGTTTACCGACTGCGAGATGGAGGCCCTGCGCGGCAAGACCGTAAAGGCCATCGATATTTCCAACTGCAACCTTACTCGCAAGCAGATCGACAAGCTCCTGGCGGACTGCGAGGTGCAGGCGGGCGTAAAGGGCTACTGGTTCAAGACCGACGCAGAGGGAAAGCTGACCGGCGGCATCGCCAAGTTCCTCGCGGGCAAGGAAGAAGCGCTTGCGCAAAAGATCAGCCTTGCGCCAAACACCCTCGTAACCGTGGCCGCGGGCGAAATGGCTACAAAGCTTGCAGGCGTTATGATCAAGTTCTTTGGCGCGGCCTGCGAAGGGCACATGGATAAGGAAAAGTACGAGTTCTGCTGGATCATCGATTTCCCGATGTACGAGATCGGCGAGGAAAGCGGCGAGCTGGAATTCTGCCACAACCCCTTCAGCATGCCGATCGGCGGCCTGGAGGCGCTTGAAAAGGCGGAGCGGGGCGAGATCGATCCGCTGTCGATCATCGCCGACCAGTACGACCTCGTGTGCAACGGCGTGGAGCTTTCAAGCGGCGCGGTCAGAAACCACGATCCAGAGATCATGATCAAGGCATTTGAATTGGTGCGGCTGGGCGAGGACGACGTAAAGAGCAAATTCCCCGCCATGTACAACGCGTTCTGCTACGGTGCGCCGCCGCACGCGGGCATCGCTCCCGGCGTGGACCGCATGGTCATGCTGCTTGCGGGCGAGGACAGCATCCGCGAGGTCATCACCTTCCCGATGAACAAAAACGCGCAGGACGTCATGATGGGCGCGCCCTCCGAGGTGCTGCCAAAGCAGCTGGAGGAATTGCACATCAAAATCGACCTGCCGGCAGACAAATAATCTATGATAAAAACAGCGCACGTCCCATCGAAAGGACGTGCGCTGCTTGCTATGTATAAATCAGATCGCGTCTGAAAGGATCCCGGCCACTGCCAGGTTGCCCTTGTCGATCGCCTCGCGCATCAGCGCCTTCACGCACGCCCTTGACGCAAGGGGAGCGTAAAGCTTTACCGCGTCCAGCGCCTTGTCATCCGCCCGGGCCGCAAGGCTGAGAAGCTCATCGTCCGTCCCGGCGTCCATAAAGGGCGCAAGGTCGCAAACCCTGCCCCAAAGCTCGCCCTGTGCAAGCTCAAGCGCGACCTCGCGCAGGTGATCTCCGGCAAGATAGGGGGCGGCGTTCAACAGCATATCGGAGGCTTCCGCGTCGTCGAGCTCGTGTGCGGCGGCAAGCGCGATATCCTTTAAAAGGACTTGGCCGTTTACCTTGTACAGGTTCTGCCTGAGCCAGGCCCAGGAGCGCGCGGCAAAGGCCTCCTCGACGCTCAGATCGCAGCTTTCTTTGGCGCTTTCTGCTTTGCAGGCTTCGCCATCGAGATCGCTGCCTGGAGCTTCGGCTGCCGGAGCTTCCTCTGACGCTTCTTCATCCTGAGGAGTTTTGTCTTCGGTTTCCGCTTCGGTGTTTTCGGTTTCTTCAGAATCTTTTTCTGAAGGCTCCCTGACCGCCTCCTGAACGCTTTGCGCGATACCGGACGCGGCATCCTTCAGCTTGTCCCAAAGGCAGCCGGCGCCTTTTACGGCCTTGTCGGTAAAATCCTTGACCGCGTCCGAGGTGACCGCAGCCTTGACGCCGGAAATCACGTCCACCAGCGCGTCCACCATGTTCTTTTTCAGGAAGGGAGCAAGGCGCTTTAAGGTATAGGCGTCAAGCTTCTCGGGATTTGCAAGGATCAGCTTGAACAGCTGTTCCTTCTTCATAAACGGCGCGAAGGAGACCATGAGGTCGTTCGTGAATTCGCTCTCATCCAAAAGCTGCAGCTTTTTTCCAAGCACTTCGGAACTGAGATAGGGCGCAAGCTGCAAAAGCGTCTTTGCGGAAATGGGCTTGGTGTAGGCGTCTACGAGGGTGCTCAGCTTGTCGCGGGACATGAACGGCGCCAAGTCGACCAGCGCTTCGATGCTCATGGTGCTGCCGTAGGGGTTCGTCTGCGCGTTTTCGTTGGAAGCCTTTTCTTCCTCTGCCACATCGCTTGGAGCTGCGGCCTCTTCGGCGTTTTCCTCCTGCGCGGGCTTTGCGGGGGAGAATACCCGGCTTACCCTGCTGAATATGGATGTGCCGATGTCACGCGCGGTCTGGGCCACCTGGGACGCGGCGTCCTTTAAGCCCTCTACTACGTTTTCGTCGACAAGGCTGTCTGTCGCTTCCTGGCTGGGAGTGGCTTCGCCCTGCATTTCCTCCTGCAGCAGCTGCTCCAGAGTCACGCCAAATAGCCGGGAGAGCTGTAAAAGCGATTCGATATCCGGCATTGCAGCTCCGTTTTCCCACTTGGAAACGGCTTGATGGGTCACATTCAGTATGCCTGCCAGCTGCTGCTGCGTCAGGCCCTGTTTTGCGCGCAGGATGGATATGTTCCTGCCCACTTGCTGGGTTGAAAGTGCCATAGTATTTTACCTCCATTGACCTTGACTGCTTGCATTATAGTTGATTCAACCTGCAGTTGCAAGCAACTGGAAATAGAATTAATTAAATATTAACAAACGAGTGTAAAATATCAGCACTCAAGCAAAGAGAGTGCTAAAGTTGCTTGACAGTTACAGAGGAAAGGTATACAATATCCGCATCAAGTTCAGGAGGCAAGCGATATGTCTGAAAAAGGAAGCATTTCCATACACGCTCAAAATATAATGCCCGTCATCAAAAAGTGGCTTTATTCTGATAAGGATATTTTCCTGCGGGAGATCGTCTCAAACGGCTGCGACGCCATCAGCAAGTATAAGACTCTGACCAGAAACGGCGTGGCGAAGGAGCTGGACGCCTACCGGGTGGACGTCGTCGTGGATAAGCAGGCCGGTACCCTAACCGTAAGCGACAACGGCATTGGCATGACGGATGAGGAGATCAAAAAGTACATCTGCCAGGTGGCCTTTTCCGGCGCGGAGGAGTTTTTAAAGCAGTATAAGCCCGAGGAGGGCAATAACGGCGGCATCATCGGCCACTTCGGCCTGGGCTTTTACAGCGCCTTCATGGTATCTAAGAAGGTCGTGATCGATACTCTGTCCTGGACAGAGGGCGCGCAGGCCGTAAAATGGACCAGCGTCGACGGCATGGAATATGAAATGGAGCCCTCCGAGCGCAAAACGCCCGGCACCAGCGTCATCATGTACATAAACGACGACGACGCGGAATACCTGGACAAATGGGAGGTGCGCAAGACCCTTGAGAAGTACTGCGCCTTCATGCCGGTTGAGATCTATTTGAGCGAAGTAAAACCCCCGAAGGCGGAAGAGGAAAAGAAAAGCCCGGAGGACGACAAAACCGAACAGGACGCGGAAGCTAAAGAGGATAAGCCCGAAGAGCCGGAGCTCATCAACGACACCCAGCCGCTGTGGATGAAAAAGCCCTCCGAATGCACGGACGAGGACTATAAGAGCTTCTACACAAAGGTTTTCCACGAATACGACGAGCCGCTGTTCTGGATCCACTTGAATGCGGAGTTCCCGTTCAATTTGAAGGGCATTCTGTATTTCCCAAAGCTCAAAAACGAGTTCAGCGCCAATGAGGGCGTGATCAAGCTGTTTAACAACCAGGTGTTCGTGGCGGATAACATCAAAGAGGTCATTCCGGAATTTCTGATGCTTCTGAAGGGCGCGATCGACTGCCCGGACCTGCCGCTGAATGTCTCCCGCTCTTTCCTGCAAAACGACGGCTACGTGCGCAAGATGAGCGATTACATCACCCGCAAGGTGGCAGATCGCCTTGTCAGCGAGTTCAACACCCACCGCAAGGAATATGAGGGCTACTGGAAGGACATCCATCCCTTTGTCAAGTATGGCTGCATCAAGGACGAAAAGTTCTACGAGCGCGTAAAGGAAGCGGTGATCTACCGCACCACCGCGGGCGAATTCCTGACTGCGAAGGAATATAAGAGCAAGAACATCGACGAGGGCGCGGAGTTCATCATGTACTATACCTCCGACGAAAAGCGCCAGGCGCAGATGATCGAAATGTTTACCGCCCAGGGCCGTGACGTGGTCGTGATGGATACCCTGATCGACAACAACTACATGAGTTTTTTGGAGTATTCCGGCAAGGACGAAAAAATCACCTTCCGCCGCGTGGACGCCGGCCTTGACGGCCTGACGGACGAAGTCAAGGCGGACGAGGAGCAGGAAAAGAAGCTGTGTGAGATCTTCCGCGAGGCGCTAAATGACAAGGAGCTTGAGGTAAAGCTGGTAAGCCTGAAAACCGACGAATTGCCCTCCATGATCACCGTGGAGGAGCAAAGCCGCCGCTTTACCGAGATGAGCCGCCAGTGGGGCGGGGGAATGGAGATCCCTGAAAAGCGCACGCTCACGCTGAACCTTAAGCATCCGCTGGTTGCCTATCTTACAAAAGACGACGCAAGCGATGAAAAGCGAAAGCTTGTGTGCGAGCAGATCTTCGATCTGGCCGAGATGGCGCGTCAGCCCCTGGTGGGCGAGCGCATGGTGGCGTTTTTAAAGCGCAGCACCCAGATCCTGTCGCTTGCTGTGGAGGATAAATGAAGCTGATACGCTTTGTGTGCGCGCTTCTTGCAGCCGTCCTGCTGCCGCTGTTTTGCGAAAGCGGGACGGCCACAAAAGCATACGGACAGGTGGAAAGACAAGTCGCTGAGCGCAGCGTCTTTGCCATGGATACGTATATGACGCTTACGGCCTATGGCAAAAACGCGGAGGCGGCGCTGGATGAAGCGATCAGACTGATCCAGCAAAACGAGGCGCAGTGGTCCGTAACGCGGATGCAAAGCGAGATAAGCCGAATAAACCGGGGCGAACTGGTAGCGCCAGCTAAGGCTACAAATGCGCTCATCAGCCGCGCGCTGGAGCTAAGCCGCTATACCATGGGGGCGTACGATCCCACGGTGTATCCGCTGGTCAGCGCATGGGGGTTTACGACCGGTGAGCACCGGATCCCTTCGGACGCGGAGATCGCGGAGCTTTTGACGCTTTGCGGAACTGAGAAAATACTGATCGGCGAGGACGGCGTAAAGGCTCAAAACGGCGCCATGCTGGATCTTGGCGGGATCGCCAAGGGCTATACGGGGGACATGCTGTGCGAGCTGCTTAGGGAAAAGGGCGTAAAGCATGCGCTTCTCAACCTTGGCGGAAACGTGCAGACGCTTGGCACAAAGCCGGACGGCAGCCCCTGGCGCATCGGGATCCGCTCGCCCCTGGACGATTCTCTTATAGGCGCAGTCGCCGTAAAGGATCAATGCGTGATCACCTCCGGGGCCTATGAGCGCTGCTTTACCGGAGAGGACGGGAAGGTCTACGGCCACATCATCTCTCCCTTTACGGGAAAGCCCGTGGACAACGGCACCCTGTCCGTAAGCGTGGTCTGCACAGAAGGGGCGATGGGCGACGCGCTGAGCACCGCCCTGTTTGTAATGGGCCCCGAGCAGGCGCTTTCGTTCTGGCGGGAAAACGAGGGCTTTGAACTGATCCTTCTGGACGATGCGGGGACGCTCTATGTCACGGAGGGACTGGGCGCTTCCTTCACCAATCGAAGCAATTCGGCGGTAAAGCGGGTATGCAAGGTAAAACGGTAAAGCTTTTGACAGCGCTATGCGCTGTTATTTTTATAGCCGCGCTGATCGGCACGGTATTGACGCTGCAAAACAAGGGTGAGGCGGATATCCTTATTGCCGTTGACGGCGAAACGCTCTACAGCGGCCCGGCAAAGGCGAACGAGCCGTTCTACCTACGCGCCGTCTACGGAGAGGGCAGCAATCTCATACGCATCGACGCGCGCGGCGTATGCGTTGAGTGGGCCGATTGCCCCGGCCAGGAATGCGTGCATATGGGCTATCTTAAAAATGCAAGCCTGCCGATCGTGTGTCTGCCGCACAGAATGGTGATACGCTATACCGAGGCTTCACAGGACGATGGATTGGATGCGGTGAGCCAATGAAAAAGATGCAAGCTTCAAAGCTTACAAAAATGGCGCTTTTGACGGCGGTCGCCGTGATGATCCACGCGCTGGAGGCGCTTTTGCCTGCGCTGGTGCCTGTGCCGGGGATAAAGCCGGGACTTGCCAATATCGTCACGCTGCTGGCGCTATACTGGTTTAAGCCCCTTGACGCGCTTTCGATCATAGCGGCGCGCCTTTTGATTGGCAGCGCCTTTGGCGGAAGCCTTTCGTCGCTTATGTACGCTGCTTGTGGAAGCGCGCTTAGCCTTGTTATCATGATGCCGCTAAGGAAAGCGCTTGGTCCCAGGTATATGCATCTTATCAGCATCCTTGGCGCGGTGGGGCACAATCTTGGACAGATCGCGCTTGCGGTCATAATAACAAAAACGACAGCGCTGTTTGCGTATCTGCCGTTTTTGATGCTGAGCGCCTGTATAACCGGGCTGCTCACCGGGCTAAGCGCCCGGGCGGTGTATCTGAGACTCGAAAAGAAGTAGGACTTAGGAAAATCATTTGTCCTCTTCGATCCGCTTGAGCTTATCAAATACGCGCACGAAGCAGCCGGTCGAAAGACAAATGGCGCTGATCTCCTCGAGCCTTGAACGGGACACAGTGGGCAGGGCGATGATGATGTCGCTGATGCCCTTTTGTTTTACAAGAGAAGGAATATCGCTCACCGTGCCGCTTACCGGTATGTCGCTGATCAGGTAGCCCTGCTTGGAGGGATCGTCGTCCACGATGGCGCACACGATGCCCGCGGCCTCGTCCCGGGCAAACATCTGCGCGATGTGGCTGCCCGCGTCTCCCGCGCCTACGATCAGAAGCCTGCGCGAGGAACCGAAGCCGGAGCCGCGCCCCGCGTGATACAGCTTGATCGCAAGCCGGCACGCGCTTATGCCCACCAACGAGAACACGCAGAAGATGATCAGATAATTGTTGGAAAGCGGCTGGTAGCCCGCAAGCTTCCAAACGAGGTTGTTTGCGATAAAGCTTACGCCGAAGGCCACGATGCCCGCCATGCCCTGCTTTGCAAACTGAAAGGCGTCGGCATAGCGCCAAAGCGTGCGATACATGCGAAAGATCGCAAAGGCCACAAGGTAAAAAAGCACCAAAGCGGGCAGCGCGCGCGTGACGGCAAGAAAATCTTCTGGCTGCAGCTCGGGTGCAAATTTTGCAAGCATGGCCGCATACACGCATAAAACCAGCGCAAGCGCATCCGTGCACGCCAGCTTAAGCGCCGAAAAGCGACGCGATTTCTTCCCGACTTCCGCCATAATCCAGCTCCTTGTGAAGGTTTGTATCAATTATACATGAAACGCATCCGTTTTGCAATGCCTTAATACAAACTAATCTCACTTATGCATACGTCCGCGTATTTGCTGCCGCCGTATACGCCGCGTATCACGAAGCGGAAGGTCGAGCCGGTCACGCTGTGGCCAAAGCTGATGGTCTGCGGCGAGCGGCTGTCCTTTAAGCTGTACAGGCCAATGTATGCGCCGTCGCAGTAGACCGCAAGGGTGGACACGCGGCAGTTCAGCTTCCAGTAATCGTTGCTGCCCCTGACCTTGTCGTAGCCGTTTATGATGGTAAAGCCTGTGACACTGCGGCTTTTGGCGTAATCGATCTGCACCCACTGGCCAAAGGAATTGTTGCTTTCACTCACGCACCAGCAGGTGTCGCTTTTGCCGTCAAAGGCCTTTTCGCCGTCCACCTTGGGCGTATTGCTGGTTAGATACGCGCTTTGGGAAACGTGATAGCTGCTATGGCCGCTCCAGTCGTCCCAGCCGGAGGAGCTCTGCGTGAATTCGGAGTACTTGGAGCTGATCCAGGCGCTTGCGCTTTTGTAGCTGATCAGATACCAGGTGATACCGCGCGTATCCACGGCGCTTTGTCCAAGATACGTCCAAACCGTGTTTTTGTACGCGACGCCCAGGAGCTTTCCGCTTAGCGCCGGGGCCTGGCGGATGTTGGTGTCGCCGTTTACGATGGTGATTTTATCCCCGTAGCTGTGTTCTTCAGGATTCCCCTTGAACGAGGAGAGCTTGGAGGAGACCCAGCCGGTCTTGCCATAGTAGCTGATGCTGTACCAATCCACGCCGCGTTCGTCCTGGATGGTGCTGCCCATATAGCTCCAGCCGGTATCGTTTGCCACAGTGCCCAGCCTGCTTGCGCTTGTAGAGGCGTAGGAGCGCACAGGCACGTTATTGCCAGTGATGATGACGATGGCTCCGCCGGAGGGCGCGCTGTTTTTTGCAAAGCTCAGGCGCACGGCGGTGTCTTCGCCTACATACCCGGTCAGGGAGCCGGAGGCAACGCCAAGATAGGTGTAGCCGCTGCTTGCGCGAATGTCGCGGATCTCATAGCTTGCGCCATAGGGGACATCCGCGTAATAATCGCTGCAGTCGTTGGACTGCAAAACCCCGTTTACATATACGTCCACGGTGCCGGCGCTTTGTCCGCCGTTTATGTCGCTGCCGTCGATGCGCCAGTTGACGTCGAGACTGCCGTTTACGAGGAAGGAGGGGTGGATAAAGATGGAGCAGTTATAGCGGCTCAGCGTGTGGCTGGTGCACTGCACCGCGCCATCGTTGGTGGCGACATAGGTGATATTGCTGCCGCTTACTTTGGTCACAATGCCAACATGGCCGTATTGGCCCGCGATGCCGACGTTTGCGCCCCACACGGCGATGTCGCCGACACCCGGCACGTAGGAGCGGCTCCACCCGTTTGGCAGCGGGCAGTTGACGTAGGTATACGCATAGCCGTTTATGCGGCTTGCGCCAAGGTAGTCAAAATAGTACTTGATAAGGTCGATGTCCTGACAGCCGTTTGCGCCGTCGTAATCCACGGCCCATTTTTCGCTCAGGCGCGCGTTGACCCAGGCGACAGCGTCCGCCTGCGTGCGGTTTGCGGCAAGCGCGTGAAAGCCGAGGGCAAAAACGAGCAGCAAGCTCAGAAAGAGCACAAAGCAGATCCTTTTCATAGTGCGACCTCCTTATTCAATGGATGCGATGATGCCGTCCGGGCCAAAATCCACCCGTATGCCCAGGGTGGACAGATCGGTGCGGTAGATCTCCATGCCCGCCTGCTTTAATCGTTCAAGCAGCAGCGGATCCGGCGTGCCGGGCTTTTCGTAGGGGTCTGTGGAAATCAGGGCGATCTTTGCGCCAAGGCGGGCAAGGTCAAGGCTTTTGCACACGTCGTCATCGGCATGGTTTGGCACCTTGAAGATGTCGCATTTCAAATCGGCACCCGATCTTAGCAGCAACGCCTCTTCGCTGGCCTCCATATCGCCCGTGAGCAACGTGCGAAGACCGGGCAAAACCAGCATCATAACGAGGGAATTGTCGTCTTCGTCCGCGCTGTAAACCGACGGCGCAAGCACCTGAAAGATGCCGTCCACGGTATCGCCCGCTTTCAGAAAGCATACCTCCTGCTTTTGGCGCGAAGCGGCGTCCACCATTTTATGCTTGTCATAATCGCAGGTATAAAACGCGGAGGCGTACCATCTGCCCACGGCGATGTCGCTTTTGGACAGCTTTTTAAGACCCCCTGCGTGATCCTTGTCTGTGTGCGTCAGAAAGACCGCTTCCAGCTCGGCGATGCCAAGGCGGGCAAGCGCCGCCTCCACGTTTTCCCACGCGTCCGCCTTGCCTGTATCGATCAGGTAGGCCCGCCCACTAACGTTTACGATGATGGCGTCGCCCTTGCCGACGTTTATCATGTACAGATATCCACTTGTTTCCTCGCAGCTTGCTGGAAGACACAGGCTGAGCGCCAAAAGCAGGGACAATAGCAGCTTGAACATAGCGCCTCCTTAAAACAGGCTGGCCAGGCTCGCCTTTTGCATAAATCCGATCTTTTCATCGGCAGTGTATACCAGCGCGTAATCCTCGGAGGCGTTCCAGTCCAGAATGCCGACCTGCTGGCCGTTATCGTAGCGGCCCAGGTTTTTGCTGCCGCTGTTGGCCTTTTCATACAGGTATACGTAGGAGCGGCTTTGCGAGCGGATGACCATGTAGCCCTTCACGGGGGAAAGGCTCGAGGGAATCAGGGATTTCTTTTCGATATAGCCGTATTTGCTGTTTTTGACGCTGCGCACGAACGCATAGGCGCTGTCTGCACCCCAGTTGATGATCTCGATCTCTTCGCCGTTATCGCAGCGCCCAAGATTGGTGGAGCCGGAATTGGGCTTTGCGTACATGTAGACGTATAAGCGGCTGGAGAGCACCTCGAACACCGGGCCAAGGCTGCCGTCCTCGCCCTCGAGGCTGATCAGCTCCTTGCGCACGTACCCCGCCTGCCCATCCGGGCCCACGGCAAGGCAGAAATCGCGGCTGACCTCGTAGTCGATTACGCGAAGCAGCGTGTCGTTATAGTAAGTCGCAAGGGGCGTTCCGTTGGAATTGGGCTTTGCGTACATGTACAGGTAGCCGGTCGAATAGGTGCTGGTCACGCGATAGGGCGCATAGCTTTCGTCGCTGTAGTCATATACCTTCATCAGATATTCCTTGCGCATGTAGCCGTAAGCGCCGTCCGGCCCAATCACCAGCGCATAGGTTTTGTCGGCGTCATAGTCGATCATTTTTAAGATCGTACCCTGGGAGTAGGCGGCGTTTGCGCTGCCGCTGTCGGAGGGCACGGGGAACATGTAAACGCTTCTGCGGTTTGCGATGATGCGGTAAGCCTCGAGCGCTTCATCGTCGTAGGAGTAGTAAAGCACCTCGCGCAGCCATGCGGTGCGCACGTATCCGCTCTTTTGATCGGGGCCGATGACGTAGCTGTAGGTGTCGTTTACGGCAAGCTGCAGCATCTTTAAAACCGTTCCGTTGTAATAGGTCGCGATCGGATTGCCGCTGGACGAGGCGCTTTGATACATGTAAAGCCTTCCGCGCTGATTGGCGGGCGCGTTTACTTCATAGGAGGGAAGGTCGTCCTCGTAGCTCGAAGCGACAGCCGGCAGTGCGGCGGTCAGCATGCACAGAACGAGCAAAAAAGCGATAAGACAGCGCTTCATCTGAAACATCTCCTTTCATTGACATTAAAAAGTATATCACGGAAAATTATCACTGTCAAACAGACGCAAAAGGAGGGGCATTTGTTCCGTATAAATACAAAAGACGTGCTACTAATCAGTAACGCGTCCATATAGTACACCAGGGGCTCGAACCATGGACACCCTGATTTAGAGTTGCTTGTTCGAAATGGATGGTTTTGGTTTTCAGAGTCCCTGTGTTTTCAGATCTTTCTGACTTGAATTTGAAATGTCATTGCATTAGATACGGATAGACCATATCAAAGCATTGTCGTCATTGTACAGAATCATGGGCGATGTAGCAAGTGCTTTTTTACCGATGTACTGGAGCTTTCGCCTGCTGGGGTTTGAAATTAGAAACTTTCTTCCTCGACGATAGCAACGACCAGCACAGTGTGAACACCATGTAGGATCACCAACTCTGCGAAAAATACGTAAGCAGTGATTGGAGAAGCATTCGCTTTTAGCAAAATGTGAGCTTAGCTAAACGAGAATTGAAGTTCAGTTTTCGCGTCACATGATTTCTGCTTCATGACAGCCGTCTATTCTACAATCACAGGGCATCCCCTGGCATCCAGCCCTATCGTATTCATTGCTGGTTTAGCTTTTAGAATGGTATCAGGCGACTCATTTGTGCAGACATACGTGGAATACTCTATTTCAACACCAAATAACCCGTTTTTAGCATCACGCAACATCTCCGTCGTCAGTAATCCATTACAGCCTGCCGCAATTTCATCGTATACCTCCATGCAAAGACAGGATAGACCTCTATATGTCTCCCCATTCTCGTAACGCCCTTTGATATTTGAGTCCAGGTCAAAGGATCTGAGTTCCCTGCAGAAACATACATGCTGGTTACCCCAAAACAGACTATCGTCCCCATAGGTAAAGATGTCACCTTTCGTAAAGAAGCAGTAGGGCGTGTGTCCATGAATGATGCACGCATTGTGTTTGATCAGTTTATTCTCTGCAGGCCACATGTGCCGTCTCGAATGCTGAGAATAGAGACCGCGCATCGACCATACCAGCTGTCTCAATGGTGCATCGTAGCAACAAGTATTGTCTTCCAGACGATATGCAAAAATGCGTTGATCAGGATGGAGGTCAATGTCCTTGTTAATCAAGTCAAATGCATCTGAAACCATGCCAGCATGCACTAAATGAAAGTTCAGATGTTCGCTCTTGATAACAATAATGTCCGGAAGATTATCGAGTGCATATCTGGGTGACATTTCTCTTTCATGGTTTCCACGTATCATATGAAAACCAGGCGCGTCATAATCGGCCTGATAGTAAAGTGACATATAATTCAGTAAAGTCCGTACATCACCACCTCCATTATAGTCCCCGATAAAATACACATGATCCAGATCGGGGTTAAAGCGTATTTTCTGCATCAGTTTAACCAAAGTTGCTGTTTCACCGTGCAAGTCGCCCACGACAAAGTGTAGACCACCAGGGAATCGCCTTCTTAACTCATCAGTATTGTCATCCTGCTGCATGATGGTACAATCCGCAAGTTTCCCCATTTAATCCTTCCTTTTTATCACGTCTAAACGACGGCAATTTCTGGTCAGGCTATCCGTTTACTCTTCCGATCAGCAAATGTTGAGCTCACTGCGAAGAGATTCTATCTCGCACTTGGTTTTTTCCAATAAAGTGTGATTAAAGCTGCCTGCACTTATCCATGCCTTTTTTTTGAGCTTCGACGGATCGCCTCCGATTGCCTTATACCAGTTCAAAGGCTGGTGAAAACTGAATTCCTGGCTGGCACAAGTGATCCGCACTTCTATTGTTGCTTTGTCTGGTATCTCTATATCATTTGGACCAGGTGCAATCTGAGAAAGGTAATACTCAAAGGGCTTCTTTTCTGTGTCGTTTCGCATAAGGTTACCGGCTTTGTCTTTGCTTGTCATCGAATATAAATAGTAAGGTACCAAAAACAGCTCTACGGCAAGCTCCTGAGGCCTGTTAAGTAGAATATACTCCATCAGTTCGTCCTTGATGTGATAAACATCTTCCTTATCTTCAAACATCCAGCCGGGCTCCTTAACCCTTCGGTTCAATGCATCGATTTTCGTTAGTAAAAGAAACCACTTCATCTCATTGTGTCTATCCGTCATCGTAATACTCCTTCCATACCTATGATTTACGTTTTTTTGAATACTGTAGCTGTTTTTACACAGCAAGATATTCATCGAAATGATTTGTTATCCAGTTTACACATTAAATATTTATAATAACTCTTCTACTTTCCTTCGTCAACCATCATTTTGGGATATTTTATGTCTTTTGATCAATAACACTTTCAGCCTTGGTAGAAGAGTCGGAAAGAAACTTCACAACTTCCTTGCAAGTTTTCATCAACCTTGGTGAAAGCTCCTTCAGATGGCACCTTTTCAAGATGATTTGCTACTTTTTCCAAAATGCTTCGATTACAGGATCAGATGGAGTTTTAAACTTCTTGAATGACACTGATTGCCATCAAAAAATGTCTTAGGATCATGACCGTTTTAGGCTGTAAAGATCAAACTTGAAAAAAACACCCGAAACCGTCATGATTTCGGGCTGTTCATACACCTTCAGGGGCTCGAACCCTGGACACCCTGATTAAGAGTCAGGTGCTCTACCAACTGAGCTAAAGG
>CADBNW010000153.1 GCA_902796025.1 uncultured Eubacteriales bacterium
AACGGCATCGGCCCGTTCCCGAGATGGGGCGTAAAGGGCGCGGCTGTCGCCACGTCCATCGGCATCATCGTGGGCTCCATGCTGGTGTTCATCTCGCTTTTCAGAAAGCCGGAAAAGCGCGGCTATCTCTATATCTCGTTTAAAGAGGGCGGCTTTACCGACAAAGACGCTGCAAGGGCCGTGACAAAGGTCGGCGCAAACGCCATGGTCGAGCAGCTTGCGCTGCGCTTTGGCTTTTTCATGTACGCGCGTCTCGTTGCCGATCTTGGCACGCAGGCCTACGCCTCCCACACCGTATGCATGCAGTTTTTGAACATTTCCTTCACCTTTGCAGACGGCATCGGCGTAGCCTCCACCTCGCTGGTTGGACAGATGCTCGGCAAGGAGCGGCCTGATCTTGCCCACATTTACGGCAAGATCGCCCAGCGCATCGCGCTTGTGGGCGGTATATTGCTGGCATCCATGATCGTGCTGTTTCGCTATCCCCTGGTCAGCCTGTTTACAGACGATCCCACAGTGTCCCGCTTATCTGCAAACGTCATGCTGATCGTGGCGCTGTTTCAGCCGCTGCAGATGCTTTCCGTGATCACCTCCGGCGCGCTTCGCGGCGCGGGCGACACCAGGTATGTGGCGCGCGTCATGCTGATCTGCGTCGCCATCATTCGCCCGGTGCTGGCTTTTTCGGCCATCCGCCTGATCACATCGTTCTTTACGCCTATTTATACGCCTCTTACTGTAGCTAGTGCAGCAGAAACTCTTGGCTACTGGCTTTCTTTTGAGGTGCCGCAATGGGCGCTGCTTGGCGCGTGGTCCGCTTCCCTCATCGATATGGCGATCCGCATGGGTCTGTCCATGAAGCGCTTCAATTCCGGCGTCTGGCACACGATCAAGGTTTAGACCCTTTTGCAAAAAACAAAGAACCGCGCTTTATGGCGCGGTTTAAATTACGAGAGATGTCTGTAAGCCGAGTTCTGTATTTGACGATCATCTGTCTGGGCCTAAAGTTGCCAGTAGGCTCAAGCGATGCTTGTGAGCGCGACGGGCCGCCGCATAATGCTCAACTGATCTTGCACCAGGTGGGGTTTACAGAGCGGACGAGTCGCCAGGCCGCTGGTGAGCTCTTACCTCGCCTTTCCACCCTTACAGTATAAAATACTGCGGTCTATTTCTGTTGCACTTTCCCTGAAGTCGCCTCCGCCGGCATTTCACCGGCACCCTGCCCTGCGGTGCTCGGACTTTCCTCAAGCAGCAAGCTGCCTGCGACCGTCTGGCATCCTCGCAATCATAAACAAATTAATCTTGGGGATACAAAAGCCTTCCGCAGTTGTCGCAGGTATGCGGCTCGTTGCTGGCCTTGATCTCCCGTAAGGTGCCAACGGGCAAAGTCATAAAGCAGCCCGTGCACTGGTTGTTGACAAGCCTCGCCATCGGCGGCGTGCAATGCAGCTTGATTTGCTTATATCTGTCAAGATCCGCTTTGTCCAGCGAGGCCGCAGCCTTCTCGGCCTTATCGCGCAGCTGCTTGAGCTTTACCTTGTCCTGCGCAAACTCGACGTCGTATTCCTTTTTGACGGCGTCGTATTCCGCCTTGGTCTTGGCCGCGCGGCGCTTGATCTCCGTCTGGCTTCTTTCGGCGCTTTCCGCTTCCCTGCGAACGTTCTCGATCTGCTTTTCGCAGTCGTTCAGGCTTGCAAGCAGCCTCTCCGCCGCAGTCATCCTTTCGCTCAGCGCGTCGGCGTCCAGCGCGTCGACGTCCTGATTCTGTTCGATGATCTCGCCAAGCAGCGCATTCAAGCGATCGGCTTCCTTTTTAAGCTCGTCCAGTTGCTGGGCCAGCTGTTCTATATCGGCTTCGACCTTTGCAAACTTTGCCTGCTGCTCCTTCAGAAACTCCGTTTGCTTCAAAAGCAGCTTGCGCTTTGCGGACTGGCGCATTTCATTTCCAAAGCGCTCCGCTTCCATGTCCAAAAGCATATAGTTCCAAAGTTCTGCTAAATTCATCGTACTTCCCCCATGTCAATATCCATATGATTATACACCAAAGCCCGGATTTTACAAGCGCAATTCATTCCAGATCATGTTAAAAGCTAAAGACCGGAAGCCCTCTTTGCTCGCAGTACCTGGCAGTGTGGGCGCGGCAGAGGACTTTTGCCCTGTTTAAATCCTCGAAGGCGGCCTTTCGCACCTCTTCCAGTCCCTCAAAGGGCTCTCGGTTTGGTTCGATAAAGTCTGATACGAAGATGATGTCGTCGATCAGGCTCATTTGAGGCGCGCCGAGCGTATGCTTGCGGATGGCGGACAAGACTTCTTCATCACTTACGCCGTACTGTTCCTTTGCAAGCGCCGCTCCTGCGGGAGCGTGCAAAAGACCCGGGTAGCTTTCCTCGCCCCTGTAAAGGCTGATCCCCTGCCGCTCGATCAATTTAAGCATATCGCTTTGTCCAAGGCCTTTGGCGCAGTCATGCAGCATCCCCGCAAGGCGGCAGCGCGGAACGTCTGCCAAATAGACCTTTGCAAGCCTTACAGCTGTTTCCATTACACCCAGACTGTGCGTAAAGCGATGCGGGCTAAGGCTATTTTGCAATTGCGCCAGCATCGCCTGCTCCGTCATCATAGCTCTTCCAGCTTGATTTTGGAGTTTTCACGTGCCTGGCGGTAAATCACAAAGCGCCTGCCGATGACCTGCACAGGCTCCGCGTGTACGCGCTGGCATAATTCGTCGCAGGCTTCCCTTGCGGTATAGGGGCAGGTCTTCAAAAGCGAGACCTTGATAAGCTCTCTTGCCTCCAGCGCGTCCCAGCACTGCTTTACGGTGTTATCGCTGATGCCGTCCTTGCCGATTTGAAGCACAGGCTCCATCGTTTGGCCCATGCTGCGCAGGGCTGCTCGTTGTTTTGTGGTCATATTGTCTCCTATTCTGTAAAGTCGAATTCCATATTGTCAATGACGACCGTGTCGCCATCGCCCGCGCCCGCTTCTCTTAGCGCGTCTATGATGCCGCTTTTTCGAAGGCTGGCATGGAAATAGTTGAGCGAATCCAGGTCACCAAAGTTTACGTGCCGTATGATCTCCTCGATCAGGCTGCCGCTTACCCTGTACGCGCGGCCTTCGCGGCTGATCTCAAAGCTAAGCTCGGGCCTGAAGGGTTCCATTTCCGGCTCTTCGGTAAGGGGTTGGACCTCCGGCAGCTGCTTTAGCATGCTGCAAAGCTTTTTAAGCAGGGTCTCGACGCCGCTTGTGGTGGCTGCGGATATCGGTACAAGCTCGATCCCCTCATTTTCAAGCAGCGCGCGCAGGCGTTCGAGATTGCTTTGATCCGCGCATAGATCCAGCTTGTTTGCGGCTACGATCATGGGCTTGTCCTTCAGCTTTCCATAAGCCTCCAGCTCCTTCATGATGGCCTTGTAATCCTCCACAGGGTCGCGGCCCTCGCTTCCGGAAATGTCCACAACATGCAACAACATCCTTGTACGCTCGATGTGGCGCAAAAACTCATATCCAAGGCCGATGCCGTGGCTGGCTCCCTCCACGATGCCCGGGATGTCGGCGACAATGAAGGAATAATCGTTGTAGCTGCAAATGCCAAGATTCGGCTGCAGGGTGGTAAAGTGGTAGTTCGCGATTTTGGGCCGCGCACTGGTAATGACGCTAAGCAGCGTAGACTTTCCAACATTCGGAAAGCCCACAAGCCCCAGATCCGCGATCGACATAAGCTCCAGCAGGACCTCAAGTTCCATGCCGCGCTCGCCGGGCTTTGCAAAATTTGGCGCCTGGCGCGTCGCCGTCGCAAAGTGCTGGTTGCCAAAGCCGCCCTTGCCGCCCTTTAACAGGATCCGCGGCACATCCGTTTCGAACATATCCAAAAGGATCCTGCCGCTCTCCGCGTCCCGGATCACGGTGCCCCTCGGAACCTCGATCAGGATGTCTGCTCCGTTTAAGCCAGTGCGGCGGCCGTTGGTACCGTCCTTGCCGTTTTCGGCGGCAAAGAGCCTTTTATAGCGGAAGTCCATCAGCGTGTGCATGCGGTCAGAGGCGACAAAAACGATGTCGCCGCCCTTGCCGCCGTCGCCGCCGTCCGGGCCGCCCGCCTGCACGTATTTTT
The DNA here is from genome assembly GCA_902796025.1 of uncultured Eubacteriales bacterium. Lineage (GTDB taxonomy): Bacteria > Bacillota > Clostridia > Christensenellales > Aristaeellaceae > RUG14130. The sequence continues at coordinate 4,103 of CADBNW010000153.1, forward strand.
CGCGGTGGAAGGAAACGCAGCCGTTTCCGCCGTTTCCGCTTTTGATTTTGATTTTGACCTTATCTACAAACATGATTGCTCCTGCAGTGACCAGGCGCATTCAGCGCCCTTCAGGGGACAGGCAGCGCAGTTCGGCTTTTGCGCCTTGCAGCAGCGCCGCCCGTGCCAAATCAGCAAATGATGCATGTGGGCGCGCTGCCCTTCGGGAATCAGCGCTTCCAGCTGCCTTTCCACTTCGTCCGGCGTGCTTGCTTTTTCGTCGCACAGCCCGATCCTGTGCGAAAGTCTGAATACGTGCGTGTCCACGGGGATAACGTCCGCCCCATAGGCGGCCATCATCACGACGCCAGCGGTCTTATTGCCAACGCCAGGCAGCGCGGTAAGGGCCGCCCTGTCCTTTGGCACCTCGCCCCCATATTCGTCTACCAGGGCGCGGCAGGTATCCACGATGTGCTTTGCCTTCATACGGTAAAGACCGCACTCTCTGATCATGGGCTCCAGCTCTTCCGCGCTGAGCTTTGCAAGCGCATGGGCGTTTGGATAGTCCTTAAACAGCCTTCTTGTGACCATGTTCACCCGCTGATCCGTGCACTGGGCAGAAAGCATGGTGGCGATCAGCGTTTCAAAGGGATTGGTAAACTCCAGCTCTGCCTTCGCCTCGGGATATAATTGGGAAAGCTTATCAATTATGGCGTTTATCATGCGGCATCGTCCTTCAAGGCATCGGGCGCCGGTTCTTCCTGCTGCGCGCCGTCCGCATTTATTGACAGCTGCTTAAGAAGATAGTCATACGCGGCCTTCAGCTGCGCGTCGTTTTCCGGCAGAAGCGCGATGCCGGGCTCCGTGATCGTGATCTCATCCTCGACTTCAACATCCGGCGTAAGGCCAACGTTGTGGATGGATCTGCCGTTTGGCGTATAATACGCGCTCGTCGTAAGCTTAAAGCCCGCGCCGTCCTCCGGGAAGCGGTATTCGCTTTGCACAACGCCCTTTCCGTAGCTGGTTTTGCCCACCAAAACGCCGCGCTCCCTGTCCTGGATGGCGCCCGCCATGACCTCGCTTGCGCTGGCGCTGTTTTCGTTGATCAGCACCGCCAGGGGCAGATCGACGCAGTCCTCATGGGAGCGGTAATACAGCCTCTCCCCTGCTCGATCCTCGATATACAAAATGACGCCCTCCGGCAGCAGCCTGTCCGAAAGCTCGATGCAGACGTCCAATAGTCCCCCGCCGTTGTCGCGCAGATCCAGCACGATGGCGCGCGCCTGATTTTCCTTAAAGTATTCAAGCGCCTCATCAAACGCGCTTACCGCGTCTCCAAAGAAGCTGTAGAGATGTACGTAGCCGATGCCCTCGTCCAGCATGTACCGTTCCACGTGGCTGTCCACTACGCTTCTGCGTTCAACGCTTACTTCAAAGCTTTCCTCGCCGCGCTTTACGCCAAGCAGCACATAGGTGCCTTCCTCGCCCTTTATGTGGCTTACGGCCTCGGTCAGCTCGTCGCTTGTCTTGGCGCTTAGCGAAAGCCCGTCGGCTGATGAAATCACGTCGCCCTTCATAAGCCCTGCTTCCTCAGCCGGACTATTTTTGAAAACGCGGGTGATCGTGATCTCTCCTGCGGAGGAGGCACTCACTTCGACGCCCAGCCCCACATAGGAGCCGCTGCGTTCGGTCTCCAGGGATTCCATCTGTTCGGGCGTAGAATAAACGGTATAGGGGTCGTTCAGGGTGGCAGTCATGCCGTTGATCGCCCCTTCGAGCAAGGCGTCAGGATCCAGCTCCTTGTAGTATTGCTGCATAAGCAGCGTATACACGTCGTTAAGCCTGCTGTAGCGATTATAGAACTCCTCCACCGATTCGTTCTGGCCGCTTATGCTGTAGCGCGAGCCCCCGTGGGCAAGCGTCGTAAGCGAGGAGGTAACGGTCACCGTGACCGCAAGCGTCAAAAGCACGATGATGATCGCTTCAGCAAGTCTTTTGTGATTTCCCATTCCGCTTTAAGACCTCGTTTTTTTATCCTTTCGCTGCTTCCCCATCAGCATCAGCAGCTTGAACGTTACCGCGTCGTCAAAAGCCCTCAGATCGAGCCCGACCGTCTTTTGGATCTTATCCAGCCTGTAGACCAGCGTATTTCTGTGGATGTAGAGCTTTCTGGCTGCCTCTGAGAGGTTCAGGCTGTTATCGAAGAAGGTCTCGATCGTGGTCAGCATTTCCTCGGTAAAGAGCTTTGCGGTTTTGCGGTTGAACAGCGTCTGGTAGTACGTTAGCGCCATCTCCTCCGGAATGTCCGACAAAAAGCGCTCGAGCAGCATCTTTTTGTAGTTGAACAATTCCTGCTTCGGGTGGAAAAGGCGGCCGATGCTGATAGCGCGCTTTGCTTCAAGCAGCGATTCGTGCAATTGCGACAGGCTGCCCTTAATGCCGCCAACGCCCACGATCGTATTGCAGCCGATTTCGCTGAGCAAGGTGTTTTGCAGCGCGGCGGCGTACTGATCGAGCTGATCCTCCTCAAAGTCCGGATCGATGCGCTTGATGATGGCTACGGCGTACCTGCCCACCTCAAAGGCGTAATCCTGGCTCTCCTCCGCGATCAGATTGCGGATGATGGGGATCACGCTTTCGCTCTTAGTTTCATCAAAGTGCACATAGATCACCGTGCGCTCGATCTCGTTTTCGATCTGCAATTCGTTGGCCAGCGCACCGACCTCGCCCGCTTCGACCTCGCCCTCCAAAATCAGGCGCATGCCCGTTTCGACGGAGGCGGTGTTCTTTTCATCCTTCAGTACGAGATTGACCAGCTGCGCGCAAAGCTTTGCGCAGCTTACGACCTCGTCTGAGCTGCCGGAGAGGCACAAAAACATAGGCTCCAGCTCGTTTGTGCCGATCAGGGTAAATGCGCCGTTGATGTATGGCGTATAGGGATCTGCAAGCAGCTGCTCGGGCAGCGTCAGCGATTTGTTGTTGGATTCCGGCAGTATCACCTGACCGGTGTTGTCCAGCAGCATCACGGGCATGGAGAGCTGCGAAAAGATCACCGACAACCTTGCAAGTATATGCTGACTAAGATACACTTTATTGCCTCCTGTTTAGTATTGGGTGTTGTGGCTGCCGCAGTATTTTGCGGCAGAGGATGTTCTTAAATGATTATAGCTTTTGTTTATACTATTCGTCAATACTGCGGCAATAAAATCTTTATTTTCTGTCCCAAAGCGTCTTGATCAGCTCCCGACGGCGGTCGCAGCCATGCTCCCAATACATGATGCCAAGCAGTCCCTCATTTTTGATGATGTCGCACTTGGCGCTAAGCGAATCTGGATCGTCGTAGCTGATGAGGGTGGAGCCGTTAAACAGGTAGGGCGCGCAGGCGGCTTCGTCCCAATAGCGCACAAAGCCGTTTTTGTTGATGTAATTGTCCACAAGATCGGTATATCCCGCAGAATACTGGCCGGTGGTTGCCGCCTTTTGAAAAAGGCCGTGATCAACATCCGGAACGCCGTCCCATCTGCGCGCGTAAAAGCCGGAGCCGATCACAAGCTTATCGGCCGGAACGCCTGCCTTTTTGAATAGCCGCGTGATGCTCAGGGTATCAAAGCCCTCCCTGCCGTCGCCTGAAGCGTAGGGCGCGGTGTGGTGGCCTGCCTCAGCGCAGAAGCCGCTTCGCATGTCGTAGGTCATAAGCTGCACGTAATCGCAGATCGCGGCGACCTTGTCCATCTGCGTTCCGTCGATAAAGTACTGCCCCGCGCCCGCGGCGATGGAGACGATCTTGTCTTTTCCCAATTCGTCCCGAAGCGCCTGAAGCAGGAAGGTAAAGTTTTCCCTGTCGGAGGGATCGGCGTCGATGCCCGCCGAATCGTTGCAGGGATACTCCCAGTCGATGTCGATTCCGTCAAGCCCGTTTTCGCGCACGTAGTCCGCGCAGCTTTTAGCAAAGGCGCGCCTTCCATCCTCGGTACGGGACATCAGCGAGAACCGGCCCGCGCCCCAGCCGCCGACGCTTAGGACGATGCGGATCCCGGGGTTCCACTGCTTGATCGCAGGAACCAGCGCAATGTGCCCAAGCTTTGATTTATCAAGCAGGTGATCCTCTCCCACCGTGCCAAAGGCGATGTTGATGGCGTCCAGCATTTTGGCGTCTTGCTGGGTCACCGTGGGCAGGATGTGATCGCATACATATCCTATGATCTTCATGGCTGGCCTCCTTTATGCTAAACGAAGCTGTGCTTATTGTGCTTTAGGATCGTGAAAAGCTCTGGGCGCTTCAAATATCACTGTTCCACCTGAGCCGTTTCCGCGTTTCGCTGCGCTGGAAGCGCGTATTGCTCGGAGAATAGGCGGAAGCGCTCGTTGAAGCCGGCATCCCGTCCGCTCTTTACCTCGCTCAAATAGCTGTGCATGTCCATCGCGTTCATGTGCGTCTCGATCACGCAGCCTGCGATGTTTGAGCAGTGGTCGCTGATGCGTTCAAGGTCGGTCAGGATATCGCCCAGCACGAAGCCAAGCTCGATCGAGCAGGTGCCGCGGGTCAGTCTGTCGATGTGGCGCGCGCGTATCTGCTTTTGCAATACGTCCACCACCTGCTCCAAGGGCTCCACCTGCGCCGCGCACAGCACGTCGTCGTTTTCAAACGCGGTGACGGCAAGGCGCAGCGTTTCGGCAACTGCCGGGATCAGTACCGCAAGTTCGCTCATCGCCTCGTCTGACATACGCAATTGCTTTTCGCTTAACTCCCGCGCGGATTCCGATATGCTGTAGGCGTGGTCGCTGATGCGCTCAAGATCGCCGATCATGTGCAGCAGCTCCGTTTGCTGGTGGCTGTCGGTGCGGTTCAAGCGTTGTTCGGCAAGCTTTACAAGAAACGTGCCCAGCATGTCCTCAAACTGGTCGGCCTTCTCCTCCGCCTCGGACACGGCGTCAGCGCCCTGTACGCTGAAATGATCCAACAGCGAAATGGCTCTGGAAAAGCTCTCGCTCACGATGCCCGCCATTTTAAGGGTAACGGTCCTTGCGGTATCAAGGGCCACAGCCGGGCTTTGGAAAAGACGCTCGTCCAGCATTTGCTTTTCCGCTTGCTTTGCGCTGTCCTTGATCAGCAGGCGGCTGAGGTTTACAAACAGCCCGGGCAGAGGCAGGAAGATCGCCGAGCTTATCAGCTTGCACACCGTGTGCATAAGCGCAATGCCAAAGGGATTTGCGGGCGTGCTGACAAAGGAAAAGCCGATCAGGGCATTCAGCAGATAGTACAGCGGCAGCACCACCGCGGCGCTTAGGATGTTGAACAAAAGATGGATGACCGCGGCGCGCCTTGCGTCTGCAGAAGCGCCGGAGGAGGAAAGCAGCGCGGTGATGCAGGTGCCGATGTTAAAGCCAAACAGCACCGGCATGACGGTGGAATACGGTACCGCGCCGGACATGGACAGCGCCTGCAAAATACCTACGGACGCGGAGGAGGACTGGATCAGCGCCGTAAAGCCCGTGCCCACCAGCACGCCAAGGAAGGGGTTGGAGAACATCGTAAGCAGATTCTGGAAGGAAGGCATCTGCCCAAGGGGCGCGACGGAATCGCTCATCGTGTCCATGCCGAACATCAAAACGCTAAAGCCAAGCAGGATGGCCGCAAAGTCCTTGTGGCGGTCCTTCTTTGCAAACATCGTGATGCCAACGCCGATGATTGCGATGATCGGCGTAAAGGTGGTGGGCTTTAACAGCTCGACATACCAGGCGCTGCCGGTGACGCCGGCCAGGGACAGGATCCAGCTGGTGATCGCGGTGCCCACGTTTGCGCCGATGATGATGCCCACCGACTGGTTCAGCGTCATGATGCCGGAGTTTACGAAGCCCACCACCATGACAGTGGTCGCGCAGGAGGATTGAATGATGCCCGTTACAGCCGTGCCCAGCAAAAAGCCCTTAAAGGGATTTGCGGCCAGCTTGGATAAAAAGCGTTTCAGCCGATTGCCGGCGCGCTTTTCCAGCGCCTTGCCCATCAGGCTCATTCCGTACAGGAACAACGCCAAACCACTGATCAGCGAAAGGATATGGGAATAATCCATGCTTGTCGCTACCTCCATAATTCCTCATATTGATATTAGCACAAAAGATGTTGCGCTTCAAGGACTTGCCCTCTATTTTTACATTCCCTTGCGCCAACGCCGTTTCTTTGCGCCGCTTTTTCAAAAAGCTTTGCTTGCGTTTAGGGATGATAACTGGTATAATCGAAAGCGATTTTTACGCGGGAGGCCTTTATGGATAAGGACAGACTGTTTGCAATCGTGGATTCCTATAAAGACGATATTCTGACCACGCTTAAGCGCTGGATCGCCGTGCCCTCCGTAGGTGCGGAACCCTCCGGCGAAAACGCGCCCTTTGGGGCAAACGTTCGCCGCATGCTGGATACGGCACTGAAGGACGCCGCCGATTTGGGCTTTGATACCCTGGATGTCGATGGATATGCGATGCACGCCCAAATGGGACAGGGCGAAAAGATCATGGGCATGCTGTGCCATCTGGATGTCGTGCCCGTGGGCAACGGCTGGACGCGCAACCCCTGGGGCGGTGAGATCGCGGACGGAAAGATCTATGGCCGCGGCACGGCGGACGACAAGGGCTGCGCGGTACTGGCACTGTATGCCATGAAGGCCGTGCGGGAAGCGGGCATCCCCCTGCGCGACGGTGTGAGGCTCATCCTTGGCTGCGACGAGGAAACCGGCATGAGTGATATGCGTTATTACTCTTCCAAACTCAAAATGCCGGATTACGGCTTTAGCCCCGACGCGGAATTTCCGGTCATCAATACAGAGAAGGGCGGCCTTAGCCTTGCCCTTACCGCAGTAAGCACAGGCGAGGAGAATGCAGAGATTGCCATTTGCCAGCTCTACGCGGGCGAGCGTCAAAACGTGGTCCCGGGCGTCGCGATGGCGGTCGTAAACGCAAAGCATGAGGAAGCCTTTTTGAAGGATCTTGAGCGCGTAAAAAATGAGACCGGCTTTGACATAAGCTGCGCGCGCGGCATCGACGGCCGCTTTACGCTGACCGCCAAGGGCCAAAGCGCCCACGCCTCCATGCCCCATCTCGGCAAAAACGCCGCGGGGATGCTGCTGATCGCTCTTGCCAGGTTGAACGCTGGCGGCGGCATCAAAGGCGCGGTGCAGGCGCTTGCCGAAAAGCTTGGCCTGCAGGGCGACGGCGAAGCGCTGGGCTTAAAACACTCTGACGAAGTAAGCGGCGATCTTACCTGCAATCTTGGCATTTTGCGCTTTGACGGAAAGAATCTAAAGGTCAACCTCGATTGCCGCGTGCCCATGAGCGCGGATCACGCGTTGCTTGCAGGACGCGCCGCGATGGCGCTCAAGGGCACCGGCCTGTCTGTGCAGGTCGTTGGCAGCCGCGGCGCTTACCACGTGCCCGCAGAGCATCGGGTGGTCAGAGGCCTATTGAAGGCCTACAGTGAAGCAACGGGCCTTCCCGGATATACCGTAGCCATCGGCGGCGGCACCTACTCCCGCATGATGCCAGACACCGTCGCCTTTGGCCCCGCCTTCCCCGGCGACAGGGACATGTGCCACATGCCGGACGAATACATGGACATCGAAAAGCTCATGCTGAGCGCTAAAATCTACGCCCTGGCGATCGCAACGCTCGCCGGAGAGGAGGAAGTATGAACCGTTCCATCGCAATCGACGGGCCCTGCGGCGCTGGCAAAAGCACCGTAGCGGAGGAAGCCGCGCGCCGTCTGGGCGGGCACTATCTCGATACCGGCGCGATGTACCGGGCCGTTGGCCTGTATATGCTTTCTGAGGGCATCGCCCTAACCGATGCAGAGGGCATCGCCCGGGCGGTTTCAAAACTGCACGTCGACGTACAGTACGACGGCGAAAACCGGCAGCATACCTTTTTGAACGGTGAAGACGTCACCTCTCAATTGCGCCAGCCTGAGGTCTCCAAGGCGGCGAGCGCTGTCGCGACCGTCAAAGAAGTTCGCCAGCAGATGGTCAGGCGTCAAAAGGAACTGAGCCAGGAGCTGTTTTTGGTGTGCGACGGGCGCGACATCGGCACCTGCGTGATCCCGGACGCGCTGCTGAAAATCTATCTGAACGCCGCAGCCGAGGAGCGTGCGCGCCGCCGTTTTGAGCAGATGAGCGACAAAAGCTGCGGCTTCGAGCAGGTATTGGCGGACATCAACGCCCGCGATTACAACGACATGCACCGCGAGGAATCCCCGCTTTGCAAGGCGCAGGACGCGGTGGAGATCGATACCACCCACATGACTTTTGAAGAAGTGGTAAGCGAGGTCACCCGCCTTTACCGCCAAAGGGCTGGAATGTAAAATGCTGATACAATTTGTTCGCGCGGTGCTTACGGTCTATAACGCCGTCATCCATCCCCTGCGCGTGACGGGAAAAGAGCATCTGCCAAAGGGACAGGGCTACATCCTGGCGATGAATCACACCTCGTTTCGGGACGCCGTTACCGCGTTTTTGATCCTGCCAAACGACGCGCGCTATATGGCAAAAAAGGAGCTGTTCGATATTCCCCCGCTTCGCTGGCTCATCACCAAAGCGGGCGCGTTTCCGGTGGATCGGGAGGGAACGGATCTTACCGCCATGCGGACCGCGCTTGGAGCGCTGAAGGAGCAGCTTCCCCTGGTGATTTTCCCGGAGGGACACCGCTACACCGACGGCCAGATCCACGAGTTCAAAACGGGCGTCTCCTTTATCGCGCTTCGCGCGGGCGTACCCATCGTGCCAGCCCGCATCCGCACGAGCTACCGGCCTTTTGCAAAAGTGCAGGTCACTATCGGCGCTCCCCTCCCTCCCTGCGGGCAGCCAAACAGCGAAAACATCGCCGCGCATACGCAAAAGCTGAGAAGTATTTTTGACCAGCTGTAAGAAATGTCATCAAAAAAGGAATTGCCCATGCAAACAGGCAATTCCTTTTTGATTATGCGCTTTTTAATATCCAAGCGTCGGGTTGCATCTTCTGCAGGGCAGATAGCCCAGGCCGTCCGCCTTGTTCATGCTGATCGGCATGACGACCAGACTGTTTTCAAGCGCAGTGCAGTTCCAGGTGTGATAGCGGGTCCCGTTGGGCGTGATGTACACGATGTAGGAGCGGTCGAACCACTCGTTGTAGTATTTGCGGCTCAGCCAATAGAACTGGAGCTTGGTGATGGCTCCGTCCGCCTCGTAGCCTTTTTCGTACTGAAAGTTCTTCACGGCCTGCTCAGTGTACTCGTCAAAATAGCCGTCTACGCAGACCTCCTGCAGATAGCCCTTTTCAAACAGCGCGGTTTCGACCGTGTATACAAAATCGCCCTGGTCCCCGAACATTGCGACAACGGTCAGATTGTCGTCATAGTCGTATTCGCCAAATGCGCAGCTTCCGATCAGGGTAAGAACCGCCAAAAGCACGGCAAGCACTCTTTTCAGCATATCATGATCCTCCTTGTAAATCTATAAATATTTTAACACACCCTGCCGCCGCTTGCAACCGTTTTGCAAAATAATATTTATGCAAAGCCCTGAGCCAAGCTTGCCTGGGCGGATCCGCAAATCGACAGAGCTTTATCTGCTGTTCATTTTTACAATGAAGCTATTGCAAAAAATGTCCTTTGGAATATAATTATCTTAAATCCAAGTTTTCTCAGAGCCGAGGTTTTTGGTATGACTTCTTCGCCTGATGCTTTGACGCGCCCGCGCAACCGGCGCTTGCTCATGTTTTACGACGGCATCGCGCTTTTGTTCGTTTGGTGCCTTGTGTTTCTGTGGCATTTTTCCTATCTAAAAGCATTCACAGGCTTGCAGCTCGCGGGCAACTTGTTTTTTAGTGTCTTAAGCTTCTACGGCGCAAGGCTTTCGCTTAAGGTCTACCGGCAGATTTTGCGCACGGGACAGTTAAAGCCCTTCGCGCTGGAATTGGCCGCAGACATCGCAGCCAGCTGCGTTTACTTCCTTTTGTGCCGCGTGTTTCGCGCGGCAGGCACCCCGGTGAGCCCTGCGATCATCTTTGCCTCCTTCTACACGCTCGTCTGCGTGCTTGCGCGCGTCGCCTATTCCTATCTCTATCGCGCGCTCAAAAAAAGCAAACATCCCTATCTTAAGCACCTGCTTGCCATGCTCACGCTTACAGACCTGGATTCCAGCGAGCAGGGCGCGCTGCTTCACCTTGTATTGGAGCCTGTGGCAAGAAACGCCTCCCCCATCAACGAGCTTCAAAACGTGGTGGATCACTTTGCCATTCGCGGAGACGTGCGCGTGATCGAGCAAATCACCAAGGGCTACATCAACCGCACCTACCGCATCGAGACCCTGTCAGACACCGGACACGTGCACCAGTATCTTCTGCAGCGCATCAACACCAACGTCTTTACCGACGTGGATGGTCTTATGGAGAATTTCAAATACACCACCGACCACCTGCACGGGCGCTTTTTCCTGCCCGCCACCACGCGGCAGGGCGCGGTGCAGATGCTTCGCCCCACCAAGGATGGCCGCGCCTATCTCAGGGACGACAGCGGCTGCTGGCGGATGCTGACTTTTATCGACAACGTCTACTCTCTGGATATCCCGGACAGCCCCGAGACCTTCTACTATGCGGGCCGCGCCTTCGGCTGCTTTGCCCGCGAAATGGCAGACGTCCCCGCAGACGAGATCAAAACCGTCATTCCCAACTTTCACAACACCCGCAGCCGCTTTGAGGCGCTGGAAGCCGTGATCGCCAAAGATCCCAAGGGGCGCGCAGCCGAGGTGCAGCGCGAGATCGCTTTCGTGCGCAAAAGGGCGGCAAACTTTGGCACCATCACGGACGCTTTGGAAAGCGGGCTCATCCCCACCCGCGTCTGCCACAACGACTGCAACCTGAACAACATCCTCTTTGACAAGCAAAGCCACAAGCCCGTTGCGATCATCGATCTTGACACCGTCATGCCCTCCTCCGTGCTCTACGATTACGGAGACAGCATGCGCATCGGCACCAATACCGCGACCGACGACGAAAAGGACTTAAGCAAGGTCTCCTGCGATCTGAACCTGTATGAAAGATACGCCTGCGGCTATCTGGAAGAATGCGGCATGATCATGACAAGCGAGGAGTTAAAGCTTTTGCCCCTTTCCTCCCTCATCATCACCTCGGAGGACGGCATCCGCTTCCTTGCAGATCACATCGGCGGCGATACGTACTATAACATCTTTTATCCCGGCCAGAATTTGGACCGCGCGCGCACGCAGCTGAAGCTTCTGGAGGACATGGAGAAAAAACTTCCGCAGATCATCGAGATCCTCAATAAACTCTACGCAAGGCTTGGCTTGCCCTGCATACTTGACGCAAGGGAGGTGCTTGGCAAATGGAAGATCTGACAAATGTTCGGGCCATCGTGCCCGCTGCGGGCAAGGGTACCCGCCTGAAATCGGGCGAGGACCTGCCAAAGGTATTGCATACCGCCTGCGACCGCCCGCTACTTGAACTTGTTTTGCAGCAGCTTGACTTTTTAAGGCCCGAAGAGATCACGATCGTAGTGGGCTATCAAAAAGAAAAGGTCATATCTTACTTTGGCAAAGGCTATCACTACGCGCTGCAGCAAAAGCAGCTTGGCACCGGACACGCAGTGATGATGTGCGAGCCGCTTTTCCGAGATTTCGACGGCACAGTTTTGGTGACTTTTGGCGACATGCCGCTTTTCAGGCGCGAGGTGATGCGCAATATGTGCCTCCACCACCAAAAAACAAAGGCCGCCTGCACCCTGCTTACAGCGGAAAACCCCGATCTTCCCCACTGGGCGCGCATCGTGCGCGACGAGGACGGCCACTTTAGCCGCATCGTGGAGGCCAGGGACTGCACGCCCCTGCAGGCCCAGATCAAAGAGTTGTTCAGCGGCGTGCTCTGCTTTGACAGCCGCCTGTTGTTTCAAGCGCTTCCGGATCTTGACACCAATAACGCCCAGGGCGAATATTATTTGACCGAGGTGCCCGAGCTGCTTGCAAAACGTGGCTATACAGTAGAAACCTACCTGGACGACGACGGAAATGATCTAAGGGGCGTAAACACCCTTGAGGATCTTAAGATCTGCGAGGCCGTGCTGCGGGAGAGGATCGAAAAGGGACTACTGTAACCCCTTTCCTTGCGCTTCTTCCCGCATCCACATCGCCGAGACCATGCAGCAAGCCCTTGTTCATACGCCCTGCAAACAGGGGTTGCTCAATGCTTCATGGCTTATAGCTGGTTTTGTGCTGAAAATGAGCGGTACCAGTGAAGTCGATGCGGATACGATGAATCGCAATGTAGCGAGGATGGTTGAAGAGGCACTTAAGTACAGCAAGTAGAAAGTATTCTCGACAATGGAGAGCAGGAAGCCATCTTCAGTCCTGAATACTACGAAAGACTTATAGATGTAAAAATGCCTGCATCAAAACTCGAAATACTGATCAAAATGCTTCGCAAGCAAATCAAGGATTATAGCAAGACAAATCAAATGGCGGCAAAGAGATTCCAGGAAATGCTTGAAGAGACAATCAGGCAGTATCATGAAAGGCGTAAACGCCTGATCGCAGAAGAAGCAGGAGCCGCACAGGAAGAGATCATTAGAAATGCAACCGAGCAGGCACTGCGTATTCTGAGAGAAATGAATGCAGATCGTGACAGTTTCCGCAAGATAGGTCTTACATTTGAAGAGAAGGCATTCTATGATATTCTGATAGCGTTGCGCGATCAATATAACTTCGAGTATGGAGAAGATAAAACAGTTGGCGGTGTTACGGTAAATGAGAGATGCAAGTCTTTAGCAAAGAAGATCAAAGAGATTATCGATACAAATTCTTCGTTTGCTGACTGGCTGAATAATCAGATTATACGTGATCAATTAAAGTTTGATATCAAGGCGTGCTTGATTAAGAACGGTTACCCGCCGCAGTATAGCCCTGAAGTGTTTAGAAAAGTAATGGAGCAAGTTGAGAATTTTGAGGAAAATAATGGATAATAGTAAGCTATAGAACTTTAGGCATGGGAGAATGATTGCAAGCAAGTAAAAATGATTTATCGCTAACTGCAGAAGATGGATTTGATTTAATCACTTGTCTTAGACAAAGAAAAAGGCGACAGAATGCATAAGAGAAAGCCGTTGCGATGATGCAGCGGCTTTTTCATCGATCAGCTTTTGCCTGTAAATGTATCAACGCCCAATAAACCTTTACCAGTCATGCACAGTGCTTACTATATATGTCTTAGTCTTGATTCTGCATGAATAATGTGTTATACTAAACATAAAAGAGGTGGTTCATATGCCAGAGCTCAGCAGATTTGATGGTATTTGCGTTTACATGTATTCAGAGCCGAATGCCCGCACAAGTTGCCCCACATCCACGCCGAGTATCAGGGACAGGAAATAGTTGTTTCCCTTGACGGCAACGTACTGGAAGGTGATTTACCATCTAAGAAGCTACGCTTGTTGTTGGTTTGGATGGAGATGCGCCAGAAAGAATTGAGTGAAAACTGGGCGCTGCTGGCAAGCGGCAAGAAGTATTTCAAGGTAGAACCGCTGCGCTGAAAGGAGGCTGCTGATATGTATCCTAAAGCTGTTGCTGTTAAGCCATTGGCAGACTATATGCTTGAAGTCACCTTTAGTAACGGTGAAAAACGCCTGTTTGATGTAAAGCCGTATCTACGCGGAGAATGGTTTTCAGAGCTGTTGGATGAAGCTGTTTTTAAGCAGGTCAAAGTTGAAGGTTTATCTGTAGCCTGGCCAGATGGTCAAGATATTGCTCCAGATTGCCTTTATGCTAACGCAGTTGTTATGGCATAAAGTATCATCCCCCTTCCGTATAGGAAGAGGGATTGTTTTACACTATTGACTGTAGCATTTTCAGTGCCCAGTTCACCCTTGACATACCCGCCTATTTCCGGTAGAATAATTACAAGGGTTGAATGCCAGAATCTGTCATTCAACCCCGCAATAATCTTGAATTTTGTCACGGAAGACCGCCATTTACAGAAAAAGTTTCACAGGGCCTTCAATTCTGCCATGGAAAAAAAGCGCGCTTCAACATTTAGCTCTGGTGGTCTTTTGCCTTTGACGATTTTGACCTTTGTCCCTAAATACTCCAAATCGCGCACATCTTCATATAGCGTGCGGCGGTCTTTTTCGTTTTCATCGCCCAAGAGTTGCAATAGGCGCGTCATCGTTATTGTATGACCGTTTGCGTCCGTTTCCTGTTCCAGCATTCGCTTTACGCGAAGCATCCGGAATTTTCGGTCAAGGGGCAAGTATGTTTCATCATTCGACATCTCCCTGCATCTCCCATCAACTTATTTCAACTTTGCAGATTATATCACAATTTGCGGCAAATATAAAGCAACTATGGGTTAGATCAGCGCCTGAAAGCTCGTTTTAATGCTTCTATGAGACCAGACTTGACCTGTTCGGTTGAGAAAACCGCTTCAACCTTTTGTTGCTTAGGCGGTTCGCTTCTGTCCTGATACTTTAGTTCCCGCATTATATCTTCTTTCACCTGACGCTTTATTTCTGGTATTGCTTCTTCTATCATCTTGGCACATAATGCCTTAAACTCAATAATGTGCGCTTGATGTGCTGTCTCGGCAGCACGTATACGTTCCAATTGTTCTACCTGATGTTTCATATATTCGAAACTGTTTGGCATAAAAATCACCTCGTAAAAGCACTTCGCTGATACAGGCAGGGATGGAAATAGTTATTATATATATTATTGTTCTATATTAGCCGAATTGATTATCTCCGCCAATTTCAGGCGGTATGACTCGTTTTGAATGAAGTAGATCAAAAGCCTGTCCGCTTTTTCGGGCGACAAATGGGCTTTGGTGCTTTTCAATTTGTAGAGCGTGTCCGCCTTTATGCCTGTCGCTTCGGCTATGTGTTTGATGCTTTCGCCGTCAAGCCCGATTGCAGTCAATAGCAGGGCTTCGGTATCGGCAAAGGATTTATAATCAAACGTGAAGGTCATACACTCTCTTCACCTCCTTACACTGGATATGTATGGAAACTGGATTGGATTTCCTGTTTTTTCTTCCATATACCTGTTTTATAGCACAGTTCAGAAAAAAGTGTAAAAAAAGCCTTGACAAAAAAAGAGTATTCGAATATAATCAAGATGCTGGTTGGATGACTGGCGGAACAAATAGTACCTGGATAGATTCTGGAAATATATGATATTACACTCGGAGCCGACACATGTACGTGGTCGGCTCTATTTATTTCCACAGCCTCTCCCGACAAAAAGGAAAGGAGAACCCTTATGGAACACAATGGCGTAATTCTCAAGTTTGACTATGCAGGCGAGCAGACAGTCAAAGACATCACAAAAATCGTCGGATTGGTCAATGCACGATACTTGATTACCGTGATCGATCACCTAAACCTTGAAGCTAATCCTCGTTCTTCGAAGACTGGCGATGTTACAGAGGCTATTCAGGAGACGATCCGGAATAACAGTGATCTCTTCCCTTTTATGTCTAAGGGAATCCTGCTTGGCGCATCTCAATACGAACGGCTTGAAAGGAATCGTATACGGATCAATATCGTTGATCCACAAGTTGAGGGTATTCTTGATGGTGGTCATAACACTTTGGCTATTGGATTGTATATTCTTAGCGAAGCTCTGGACTATGCTAATGAGCAGATGCCTAAAGGATCTAAGACGTGGGATCAGTTTAAGGCTTTGTGGGACGCTAACCGAGACAAGGTTGAAAACTACATTAAGGATTTGCAGGCTACCGAAAGTAACGATGAATTGAGCTTCTTTGTGCCAGTTGAATTACTAGTGCCTCGTGATCCTCGTGATGAAGGCTGTGTATTATCGTTCCGAAATGATCTTTACAGCATTTGTGAAGCAAGAAACCACAATCATGAACTAGATCTTTCAACCAAAGAGAACCAGCGAGGGTATTTCGAAGCCCTTAAGGAAACTCTTGAGCGTCACAATCCACAAATTACCGCTCGCGTTCGGTGGAAAACAAACACAGAAGGGGATGTTAAGGCTATTGATTTGGTAGCTATTGCATGGATCGCACTGAACTTGGTTACCCCTGTACGTGACGAACGTAATCTTAATAAAAAAGTGGAACCAGTCGCACCGACCCAGATTTTCAGTGCAAAAGCTGCTTGTATGAGTCAGTTCGATAAGCTTATGGGTTCGCCTGACGTTACCATAGAATCGGATAATAACTATAGGCGTGAACTTGTAAATGATGAAGTTAAATCTGCTTTTGAGGTTGCAGTCCAATTACCTGAATTATATGATTATATTTATGAACAATTCCCGCGCCTTTATAACCGAGCCGGTGGTAGTTATGGTGGGCTTGCTGCTGTTGAGAACGTAAATAAAAAGAGCAAAAAGGTTACTCCCTTCTCTGGTAAAGAAATAGATGTGCTTAGTCCAGAAGGATTCTTGATTCCCCTTCTTTATGGAATGCAGTCTTTGATGGAAGCAACCACCGACAATAATGGTCATCGGATAATCCGCTGGAAACAGGCCCCAATGCCGTATCTAGTGAATAATCTGGAACGAATCGTTAAGGAGTATCGTGACGTCATTTTAGGCTTAGATAAAGACCCGCAGAAGGTTGGTAAAAACAAGCTTAGTTATACTACTGCGTTGAGACTATTCAAAGACTAAGATAGTTAATACAAGGACAAGGAGAAGATAAACTCCTTGTCCTCAGGCCATCAACAAACCCCTGTTTCACACTAGTGGCAGGGGTTTAATGATGGAATAAAAAGAGTGGAGAAATAAAAAAGCGCCCT
>CADBNW010000154.1 GCA_902796025.1 uncultured Eubacteriales bacterium
AGGTACGTATTTTAGTTGCTGCCTTCGAATATGTTGACCTGTTTCTTCGGTTGTAGTCAGTTGAGAAGGTTTGCTGCTTGTACCACCAGAAGAAGGACTTCATTTCTGTGCCGTATGCGCCGAAGACTGCGGAGTAAGACATGAGATTTGGCAACGCGTATTTTATTACTGGTACCGCCTATGCAGGCAAATCAACGATGGTAAAGCTGCTTGCAGAAAAATATAACGGTATTCTGTGTGAAGAGAACTATCATGATCAGCTGTTGTCAGAGCTTGACCGTACAGAGTTCCCGTTTCTGACCTATACCCGAGATCTGGTGGATTGGCATGAATTCATCAGGAGAAGTCCAGAAGAATATAAGGCATGGATGGACGGCGTGTCTCGCGAGTGCGAGATATTGGAACTCAGGATCCTGGATGGACTGAACGACCAGGGCAGGCCAGTATTTGTTGACACTAATATTTCGATAGAGACGTTGAAAAGTATTACTCCAGCAGATCATGTGATAATCATGCTGGCAGATCCTCAAATCTCTGTGCAGCGCTTTTTTGAAAGGCCAGACCGTGAAAAACAGTTCTTATATCGGCTGATCATGGAGGAGCCCGAACCCGAGAAGGCAATGGAAAATTATCGCAAAGGGCTCATGCTGATCAATTCGCAGGAAAACTATAACCGCTATCTACACTCGGGGTTTCATGTGATTGTCAGAGATGAAATGCGAAGCATTGAGCAAACACTTGAAATGGTAGAAAAGGCCTTCGGTTTGCAGGCAGCACAATCAAAATCCAGTTGAACGGTGGCTTTGATGTCGCGCGCCAGTCGTTGATGCAGGGAGATGCCAATTTCAAAAGCTTTCCTGATGGGTATTGCTTTCCCGCCCATGCCTGGCATGAGCACAAAAATACTCCCCGCAAGGCTCGCGCCTACATTCTTCGTAAAACCAAATGGTCCATTGGGTTTCAAAATGGCGCAGGCGCTTATATAATCTGGGTTTTAGGCTCTACACTGCGGACTCCATATATCTCCCCTCCGGCCAGATCATAAATCGCTCTCATTTTTCATTGAAAAATGTATGCACCTCAAGATCACCATAATCACCGCTGAACGGAAAGGAGCAAAAGATGAAGACGATCAGGGACAGGCAGCTTTTGATGGCGGCGGACTTTGCCGGCTATCCGCTCAAGGAGGCGATCAGGGAATACCTCGAAAAGAAGGGCTGGACGATCACCGACATCGGCGTAAAGGCCGACTCCGACCCGGGCGACACCGAGCTCATGTTTCACCGCATCGGGCTCAGGGTCGGCGCGATGATCGCGGAAAAGGAATTCGAGCGCGCAATGGTCTTCTGCGGCACGGGCATGGGCATCCACATCGCAGCGAGCAAGTGCCCGGGCGTGCACGCGGGCGTAGTCGAGTCTGTGCCGGCGGCATTTCGTGCGATCACTGGAAACGGCGTGAACGTGCTCGCGATGGGTGCGTTTTACGTGACGCCGGAGCTCGGCAAGCAGTGCGCGGACGCGTATCTGTACAACGATTTTGGCAGCGGCTGGGAGTGGTGGCCAGATTTCGACAGGTTCCACCAGATTGCGATCGACGAGCTGAACGCTTTCGACTACGAGGAATACAAGGCCAACGGCTTTAAGCTAAAGCACCTGGGCGACTGCGCGTGTCAGCTCTACGACAGGCCGGACGGCTTTTCGCCCGTGCCGCTCATGTGCAAAAGAGAAAAGTGAGGAAAAAACCTATGATGAGGATCGCGCAGCGCATCGCCGATAAATGCAGAGATCCGCGGGGACATCGCCCCGTCACGCTGGCCTTTTTGGGCGACAGCGTGACGCACGGCTGCTTTGAGATCTACCGCAGCGGTGAAAACGCAATCGATACCGAATACCGTCCCTCCCTCGCGTATCACCACCAGTTGAAGCAAATGATTGAGGAGGTCTTCCCGGCCTGCCCGATCAACGTGATCGATGCGGGCGTCAGCGGCGATAATGCGCCGGGCGGCCTGAAGCGCCTGGAAAGGGACGTCCTCTCCTTCCAGCCGGACCTTGCAGTCGTCTGCTACGGCTTGAACGACGCCTGCGGCGGCCCGGAAAAGCTGGGAACGTATCTGGACGCGATGCGCTCGATCTTCACTTCCCTGCAAAACGCGGACATCGAAACGATCTGCCTTACACCCAACATGATCGCGTCGCGCCTGCTTTCCGAGGACGACCCCTTCCTGCAAAGCGTCATCGCTCACATCGTCGCCCGCCAAAACGACGGCACGATGGACCTGTACATGGATGCGCTGAAAGCACTGTGCCTGGAAGAAAACGTGCCGCTTTGCGATTGCTACGCGCAGTGGAAAAAGCTAAGCGCCCTCGGCGCAGACACGACCCGCCTGCTCGCAAACCACGTAAACCATCCCAACAAAAACATGCACGCTCTGTTTGCCAGGGCACTGTTCGATATGATTTTTGGTTTGTGAACGCGAAAGTGCCGCGGGAGCAGTCATCAGAATCACCTGCCCACCTTCAGGAAAATGAGAAAGGCCCATCGCAGCCCATGACAAACAAAAAACAGGAAACCCTGCTCACGCTGTATACGCCGTCCCTTGAGGAGCTTTGGTTCAAGCAGCAAATGCTGGCAGACCCTGCGACCATGGCGTACAACCGCGCCTGGGGCGGAACGATCGCGTTTCCACGGGAGCGCTGGAGCGGCTGGTACGATTTTTGGATCGCCGATTTTAGCGGAAAGCGCTTTTACAGGTATCTCCGGGACAGCGCCGGCAGTTTTATCGGAGAAGTCGCGTATCATTTTGACGAGGCGCGCGGACTGTACCTTGCAGACGTCCTCGTCCACGCTCCATACAGGAGCCGGGGCTATGGCCGCGCCGGGCTCAGGCTTTTGTGTGCAGCCGCCAAAGTAAACGGCATCAAAGTGCTGCACGATGACATCGCCGCGGACAATCCCGCCGTTTCACTGTTTTTAGAAGAGGGATTTGTTGAAGTGACCCGAGCCTCCGGCGCGATCCTGCTGAAAAAGGAGCTGTAAACGACAGGCCCAAAAACCCCTGCTTCGCCGGGACGTTCCCGTCCGGCCCGGCAGCTCCTGTTTTTCCCTTTCCCTTATTCAAAGTGCACGGAGAGGTCCAGCAGGGAAAAGGATCGGGGCGCTGAAAAGCGGAAGACGGCGTTTCCGTTTGCAAAGCCTGAGGCCGCAAAGCGGTTTTCTCCCCCGTGGAGTGTCACGCGCTGGTCGTTTACGCTTACGCTCCCTTCCGCGTCGTCGCTCAGCAGCAGCCGAACCTCCGCCCGGCCCGATGCGTCCGCGAGGAAGAGCGTTTGCGTATCGCCGTCCTTGATCGTGCGCGGCGAAATGGGCGTAAGGGTGCAAAGATGCTGAAACCAGCGATGCTGCGGCGCGCCGCCCGCGATGTTGCCGATCCCCCTGTAGCTTGCGTAATAGGTACGGGGCTTTGCGCTCAAAAGCGCGGGCCGGGAGGCCTGTTTTATTATCTCATGCCTTTCGCGAATATCCGGCTTTTCCAGATCGCTGTCGAAAATATAATTGAAAAACAGGATGCCGTCGCAGCCCTGCCCAAGCGCGTCAGCGATCCGGGCGCGCATCACCTCCGGCCGGTTTCGGTCGGCAGCGGCGTTTCCGGCGTTGGACGGGCGGATCTCGTCCAGCGACGCATGCACCGGCACGCCGTAGCGGTGGCCGAGGCGGGCAGAGTATTCCCAGTCGTTCAAGCGGATATAACCCGCCGTGCACAACAGGTCGATCCAACCGCAGCGCAGCCAGTCTTCGACGTCCAGCCCCAGAAAGCGCGCGTAGAAAACGTCGTCTGGCACCCGCACGCTCAAAAGCTTTCCCCGCGCGTGCACCTCGTTTGCAATGCGCCCCACAAGCTGGCTCATAAGGGCGATCTCAAGCTCCAAGGCGTGCTCTCCGTTCGCGGTCGAGGGAAAAAACACCGGATGCCTGAAAAAATCCAGCTGCACGCCGTCCACGTCGTAGTTGTCCAGCACTTCCTTCACAAAGCCAAAGGCCAAATCGCGCACGAGCGGCACGGCGTAATTGACCGCCGTCCTCGCCCCGCAGCGCGGATAATGCCCCTCGCTCCCCAGCAGACACTCGGGGTGCTCGTGCTTGAATCTGTTTTGCTGAAACGACAGATCGGAATAATACTGCCCCGTGCCATCGTGGGTATCGTTCATGCGCATGCCCCAGAAAAGCTCGATGCCCTTCTGCCTGCAAAAACGGGAAACGTAATGGAGACAATCCGTGCCCCTTTCGAGCATTTCGCCCACGCGGTTGGGCGCAAGATAGGGCTCCTGCCCCACGCGCACGCTGCCAAGCTTCGTCCTGTGGGAAAACAGGCTGAAGCCGGAGGAGATCGTGGTATAAAACAGCGTGGTCAGTTCGGTTGAAGGTAGATGAATTAACCTTGCCTGAATAAAATCTTCATAAGAGCCGCTTTTGCAGCCAAACACGTCGCCGCCATCGTTGTCGACGATAATGCGCTTTTTCAGCATTGGCGTCACTTCCCTTCAGACCGTATCATAGCACGAAACATAGAGCTTGGCAAGCCTTTCCATCATCTGGCGCAATAGGCGCAGGAGGCAGAAAAATGGATCGCAGACAGGTTTTTTCCGACATCATGGCCCACAAAACACCGCAAAAGGTGCTGCTCGACCTGTGCGGCTGTCCGCTAAGCGAAATGACGCCGGAGGCGGAGGAGCCGTTGTTTTCGCTGCTTGGCTATCGCGGCAGCCGCGAGGGAAAAAGAGAAAAGCTGTTTCGCTATCTCGACATTGATACGCGCGGCGTGGGACACATCCTGCGCCCGCCCCGCTCCCTGAAGCGCCAAATAAGCAGCAGCGCCTACATCGACGAATGGGGCATGGAGCGGCATTACACCGGCCTGTATTGGGAGATCGTGACCCACCCGCTGCAAAACGCGGATCTGGACGAGCTCGAGCGCTATCCCTGGCCCGACCCGGATTCCGTCCCCCAAAGCGAGATCGACGAGATCGTATCCCGCGCAAAGTATCTGCACGAAAACACGGATTACGTCGTCTGCGCCTCGCACCCGGTGTACGGCATCTTCGAGCTTGGATGCTGGATGCTGGGCTTTGAGGAATTCCTCGTGCGCATCCTGACCGACGAAGCCTTCGTGCGCCGCTTTTTTGAGATCATCACAGCGTACCAGAAAAGGGTGATCGAGCGCTACTATCCCCCGCTTGCGCCCTATATCGACTTTACCTCCAGCGGCGACGACTTTGCCACCCAGCAGGGCCCCTTCATTTCACCCAAAGCCTTTGAGCGCCTCGTCGCGCCGTATTTTGCCGAAAGGATCTCCTACACCAAGCGCTTTGTCTCCTGCCCCTATCTGCACCATTCCTGCGGCAACGTCTCCGCGCTGATCCCGCTGCTAAGGGGCTGCGGCGTGGACATCCTAAATCCCATCCAGCCCACAGGCGCGGGCATGGAGCCCGCCAATCTCAAGCGCCTCTTTGGCGACAGCATCGTCTTTCACGGCGGCCTGGATACGCAGCGCGTCCTGCCCCGGGGCAGCAAGGAAGAGATCGACCGGGCGGTATATGATCTGCTGAACGTCATGCAGCCCGGCGGCGGCTACATCTTTGCCGCCGCGCACAACCTGCAGGGGGATGTCCCGCCCGAAAACATCATCGAAATGTTCCGGGCGGCCCGCGCCTGGAAGCCCGGCCTGTAAGCCCGCCTATAATGATCAAAACAAATCTGGACTTTTGCGAGGTATGGAGATGGACGATTTCAGCATCAATGAAATGTTGGATATGCAGATCGCTCTGCAGGCACGCTACAAGGAGAAATGGAAACCAATCGGTCCTGAACGCGGAAAGGATCAGCTGCTTTGGATGATCGGTGAGATCGGAGAAGTGATCGACATCATAAAAAAGCACGGAAGTGAAAAGGCAAGTCAGGATGAGGGATCAAGAGCCGATCTCGTTGAAGAATTGGCTGATGTACTTATGTATTACAACGATGTCCTGCTGTGCTATGGGATATCCGCAGAAGAGTTGAAGCGATCCTACGTCAGTAAATTTGAGAAAAACATGAAGCGCTGGTAGATCAAAGCACCCAAGAGGCAGATAAAATGAAAGACGGAAAAGCTCCGGACCCGAATAACGCGCATCCGATCTCCGGATACGATAAAGAGATCTACATAAGGCCGACGGTAAATGATCCGCATATCGTCGTGGGAGACTTTACCTATATCGCGGACGCAGAGTTCGAAAGCCACGTCACAAACCATTATCCCTGGAGCAGGGACAAGCTTATCATCGGCAGGTTCTGTCAGATCGCAGTCGGGGTCGAATTTGTGATGAATGACGCCAACCACCAGATGAACGCCGTAACGACGTTCCCGTTTTATACGCTTGAGGGCTGGGACATGGACGCTCCCGATCCGTCTGAAATGCCCTTCAAGGGGGACACCGTGATCGGCAACGACGTGTGGATCGGGCAAAACGCGGTGATCCTTCCCGGCGTCCACATCGGCGACGGGGCGATCGTCGGCGCAAACAGCATCGTCGGAAGCGACGTCGAGCCCTATACGATCGTCGTCGGAAATCCCGCAAAGCCCCTGCGGAAGCGCTTTGACGACGAGTTGATCGACCTGCTGCTCCGCTTCAAATGGTGGGACAAGAGCATAGACGAGATAAACGAGCTGATCCCTCTGCTGACCTGCAGCAAGCTGGATAAGGTCAGAGAAGAAATAAAAAGGCGGATCGGCTGACACACTCCGCTCTGCAAATCCATTCTTCTGTTGTCCGCAATATTGACCAGTGCAGATCTACGCCCCGCAAAACCCGGGGACGCACCAGTGCGCCTGCCCTGGCCGCGCCCTTTCATTTTCATTTGGGCAAGAACGTCCATCCCAAACAACCGCATATTCTATCCATCCTTTCAGGTGTCGCGCCCCGCAAGGGCATTTTGTCCTGCGCTCCGGCATGCAATTTGACCAGGGATTGTTGACTTTACGCGGGCATTCCTGTAAAATAGGAGTATCATGGAGGGCGTATGAACATCCAGCTGTATTTTTCAAAAAACAATTTCGAGGTGCAAAAGGCTAGGCGCTTTTTCAAGGAGCGGCGGGTGCCTTTTCAGGAGATCGATCTGAAAAAGCATGCCCCGGGCCGCCGGGAGCTGCAGCTTTTTGCCGCGAAGGCGGGCGGGCTGAAGCTTTTGATCGATCCGGAAGCCAGGGGTGATCGCGCCGCGTATGCGCGCCAGCTTTTTACCGAGTCCATTTTGGAGGACGTACTTTTGTCCTCGCCGGAGCTTCTGCGCGGGCCCATCATCCGGGACGGCGGAAAGGTCTGCATCGGCTTTGACCAGGCCGCGCTGGAGAGCTGGATAAAGGGCGCGTGAGGAAGCGTTTTACGCGCGAACCAGCCATTTCAACTCTGTCTGCAGGGAGGTTCATCATGAGCAACAAGCTGTTTTCGGGCATCATGCCCGCGCTGATCACCCCCATCGACGAAAAGGGACATCTGAAGGAAGCCTGCGCGGTGGACATCATGCAGCGCCTCCTTTCGCAGGGCGTGGACGGCTTTTACGCAAACGGTGCCACGGGCGAGGGGCTGTTTTTAAGCGAGCAGACCCGGCGCGAAAACGCGCAGGCGGCGGTGGCGGTCTGCCGCGGGCGCGCAAGGGTGATCAACCACGTAGGCGCCGTGGATGCGCTTGAGGCGCTGCGCCTTGCGCGCCACTCCGCCGAGATCGGCTGCGACGCCATCTCCTCGCTCATTCCAAATTACATTAGAAAGTACACGATCGATCAGATCCTGGACTACTACCGGCAGCTGCATCTGGAAAGCGGGCTGCCCGTGCTGGTGTACTGCACCAACCTCGTGGGCAGCGATCCCTACGAATTCATGCGCCGCGCCATGGAGGTGGAGGGCGTGATCGGCTGCAAATATACGCTTAGCGATTACTATTCCATGCAGCGCATCACTGATTTGAACGGCGGAGACGTAAACGTCATAAACGGCCCCGACGAAATGCTGATCTGCGGCCTCACCATGGGGGCAGACGGCGGCATCGGCTCCACCTACAATCTGATGCCTGAGCGCTTTTTGCGCCTGTTCAAGGCCTTCCGGGAGGGCCGCTTTGAGGACGCGCGGCGAGAGCAAGTGGGCATCAACCGCGTGATCAGCGTGCTGCTGAACCACGACTGCATCCCCGCGATCAAGCAGACCTTTACCTACCTTGGCTATCCCGCGGGAAACATCGCCTACCCCGGCAAGGTGTTTGACGCCGAGGAGGCCCGCACCCTGATCTACGAACTGAAGGAAGCGGGGCTTGAAATATGAAGATCCTCTCAAAGCGCATCCTCTGCGAAAATCCGACCAGCCCCTTCAACTACTTCGGCTGGCCCAGCATCACCCGCCTGCCGGACGGCGCGCTTGCGATGGCCTGCTCCGGCTTTCGCATGCGCCACGTCTGCCCCTTCGGCAAGGGCGTCATCAGCTATTCCCGCGATGAGGGGCAAAGCTGGACGCGCCCCGCGCCGGTCATCGATACGCCGCTTGACGACCGCGACAGCGGCGTCGTGTCCTTTGGAAACGGCAGGGTGATCTTTACCTCCTTCAATAACAGCAGCGCCATGCAGCGCGGCCGCGCCCTGCGCCTTAACGAGGATACGCCGCTTGAGGCCGCCCAAAAGGCCTTCACCCTTGCCTATCTCGATCTGCTGGACGCAACAGAAGGCTCGCACGCCCTGCTTGGCAGCACCTATCGCATAAGCGACGACGGCGGCTATACCTTTGGCAAGACCCTGCTCTCCCCCGTCACCAGTCCGCACGGGCCCGCGCCCGCACCGGACGGAGGGCTTTTGTACGTGGGACGGCGCTTTTCCGCAGACGATGGCTTTGACGACGGGACCGAGCCCTTCCTCCAGTGCTGCCGCTTGAACCCGCAGGATCGCTTCGAGCCCATCTCCTACATCCCAAACATTCCGGACGGGCAGGGCGGATTTCTGCACAGCTGCGAGCCGCACGCGCTGTTTGTAAGCGAAAAGCGCGTGATCGTGCACATCCGGGTGCAGGGCGGCTGCTTTACCACCTACCAGAGCGTATCCAACGACGGCGGCCAAAGCTTTTCCGCGCCCGTGCGCCTGCTGGACGCAAACGGCGGCGCACCCGCGCACCTGATGCGCCACTCCTCCGGCGCGCTTTTGAGCGTCTACGGCTACCGCAGCGAGCCCTACGGCATCCGCTACATGCTCTCCGGCGATCTTGGCGAAAGCTGGACCACGGACCTCGTCCTTGAGGACGGCGCGGATACAGCTGATCTTGGCTATCCGGCAAGCGTGGAGCTTTCAGACGGCAGCATTCTTACAGTATACTATCAAAGGTCGGATAGCGGCTCCGCCATCCGATGCATCCATTGGGAGCTATAGCATAATGTCCAAGCGAAAAACGCAGATCCTGCGGCGCGCTCTTGCGATGCTGTTCGACGCGCTGATCCTGATCGCAAGCCTCTACCTTGCAAAGCTCATGCGCGGCAGCGTCATACGCGAATACACCCCCCAGGCGGAGGCGCGCGTGCTGATGTACGGGCCCCTCTTTGTGGCGCTGCATCTGATAGCGCTGAACCTCACGGGCGTATACCGCATCAAATGGAAATACGCCGACTTAAAGGACATGTTCCGCCTCTTTGGGGCCTGCTTCATCGCAAGCGCCCTGAGCCTTGGCATAAACGCCCTTTTCACCCTGATGTTCTCGCGCGCGGCGCTGGTGTTCATGGGCGCGTTTTCCTTTGTGCTGCTGGTGGCCTCGCGCTACGTGTTTTTGCTCATCCAGAATCTGATGTTCGCGGACAAGACGGAAAAGCACGTCAGGCGGGCACTGATCGTCGGCGCGGACGAGCAGGGCATCCAGCTGCACCGCGCGCTTCCCCAACTGGACGACGGCGCAAGGCACGAGTCTGTGGCGTTTTTGGACGACGACGTCGACAAGATCTACCGCAAGATCAGCGGCCTGCCCGTAGAAGGCAACAGCTGGGACGTCGAAAAGGTCATAAAGCGCAAGCACGTGGACGAGGTACTGTTCCCCTCCCCCTTAAAGCGCGGCGAGGCGATGAGCTTTATCTACCTAAACGCCGTGGCGGAAGGCTGCGCCGTAAGCCGCTACGAGGCCGGAGCGTTAAAGCCCCTTCGCATGGAGGAGGTGCTGGACGGCGGCTTTGCCGGACAGGACGCAAGCGGCCTGCTTTTCAAAAACAACATCGCCATCATCGGCTCCGGCGAGCTTGCGCGGGAGCTTGCGCTCATCTGCGTGCAAAGCGGCGCGGGGCAGGTTTTCGCCCTGGACAGCGATCCCGTGCGCCTTGGCGAAATGGCGCGCGCGGGCGCGTGGGTAAAGCTTGGCAGCACCACGGGCGAAAAGACGGTGCGCGAGTTTTTGCGCAGGGCGCGGCCGGACTACGTGTTTTACATGGCCACGGCGGGCCAGCAGGAGCTGGTAGCCGGAAACGAGCAGGCGCTGGTGATGCGAAACGTGATCTCTCCCCTGTGGGCGCTAAGGTACGTCTCCACCCGGCGCGCCTGCGCGTTCGTGTATTTGAGCGAGATCAACGACGAGCCCGGCGCGATGAGCCTTTTCCGCTGCGGCGAGGAGGCGCTGCTTGGCGCCGAGGGGCTGAGCAGCGACATAAGTGTCGCCGCGGTGAGCGTTTCGGGGCTCATGCACGAGGGCGGCAGCCTTGAGCGCATGAAGGCCCGCGCCCAAAGCGGCCAGCGCCTGAGCACGCAGGAAGGGGACGAAGCGGCCTTCATCTCCTGTCGCAGCGCCGCGTTTGCGCTGATGAACATCGCCCAGACCCAAAGCCAGGGCCGCTTCACGGTGATGGGCGATCTGAAGGTGGATCTCTCCCTCGTCGCCCGCGCCGTCACGCGGCAGTGCGCCTCCCGGCTGGAGCCCGTGATCGAGCCCGCAGGCAAAGCTTCAAAGGAGCAGGAGCTTGAGGAGACCGGCCTCAAATACGTCTATCGCCGCAAGGGCGCGGAATGCACTTTGCCCCCCTGCGTCACGGTGCTTTCGCCCAGCTGCCCCGAGAGCGAAGATTGCGCCAGAATGCTGAAAGGCTAAAGATATGTTTTCAGATAAAACCAAATGGATCGGCCGCGGGCGCGAAAAGCAGCCGCCCGTCTGCCCCTGCCGCCTGCAGGCCCGAAGGGAGTTCAAGCTGCGCCGAGCCTTCAAGCGCGCAAGGCTTCTGATCAGCGCGCGGCAGCTGTACAAGCTGTATATAAACGGCGACTATGTGTGCCAGGGGCCCGCGCTTGCAGACGGCGAAGCGGCCGCCGTGGACGAGGTGGACGTTACCTCTCTTTTGCGCCAGGGGCAAAACCTCATCGCCCTCGACCTGTACGATCCCAAGGGGGAGCCGGGCTGCGCGCTTGAGCTGTTTTTGGACGGCGTGTCCGTGCTCGTCAGCGACCGGCATTTTGGCGTCGCCTCCCCCGAGGGCGTCGATATGGCAATGGACGGCGCGGAAACGGTGGACGCCTCCCATTTGCAAAGGGGAAGGCTTACGCAGCAGGGCTTTGGCGGGGTAAGCGCTTCGCCGCACGTTCAAAAGCTCGCTCGGGCCTTTGCCCCCGCCGCGCCCGCCGTGCCCTGGAAGAGCATCTTACCGGAAGCGGGCGAAGACGGCCTGTACGAGCTTTCTGTCCAGCGCGCGGGCGAGGTGACGCTTAGCGCCCGAGGCAGCGCGGACGCAAGGATCTTTCTCTATCCCCTCGCAGCAGATCTGGCGCCCTCGGAAAAGCCGCGCTATATCCTGAAACCCGGCGCGTCCCCGGATCCCGTCAGCTTCTATCTGCCGTCGCGCTTTGACCGCCTTCGCGTGCAGGTGGAGGGGGACGCGGAGATAACCGAGCTGCGCGTGCGGGCGCATCTTCGAAGCATCGGCAAAACGCAGACGCTGCTTACCACCGCGCACGCGCCCTTGCTCACAGCATTTGAGCGCTGGCGCACCGCGCTATTGGAGGTAAACGAAATGGGGCTGGACGAGGCCTCCGCCCGGCGCTCGCCCCTGTATCGGGCCGCGCTGTGCCTGCTTTTGTCAGATCCAGACGCCCTTGACCCCCGCCACGCCCCGCGCAGCCTGTCCCTTCAGGGCTCAACAGCGCCCGGTACAGCAAGTGAAAGCCTCTCAGTCGGCGCAGCGCTTGCGCGCGCTATAAGCGACCCCGGCGACGCCGCGCAGGCGCGCTTTGCCGAGCTGGCCGACCTGGCCAAGCAGGGCAAAACAGACGAGCTGTACCAGGCCGTGCTGGACGAAAGCTGTCCCGCGGAGGCCGCCGCGTGCGCGTTCGTTCGCTATTTGCTTGGGATCGATCCAGACGCGCCCTCTCTCGAGCGCTGGAGCGATCCCCTGCCCGCCGGCATCCCCCAGCTGAGATTTGAGCTTACTTCGGGCGCGCGCAGGATCGTCTACGAGCGCGCCGGAGGCATCAGCACGCTCAGCGCGGTCGCGCTGTAGCGTTCCATTGTCAGATAAAGAAAGGATTTCCTATGCCTTACGCGCTTGTGACCGGCTGCGACCACGGACTGGGTCTGGCCCTGGCAAGGCAGCTGCTGGGTCGCAGCTACCGCGTCGTCGCCTGCCGCCTAAACCCCGAAGAGCGCCAGGTGGACGAATTGGCCGCTTCTTATCCCAAACGCCTAATCGTCTGCACGCTGGACGTTTCCAATGACGAAAGCGTTTTCGCCCTGGCTGCATTCGTCAAATCCCGTTTGCCCCATCTCGATCTTATGATCAACTGCGCGGGCATCCTGGGCGACATGCGTAAAACGCTTGGGGACGAGCTGGATTTTGACGAAATGCTTCGCGTCTTCAACGTAAATGCTCTTGGGCCGCTAAGGCTTACAAACGCCCTGTTCGAGCTAATTGCCTTAGGCGAGGGAAAGCTTATCGCAAACATCTCCTCCGAGGCGGGCAGCATCGCGGACTGCTATCGCAGGGGCTGGTTTGGCTATTGCATGTCCAAGGCGGCAAACAACATGCAGGGCGCGCTGTGCCAAAACGCGCTGCGCGATAAGGGCGTGCGCGTGGTGCAGGTGCATCCGGGGCACGTAGCCACCTACATGCGCGGGCATCTGGATACGACCGCCAGCCTTACGCCCGATGCGTCCGCAAGCGCGGTGCTCGAAATCCTTCTGGATAAGCCCCTGCCCGAAACCCCGGGCGTCACCTACATGGACTGGCAGGGCAGGCTTTTGCCCTATTAACGAAAGGAGCGCGACATGGCCTTAAAGATCCTGGCGCTTGGCAATTACGGAAAAAGCGCCCCCTATCATCCCTTCGACGAGGTGCAAAACAAGCTGCGGGCGATCTTTTCTGACGCCGAACGCTTCTACGCCACCGACGACCCCCAAAGCCTTCTTGACGTATCCCGCTACGACGCCGTCCTCTCCTATCTCGACATCTGGGGCCGGGTCCTGCCGGAAAACGCGGCGCGCGCGCTTGCGGACTATCTCAAAAACGGCGGGGCGCTGCTTGCGCTGCATAACGGCATCAGCCTGCAGGGCGATAAGGAGCTGCTAAGCCTGATCGGCGGGCGCTTTGTCTCCCACCCCGCGCAGGAAGCGCTCACCTTCTGCCCCGTACCGGGCGATCACCCGATCACCCGGGGCATCGAGCCCTTCACCCTCGTGGAGGAGCCCTACCGCTTCGAGTTCACCGGGGACGAGATCGAGCTTTTACTGACATACGACTATCACGGGCAGACGTATCCTGCGGGCTGGTGCCGCAGGGCCGGAGCCGGGCGCGTCGTCTGCTTGTGTCCGGGCCACACGCCCGAAAAATTTGACGATCCCATGCACCAAAGGCTGCTGCGTCAGGCGCTTGACTGGTGCGTAAGCAAGGAAAGGACGGATTGACCCTCCAATGGCTTTCATAAAGGGTGCCGCAGGCGGCACCATGATCCGCGATCTTACACGGGGCAGCGTGGCAAAGCAGCTGTTTTCCTTTGCCATGCCGCTGTTTGTTTCAAACGCCCTGCAGGCGCTGTACAATCTGGTGGATATGGTCATCGTCGGGCATTACATCGGCCCCGCGGGGATGAGCGCCGTATCCATCGGCGGCGACATTTTGCACCTGATCACCTTTGTGGCGATGGGCTTTTCCTCCGCCGGGCAGGTCATCATCGCCCGGGCCGTGGGCGCGGGCAGGCGGGACGAGCTCCCAAAGACCATCGGCACCATGTTCAGCTTTTTGATGGCTGCAGCTGCCTTGATCGCCCTGTTCTGCTTTGCGCTTCGGGAAAGCATCCTTACCTGGCTAAACACCCCCAAGGCCTCGCGCGCCTATGCCATGGATTACATGGTCACCTGCGCGGCGGGCCTTCTGTTCATCTACGGCTACAACGTCGTAAGCGCCATTTTGCGCGGCATGGGCGACAGCAAAAGGCCCTTCGTGTTCATCGCCGTGGCTGCGGTTTTGAACACTGTGCTGGACGTGCTGTTTGTGCGCTATATGGGCATGGAGGTCTTTGGCGCGGCGCTTGCCACTGTGATCGGGCAGGGCGTAAGCTTTGTGGCAAGCATCGTCTACCTGTATACGCACAGGGAAAGCTTCGGCTTTGACTTTAAACTCAAAAGCTTTAAGATCGATCCTGACGCGTTCAAGCGCCTGGTGGCGCTTGGCATCCCCATGGCGATCCAGTCCGCGGCGGTCAGCTTTTCCAAGATCGTGCTCACGGCGTGGATCAACCTCTTTGACGTCACCTACAGCGCCCTTGCCGGCGTGTACAACAAGATCAACATGATGAGCGGCGTGATCTCGCAGTCCTTCACCACCGCCGGCAGCACCATGGTCGGGCAAAACCTCGGCGCGAAGGAGTATGGTCGGGTAAACAAAACGCTGCTCACGGTGCTTGTGACGGGGCTTGGGCTGTCACTTCTTGCAAGCGCGGTCATGCTTTTGTGGCCTGGCGCGGTCTACGGCATCTTTACAGGCGACAAGGCGCTTTTGGCGGTCGCCGGGGTGCTTACGCTCCCTACGGTGATCAACTTCTTTGGCTCAGCCACCCGCTCGATCAGCTTTTCGCTGATCAACGGCTCCGGCCGCGCGCAATTGAACCTGCTGGTTGCGATCATCGACGGCGTCATCGCCCGCATGGGGCTTGCCTATCTCATGGGCTTTGCCCTTAAGATGGACTGCCTTGGCTTCTGGCTTGGCGACGCGCTTGCGGGCTTTATGCCCTTTGTGATCGGCTTGAGCTTTTACTTGAGCGGCAGATGGAAGGAAACAAACCCTAAGCAATAAGTTTTATGGAGGATACAGCATGAGCGAAGCAATGCAGCGCGCGCGGGCGTTTATCGACGCCCTCACGGTGGACGCGCCAAACGCCGACCCCAAAGCCATCGTAGAGGACGAGGATTCCTTTTTCAAGTGGGACAACGAGCACAGAAGCCGCAAAAACGGCAAGGCGTTTTTGTACCACTGGAGCTACTACATCGGCGTCGTGATGGAGGGGCTTTACTACATGTACGAGGCCGGGCAGGGCGAAAAGTACCGCGACTATGTCTTGCGCTACCTGCATGCGGTCGAAACGGACGGAAAGCTCAACCAGCACGCGGGGTACGTGGTGGAACACGGGCTGGACTGCTACAAGACCGCGAGCCTCCTGCCCTATATCTTCGGGGAAGACGCGGAGCTAAAGCGCCTTGCGGACAGCCTCTGGCACGATCTAAACGACGTAAACGCCCCCTTTGCCCCCAAAGACCTCGGCTACAACTACTGGCACTGCTGGGACGACGGCAAGCCCCCGCGCTACAAGGTGTGGCTGGACGGCTTGTACATGGGCCAGGTGTTTATGGCAAGGTACGCGCGGGCAAATAACGACCTTCCCTCCCTTAAGCGCATCGCTGGACGCCTCGACTGGGTAAACAGCGAACTGAAAAATCCCGAAAACGGCCTGTTGTACCACGCCGGAAACGGCAAGCACGACGTTTGCCCCTTCCACTGGCTCAGGGCATGCGGCTGGTACGCCATGGCCCAGGCGGACGTGATCGAATGCCTCGAGGGCGAGGACCGCAAGCGCTTAAGCGCCGCCTTTACGGCTTTTCTGGACGCGATGCTTCCCTATCTGGATGCGGAAAGCGGCATGTGGCTGAACCTCATCGACCAGCCGCCCGTAAACGGCAACCTGCCCGAGGCCAGCGGCACCGCGATGCTGAGCTACGCCATGCTCAAGGGCGCAAGGCTGCAGCTGATCCCGGCCCGGTACGCCACCCTTGGCGCGCAGGTCTTTGACGCCCTCACCCGCCACAGCCTGAAGGGCGACGCGCTCACGGACGTGTATCTCGTCGCCGCCGCCAGCGGCCTTGACAACTACCGCCGCCTCGACTACTACATGCCCCAGGAGGGCAAGGGCGTCGGCCCCTACATCATGGCCTACGCGGAAATGCTGAAAAAGGCCTGAACCGCTGCCCGAGATCTCCCCCTTCAAAAAAAGAAACGCCGCAAGGGCGTTCCGGCTGCAATTTCTGATTTCCGATCCTTGGGCAAAACAGACTTTAGTCTTTTATCACTTTCATAAACAGCAAGGCGGCCCTTTTCGGCCGCCTTGCGCGTTTTAGATTTATTCCGCCTCACTGCCCAGGCGTTGGCGCTCCACGAGCTCGGCAAACAGGCCCTTTTTGGCGATCAGCTCGTCGTAGGTGCCGTCCTCTGCGATCTTGCCGCCGTCGATCAGCAAAATGCGGTTGCAGCGGCGGATGGTGGACAGGCGGTGAGCGATGACGATGCGGGTGCACTTCATTTTGTCAAGCGCCTCGGAGACCTTGCGCTGGGTGATGTTGTCAAGGGCGCTTGTGGCTTCGTCAAACATCAGGATCCTTGGCTTTGGCGCGATGGCGCGGGCGATCATCAGCCTTTGCCGCTGTCCGCCGGAGATGGTGCCGCCGCCCTCCTGCAATATGGTGTTCATGCCCATCGGCATTTCGCGGATGTCGTCTGCGATGCCCGCGATCTCCGCCGCGTCCCAGGCGTCCTGCAGCTTCAGCGTGGGCGCGGAAATGACGATATTTTCAAAAATGCTGCCGCTGAACAGCCTGCCGTTTTGCAGCACGGTGCCGATCTGGCGGCGCACGGAGCGAAGGTCCAGCTGGGTCAGATCCTTGCGGTCGTAGTAGATTGCGCCGCGCTGGGGCTTTTCAAAGCCCAGCAGCAGGCGCATCAGCGTGCTTTTGCCGCAGCCGGAGCGTCCGACGATGGCCACGTACTGGCGCGCCGGGATCTGCAGGGAGAAATCCTCAAACAGGGGCTTACTGTCTGGGTCGTAGCCAAAGGTCACGTGGCTTAGCTCTATGGAGCCGCTGAGCCTGGTCACGGTCTGGCGCTGGTCGCCGGTCTCCGGCCTGGCCTCAAGCAGCGGCTTGATCAGCGCGATCACCGGCTTTATGGACGCAGCGGTCAGAGCCACCTGCGCAAGCGCCCCAAAGGCCTGGGAAATGTAGGCGTAGGCGGCGTTGAACGCGTAGTAATCCGCCACTGTCATCCTGCTCTTTACCGCCACAAAGTACATGATCGCGGTACCGCAAAGGGAGATAAAGCCCGTCAGCACCCCGGACAAGCGCACGATCGCGGGAGGCGCGTAGGTCAGCGTCGCGCTCTTTGTGAACTGCTGGCTCCACTTGATAAACGCCCGGTTCTCCGCGCCGGAGAGGCGGATCTTCTGGATGCCGGTGATAAGCGAATACACAAGCCCGCGCTCCTTTGCGATGTAGGTCATCTTCTCGCGGTTTAAGCGCGTCATCACAAGGCCAGATACCATGCTGATCGCAAGGGTAAGCAAAGTGACGATCAGGCTTGGCCACACGAGGCTTGGCGCGAAGGCAAAGATCTGCCCCAGGTACACAAGGGAGAATACGCCCGTGATCGCCGTGGAAAACAGCGAATCCACGATCGTCTCGCACAGCTGATTCATGTAGCTGATGTACTGATTGAGCTCGCCCGCGGAATAGCTTTTAAAGAAGCTCGCCGGCAGGGAGAGGATGCGCATCATCGTGGCCGCACCCACGCTCAGATCCATTTTGATGCGTATGCGGTTTAAAAGCAGCGCACGGATGATGCCAAACAGCAGGCTGCCGATCGTGGCAAACAGCATAAACGACATGACCGCGATCAGCAGCGTCGTGCTTTTGTAACCGACCACCGTGCCCATCAGGATCTGGTTCAGCTTTGGCATAAGCATGCCGACCAGCGTGATCGAAAGCGCGGCAAGCCCAAAGCCCACGACGTCCCGCACGGTAAGGCAGCTTGCCATATAGCGGGTAAGGTCTTTTATTTTCAATTCCCGCATGGGCAGGGGGCGGTAAAACACCAGCGCCTCTGTGCTGATCAGCTTTTCCTCTCGCGCGCCCACGTGCCTGCGCGCGCCGCTTTGCGGGTCGATATACTCGTAAGCCCCCATGTCCGAGGGCAAAAGCGCGATCACCTGTCCGCTGTCCCTGAGGGAGGAGATCATCGCGCCCATGGCGTCCTTGCGCCAGCCGCGCTTCAATTCGATCTCGCGGTAGAGGATGCCGGTGGAGGACAAAAGAAAGTCCAGCCTGTCCTCCAGATTCTCGATCCCGGCGGGGACCTCCTTTTCCTTTACGCCCAGGTATTTCATCAGCGCGCTCACCGCGTCGCTCACATCCGCGTGCGACTGCCCAAGCGTGGACACCCTGCGTCCCGTGACGGAGCGCGCGATGTTTTCAAACGTGCCGTCCAGCAGCTCCTTTTCGTGCTGCTTGCGGTATTCTATTTGCTCGTCAAACCAGCCCATGCGCAGCCCCCTTCCTCATTCGTTGCTGACGAGGCTGGTGTACAGCCCGCCAAGGGCGTACAGCTGCTCGTGCGTGCCCCGCTCCACGATGCGCCCTTTGTCCAGCACGATGATCTCGTCGCAGTCGCGTATGGTGGACAGGCGGTGGGCGATGATGATGCAGGTGATGCCCCGGTCGTTTATGGAGCGTATCACGTCGTGCTCCGTGCGCGCGTCCAAAGCGCTTGTGGCCTCGTCCATAATGCAGATGGTGGGATCCTGGCTAAGCGCCCTTGCGATCTCAAGCCGCTGCCGCTGCCCGCCGGAGAGGTCGCGCCCGCCGTCCAGCAGCTTATGCTCAAACCCGCCCTCGCGGGTGATGATGTCGTCGTAGATGCCGGCGTCCCTCGCGGCCAGCGTCACCTCGAAGTCCTCGATGGAGTCGTCCCACATTTTGATGTTTTCGCTGATGCTGTCCTCAAACAGGGTGATGTCCTGATCGATGACGCTGACAGAGCCGGTGAACACGTCCCTGTCGATCTCGCTAAGGGGCACGCCGTCAAAGGTGATCTCCCCGCTCCAGGGCTGGTAAAGGCCGCTGATGAGCTTTGCGATGGTGGATTTCCCGCAGCCCGTGTGGCCGACAAAGGCGATCTTCTGCCCCGGGCGCACGGTCATGGAAAAGTCCGTCACCTGGGGCTTTCCAAGCCTCGAATAGCCAAAGGTCACGTTTTTAAGCTCGATCGCGCCGGAGAGCTTTTGATACTCCCCCTTCTTTGGGCGCGGGGTAAAGCACTCGTCCTCCCGGTAGCTCATCACGTCGTCCACGCGCTCCATCTGGGTGATCATCTCCTGCATGGACTGCCCGGCGTTGATCAGCGCCGTCGCGGGGGACATAAAGGAGCTCAAAAAGAACTGAAACGCCATCACCATGCCGATGGTGAACTGCCCCTGGACGACCAGCAAAACGCCGACGCCCAAAACCGCAAGGTTCGCTATGGCGGTGATCGCGCCGGGCAGCGCGCCAAGCAGCAGATTCAAGCGGGTGTAGCTCACCTGCTGGGTGTTGACGCTCGCCTGATAGCCGCTCCAGCGACCAAAATACCCGTTCTCCGCGCCGGAGGATTTGATGGTTTCGATCATGCTGATACCGCTCATCGTGGCGCTTGAGAGCTTTGCGGCGTCGCGCTGCTGGACGCGGGTGATGTTTACGCGCCTTGCGGTGACAAGCGCCGAAACCGCGGTGTTCAAAAAGATCGCACCCACTCCGATCAGCGACAAAAGCCAGGAGTACCTTAGCATCACCACGAGGTAAAACACCATCATGAGGATGTTCAGCGCAAGCGGCGCAAAGGTGTTGATCAGCGCCCCCGCGATAGAGGCGTTCGTCGCCTGCCTGTCGGAGATATCCGCAGACAGCCGCTGGCTGAAAAACTGCATGGGCAGGCGCAGCACCTTCCACAGATAGGAGGCGCTGCCAACCGCCGCCATTTTGCCCTGGATGCGCAGGGAATAGACGGCGCTGATCCAGCTGACGCTAAGGTTTACCAATATCAGGCAGCAAAAGCCCAGCATGAAGGGCGTCAGCCACTCGGGGTTCAGGCCCGTCAAAAGCCGGTCCAGAAACACCCTTGAAAACACCGGGCTGATCAGTCCGATCAGGGAACTGATGGTGGTGGTCAAAATCACGAACACCGCGGCCGTGCCCGTGTCCTTCAGCCGCTCCCTGGCGTAGTCGAACACGGTCTTGCGCCTTCCGGAGGGCACGAAGCCCTCGTCCGGCTCAAACGTGATGCAAACGCCGGTAAATTCGCGGTCAAATTCCTCCCACTCCACCGTGACGCGGCCGCGCGCCGGGTCGTTCAAAACCGCGCGCTTGCCCTTAAAGCCGCACAGCACCACAAAGTGGTTGAAGCCCCAGTGCAGGATGCAGGGAAACGGGCCCTCCTCCATCAGATCCTGGGGCGCCAGCCGCCAGGTGTTGGCCTTCATGCCGTAGCTGCGCGCAGCCAGAAGGATATTTTTGGCGCTGGAGCCGTCCTGGCTCACGCCGCAGTCCACGCGCGCCTGCTCCAGGGGAATAAACTTACGGTAGTAGTGCATGATCATGGTGAGCGAGGCCGCGCCGCACTCCAGCGCCTCCATCTGCATCACCACCGGCACCCGCGCCACGCCCTTTTGCAGGGGCTGGGGTATGTGATTGGGCTGTTTCATCGTCTTTTCCTCAGCTCACTGCAAAAGCAGCGAAATGGGCTTTAAGCTCTCAAGCACCGCTTCGGAGGCGTATACGCCCTCCGGCAGGGTGCCAAGCAATTCAAGCTTTACCGCGACATCCCCGTTTTGAAAGCCGCCGCGCGCCCGGATGTAGGGATCGGTCTCGGCGCTTATAAACACCAGCTCCGCCTCCAGATCCTTGCCGATCAGGTATTCCTGTCCGTCCACGCTGACGCTGCCCTTTTTCAGCAGCCTGTCCGCCGCCTCGTAGGGCGCGTAGCACCAGATCTTTCCCTGTCTGGATTCCACAGCCACGCTCGCCGTCGTGGTGATGCGGCCAAAGATGCCCCACACGATGCCGCCGATGAGCAGGGCGATCACCGCCCCCAGCACCAGCCACACGCCGGGGGAAGTCACGCGCAGATAGTCGTTTAGCGCCTCCGGCGATTCCACAGCCTCGATGCTCTTTTCTCTGAAGAGCTTGAATTCCTTTTTCTCCGCGCTGCCGTCCATAGGCTTCCCCCTTTGCATGGTGAGGGCGCTGCCCTTACGCGCCCTTTATCGTTTGATTTTGGCCAGGTAGTCCTTGCGCAAAACGGCGTAGAGCTCTACGTCCACGTAGCGGCCCTTGTTGTACAGGCGGCTTCGCAAGGTGCCCTCGTGCTGCATGCCGCATTTGCGCATCACCGCGCCGCTTGCGCCGTTTTCGGTTTCGTGCTGCGCCTCGACGCGGTTGATGTGCAGTTCTCTGAAGGTATAATCCAGCACGGCCTTCAGCGCCTGGGTCATGTAGCCCTGGTTCCAGCATCTGCGCGCCAGG
Organism: uncultured Eubacteriales bacterium; assembly: GCA_902796025.1. Taxonomy (GTDB): domain Bacteria; phylum Bacillota; class Clostridia; order Christensenellales; family Aristaeellaceae; genus RUG14130. The sequence goes on from CADBNW010000154.1 coordinate 21,835, forward strand.
GAATACCCCACCTCGCAGGCGCTGTTGTCCGCCTGATGCCACATGTAGCCGATGGTGCCGACCACCTTGCCCGTGGACTTTTCCTCGATGCACCAGGAGGAGGGCTCCCCCTGGCGGTATTTTCGCAGCATGTAGCGAATGTAGCTTTTGGTGTCCGAGATCGACGTGTGCGCGTCCCACAAAACGTGCTTGGCCACAAGCGGATCCCGGGAATACTCGTACATGTCCGGCGCGTCGCGCATTTCCATCTTGCGCAGGATCAGGCTTTCCGTCTCCAGCACCGGCATGACGTCAAAGGGACTGGGCTCAAACATTTCTAAATTTCTACTTCCTTGCCGAGCTTTGCGGAGGTATAGATGCCCTCCAAGATGCGCTGCATCTGTACCGCCTGCTCAAGATTGCTGCAGGGCTCGCTGCCCGTGCGCAGGCAGTTGATGAAGTGGCGGATCTCCTCGTGGAACATGTCGTTTTTGCCCGGAGTAGGCGTGTTGTCGGTAAGGTAGCCGCACTCCTCGCCGTAGATCACCAGCGGATCCATGCGCGCACCGGCCTTGCTGCCGCAGACCTGGGTAAAGCTCTGCTCCGGCGCGTTCAGCGCCCAGCTCACCTCAAACAGCATGCACGCGCCGTTTTCAAAGCGGATCTGCCCGCAGGCGCTGTCCTCGGTGTCAAAGACCGTGCTGTCGCTGTCCAGTGCGCGCCAGCGGGTGACGCCCTTGGTCTGATAGTTGCCGATGGCGCTGCTGGTCGCGGCGCTTACGCGAACAGGCTTGGGGCAGCCCATCAAAAACCAGGTGCGGTCGATGCAGTGTACGCCGATGTCGATCACGGGGCCGCCGCCCGAGCGCGCCTTGTCGGTAAACCAGCCAAGGGGCGTTCCCCTGCGGCGGGTGTAGGAGGTCTTTGCGTAGTAGATGTCGCCAAGCTTTCCTTCGTCCACCATTTGCCTTAGCAGCATGGCCTGAGGCGAATAGCGGGTGGGCACGGCCAGCATGAACTTGACCCCTGCGCGTTTGATCTCCTGCTCCATGGCAAGGGCGTGCTCAAGGTTCAGCGCCATGGGCTTTTCGCCAAGGATGTTGACGCCCGCACGCGCGGCCTTGATGGCGCACTCGGCGTGCGCGCCCGTCCACACGCAGATGTCCACATAGTCCAGCTTGCAGTCTGCAAGCATCTCGTCGATGGAGGCATAGGCCTTGGCGATGCCAAATTCCTTTGCCGCCTGCTCGGCGCGCTCAAGCTTGATGTCCGCTACGCCCACCAGCTCCACGTCGTCCATTTTGCGGTAGGCGGGCAGATGTGCGGTGCGCGCGATGTTGCCCGCGCCCACGATGCCGACTCTGATCTTATCCATACCTTGCACCTCTAAAAATAAATATTTAGTCCTTCTGCTTTATAGGGATCCGCGCGCCGGGCGCCCACGTATTCGCCGGGCACCAGGCAGCCAAAGTACGCCGCTCCCGGCACGGTCACGCCAAGAGCAACGCTTTTGCCCACATTGCGCATGCGCCCGTCCGCGGGCAGCAGCTGCGTTTTGGGCAGGTCTTCAAAATGCACGCCGGGCTTCATGACGATCTCATCCATTACGCTTACCAGCTCGTCCTCCCGCGTAAGGCTGGTCCTGACCAGCATGCAGCCCTCCTCCGGGATCTCCAGCAGCATGCGCCCGATCAGCCCCCGCTGCGAGGCCGCAAAGCGCCCCTTGCCCACCTCGCGTCCGTCCAGGGCATGGCAGGACACGTTCACCTGACAGGTGCCCTCGTCCTCCCAGTCGGACACGAAGCAGACCTCCGCGCTCATCACGCCGTCCTCCGGCACATCCTTTGGAAGGCGCACAAAGGCGGTCTGCGGCTGCCACGCGCCAAGCAGCGCGTAAAACGCGGGCCTCAGCGCGCGCCCGTCATCGGTCAGGGCGCTGGAGGCAGGGGCGTTCAGTCCGTCCCTTGCGCCAAGCACCGCAAAGCTCTGTCCTGCAAGCCTTGCGTCAAGCGCCGCGCTTCGAAGCGTCTGCGCCTGCAAATACCTGCTAAGGTTCACTGCGCTTTCAAGATCCCCCGAGGGCACGAGCTTTAGCGCCGCGTCCAGGCAATCCCTTTTGCTGTCGCTAAGCGCCCAAAACGCCGGCTTTTCCAGCGCCCTTTCGCTTCCCGCAAGGGCCAGCAGGCGCTCGCAGGGCGCAAGCGCGTCCGGCGGGCAAAAGCCCTCCCCCTCCTGCAGGGTAAGGCTTACCAGCTGGTGCCGCGAAGCCATCTGCTTGAAGCGCTCGTCCGGTTCCTCCTGAAGGCTGAAGGCCGCGTTTGCGCAGGCTTCCTCCGCAAGGCCCATCAGCGCCTCGCCCTTGCCCGCAAGTCCGCGCGCGGGCGCGTCACTGGCGGGCAGGTAGAGGCTGAACTCCTTTTCGTCAGAGCTTTCGCCGCCTTCCTTTACGGTAACGCCGATTAGGTTCTCCCCGGGCTGCAATTGCCCGGAAAACTCTTCCTTCATCAGCGGGGCGTAGCCAGCAGCAAGCGTCTCTTTGTGGCTTACCTTCCTTTCGCCCGCGGCGTTTTTCAGGCGGTATTCCACCTCGCACTTTCCGCCCTCTATAGAGCTTAGCCCGGTAAAGATGCGCGCGCCTGCGTCTTCATGCGTCACTGTCGCTTCCGTTATCGCGATCTTGCCCGTCTGCCGGTAGCTGAGCATGCCGTTAAAGCCCACGACGGGGCTGATCAGGGGCCCGCTGTAGGGGAAAAAGCGCAGCTCTATTCGGTTTGGTACGCTCAGCAGCGCCGTGATCTCAAACTCGCAGCTGTCGCCCTCGCCGTTTGCGGCCTCCGCCCCGTTTACCAGCACGCTCCAGTGCCCGTTCAAGCCCGTCACGCGCAAAAAGGCGCGCTTGTCCTGGCCGGGCAGCGTGAACTCCGCCTCGTAGCGCCAGGTCCTGCGATAGATCCATTCGTTGGCCTGGCGCGCCTCAAGGTCGTCAAGATGGCGGATGACGCCCGCGCCCTCCAGCGCCTCCTCCAGGCAGTTGGGGGCGTCCAGCCGCACCCGGGGATGGATGCCGTCGCTAAGGAACCAGTCGCACAGTACTTTTTTAACCATTCGCCTCTCCGTCCAGCGCGCTTTGCGCAAGCAGCAGCCCGGTGATGGTCTTGGAGTCGTTCAGCTTTCCGCC
>CADBNW010000155.1 GCA_902796025.1 uncultured Eubacteriales bacterium
TACTACATTCAGACCGGCGGCGGCCGCAGGCGCGGCATCCCCAACAGCACCTTTATCGAGAAGGACACCGCGGGCATCGGCGCGCTGGGCGACATCGGCTGCTATTCTCTGGACATGGTGCTCAACGCCATCGGCTATCCCAAGCCCCTGACCGTGAGCGGCTATAAGAGCGCCTACTTTGGCACCAGCACCGAGTACGCCACGAAGGACCGCTTCCACACTGCGGAAGAAAACGCCGCGCGCTTTGGCGTGGACGACTTTGCCGCGGGCTTTGTGCGCCTTGAAAACGACATCGTGCTGGACTTCAGGATCTCCTGGGCCATGCACATGGATACCACGGGCGACACCCTGATCCTGGGCACCAAGGCCGGCCTTCGCATCCCCTCTACCGAGTGCTGGAACGGCACCGTGGGCGGCGAAATGACGCTGTACCACGATCTGGCCGGCGTGCGCATGGAGGAGAAGATCCCGATTTTGAAGGACAACGACAAGCACGGCCTGTTCTACAAAAAGATCAGGGGCTTCCTGGACGCTATCCTCAACGGTACCCCCGCGCCCGTTCCCTCCAGCCAGATCCTGTACAATCAGGCGATCATCGATGGCATCTGCAAAAGCGCGGAGCTCGGCCGCGAGATCGAGATCACGATCCCCGAGATCTAACCCCTATACCCCAAAAAAAGACCGTCCGGCTTCCCTGCGGAAGCCGGACGTTGCTATTAGATATGCTCAGCGAAGGGCCCGAAACTCGCTCAGGGCGGCTTTCAGCTGCCCAAGCAATTCCAGGCTGCCCTCGGTCTTTCCCTGCCGAAGCAGCTCGGTAAGCTCTGCTACCGGCGTATACAGCGGGGTGAGCGAGAGGTTTCCAAGCACGCCTTTCAGGGCGTGGGCGGCCTCGAAGGCGCTTTGTGCGTCGCCCGCGTTCAGCGCGCTTTCCAGTTTATCGTATCCGCCGTCGTCAAGGGCCATATTGACAAGCCTCAGATAAAAGGCTTCGTTGTTCAGGCAGCGCCCCAGTCCCTCGCGGGTGTCGGCGCCAAGGTTGGCAAGAGCTTGTATGGTCAGCATTGCGCGATCCTCTCCTTTATAAAAGCTTCAAATTCTTCCGGCGGCACGGGGCGCGAAAAATAGTAGCCCTGCACCAGGTCGCAGCCAACGCGCTTTAGCGCGTCCAGCTGCATTTGGGTCTCTACGCCCTCGCAGATGGCGGGCACCTGCAGATAGCGCGCGATATCCATCAAAAATTCAAGCAGGCGCAGGTTGTGCGGGTTTTTATCCAGGTTGCGGATAAACTGCATGTCCAGCTTCAGCGCGTCGATGGGCATGTCGCTTAGCATGCCAAGCGACGAATATCCGGAGCCAAAATCGTCCATCTCGATAAAGAAGCCCTTTTCGCGAAGCTTTCGCACCGTGGCGATCAGCTGTTCGCCGTCCTTAGCGTAGGCGGATTCGGTGATCTCAAGATACAATTGCGTGGGCTCGATCTCAAATTCCTTTACAAGTGCCTCCAGGTGGGGGATGAGCTCCGGGGAATAGATGTCGATGCGGGAGACGTTGACCGAGATCGGAATGGACAGGCCAAACGTATCCCGCCACAGGCGATGCTGGCGCGCGGCCGCCCGCCAGACGTAGCTGTCCAGCTTTTGGATAAGGCCGTTTTCCTCAAACAGGGGAACGAACACGCCGGGGCTGATCATGCCAAGCTCCGGATGACGCCAGCGGATCAGGGCCTCCGCGCTGCTCAGGATGGGCTTTTCACCGCGAATGTCGTATTTTGGCTGATAATATACGATGAACTGACCGCCGCGCATCGCCTCGTCCATGTCGTCGATCAGGCGCTCACGGAGCACCTCGTCGTGGTGCAGGCTTTCGTCGTATCGGCTCAAAAACTCGGTATATCTGCCGCGGATGCGATCTGCGGCGACCTTCGCGCGATCGAAGCGGCGCTCCGGCGCTAAAGACGCGTCAAAGCCGGAGTAGACGCCCATGCGCAGGTAGATGCTGCGCGCGTTTCCGCTTTCGCTTAGCACCCGCATGAGGGCGTCGCGCCATTTGCAGTAATCGGTGCCGCGCGGGCAGTACAAAAGGAAGGTGTCACCGTCCCTGCGCCCCGCCATGCTGCCGGAATGGGTCGCAAGGCGCATCAGCTCCTGCCCCAGCTGCGTAAGCACCTTGTTTCCGTACTCCCAGCCGTAGAGCTCATTGATCAGGTGGAAGTGGTTTATGTCCATGCTCACCGCGTCCATGGGCTGATCGGGATGGTGCAGGTCGAACTGATCGACGTAGCGATAGAAGAACTCGCGGTTAAGCAGCCCGGTCAGCTCGTCCCGCTCGGTGGTTTGAATGATGTAGCGGTCCTCGGCAAGCTCTATGGTGCGCTGTATGCGCGCCAATATGACCTCCGGCTGCTCGTAGGGCTTGGTAATAAAGTCGCTTGCGCCCATGTCGAGGCTCCTGACCTCGGCGCTCTTTTCGCCGGTCAGCACCATGACGGGCAGGCGGCGCAGGCTTTCGTCGGCCTTTAGGGTCTTAAGCACCTCGAAGCCGTCCATTTCGGGCATCATCAGATCCAAAAGCACCAGCGACAGCATTGCGTGCTGCTGGTAGATGATCTCAAGCGCCTGCGCGCCGTTTTCCGCGTACAGAACGTCGTAATGCTCGCCCAGGATCAGGCCCAGCAGCTCGCGGTTGACGACCTCGTCGTCCACCACCAGCAGCCTGCGCTTTCCGTTGGATGTATAAAAGCGCGCATGCGAAGATAGCATAAATTCGTCACCTGCCTCAGTAAAATGCGCAGCCGCAGCCGCCGGAGCTCTTTACGCGGTAAGTCATGGCATCCGCATCCTTGAAGATATCGTCGCTGGGATTTTCCCGGTCGCCGAAGGCCACACCGACGCTTAGAGAAAACGGGGGAAGATCGTCGTTTCCTTCGCCAAGCTCCCGGTTGATGGCGTCGATCTTGGCCTTTACGACGTCCCGCATCGTGGAATTGCTGTAGACCATGACGATGGCGAATTCGTCGCCGCCGATCCGGCAGACGTAGTCCTCCGCGCGGAAGTGGGACTGGAGCAGCTGGGACACCTTGATCAGCGCCCGGTCGCCCGCGTCGTGGCCGCAGCGGTCGTTGATGGTTTTAAAGCGGTCCACGTCGATGATGAGCATCGCGTTGTCCGGACGGGTGCAGCGGGAGCGCAGCTTTTCAAACACGGCGCGGTTCAACAGGCCCGTCAGCGGGTCGTGGGTGGCGTCGTAGGCCAGGCGCTGCTTTTGCTGCTCGCTGCGCTTTACGCTTTCGTTGTAGGCCCTGGACAGAAAGCGCAGCTCGTAAACGCCGTTTTCGGGCAGCGTCTTGCCCTTGTGGATCAGCGCCACATAGTGGCGGATGGGTCTGAAGATCAAAAGGACGCTGAGCACGACAAGCGCCGCCAGCGCAAGCAGCATGAACAGCGTGATGATCGTCTGCCAGCGCATGAAGCGGATGGCGTTGGCGTTGGAGGCGATCTGCCCGTCCCGGGTGCTTTGGGTCAGCGCTTCCATACAGCCCTTCACGTTTTGGCTGATGGTCTCCTTTTCGGAGAGGTACTCGTCGCTGAAGACCATGAGCTGCGCGTTCCTGATCTGCATGTCCGGGGAAAGGGACAGGTCGTCCGCCTCAAGCGCGATGCCCTGCAGTTCCTGCGGCAGGGTATCGGGCGCGATGCCGTAGCCCTCAGCCGCAAGGCGCAGGGCGTAGCACTCCAGCTTTTCAAGCTCGGTCGAGGAGAGCATGGCGGCCTCCAAATAGCCGTAGCTTTCGGAATCCATAAAATAATCCCGGATGCTCTCAAGCGCCTTTTCGCGCCTGCGGGTCTGGTTGACCTCTTTAAAAAAGTTTTCGGCATAGCTGAGCTCGCCGCTTATGGTGAACATGCGCACCTGCTCGGTGAGGTAATCCGAACCGTTCATCATGTCGGACGCGTCGCGCTGACTGACGATGTACTGCTCGGTGGCCTCCTGCAAATGCTCGTGCGCTGTCACGTTGCCAAAGGCGCTCATAAGCAGCGTTACCGCAAGAGCGCTGATGATGGCGACCATTACGCTCATCAGCACGCTCAGGCGGATGCCGCCGCGCCCGGCGTGATTGGAAGCTTCTTTTTCCACGGCAAACCTCATTATTTCAGTATGGCAAGAAGTGCATAAATTCCAGTGTTAATTATATAGTCACAGGCGCGGCTTGTCAATCGATATGTGAAGGAAATGCGCATTTGTGACGCTTAGCTTTACATGCCTTGGGCGTACCATTGCTTTTTACCTTGGACGCTTGCAAGAAGGCGCGCGTCTTGCTATAATGTAGCATAAAGAAATGGGTGGTGATGCATGTGGCGCTTGGAACGGTACTGGTATCGGGCGGATCGCGGGGCATCGGCGCAGCGACGGTGAAAAGCCTTACCGGGGAAGGGCGCTGCGTGTGCTTCCTCTACGAAAAAAACGACGAGGCGGCCAGGCGCGTCGCAAGCGAAACCGGAGCGCACGCGATCCGCTGCGACGTGGCGGACAGCAGTCAGGTCTTTGACGCTTACGCCGAGGCCAAACGCTATATGGGACGGGTGGACGCGCTGGTGTGCGCCCACGGCGTGGCGCTTGGCGGGCTGTACACGGATATTACACCGGAGAGCTGGCGAAGGCTTTGCGCGGTCAATCTGGACGGCGCTATCTACCTTTCCCAGGCGGCGATGGGGCAGATGATCAGTCGGAAAAGCGGGAGCATCGTGTTCGTCTCCTCCATCTGGGGGTGCGTCGGCGCAAGCTGTGAGGCGCACTACGCGGCCAGCAAGGCGGCGCTGCACGGCCTGACGCTTTCGCTTATGAAGGAGGTCGGCCCAAGCGGCGTGCGCGTGAATTGCGTTTGTCCCGGCGTGATCGACACGGACATGAACCGCGTCCACAGCCCGGAAACGCTTCGGGAGCTTGCGGAGGAAACGCCCCTTGGCCGCATCGGACGGCCCGAGGAGGTCGCAGGCGCGATCCGCTTTTTGCTAAGCGACGAGGCCTCCTTTATCACCGGGCAGTTCTTGGGCGTCGACGGCGGCTTTGGACATTAAGAAACATTAGCTGTGGAATTGGAAACGGACGGTTGAAGCATGGGAGAATATCAGGCGCTGTACCGGGCATGGCGGCCGGAAAGCTTTAAGGATGTGTACGGACAGGACGCGGTGGTGCGCACGCTGAAGCACCAGGTGGCAAGCGGGCGCGTTGGTCACGCGTATCTGTTTTGCGGCAGCCGCGGCACGGGCAAAACCACCACGGCGCGCATCTTTGCGCGGGCCATCAACTGCCTGAACCCCGCGGACGGAGAGCCCTGCGGGGAGTGCGAGGTATGTAAGGCGCTGCTTAGCGAAAGCTCGCTCGACCTTGTGGAGATCGACGCCGCCTCCAACAACAGCGTAGACGAGATCCGCCTGCTTCGCGAGCGCATCTCCTTTCCGCCGACGCTTGCGCGCAAGAAGGTCTATATCATAGACGAGGTGCATCAGCTCTCCCGCGGCGCGTTCAACGCGCTGCTGAAAACGCTGGAGGAGCCGCCGGAGCACGCGGTGTTCATCCTGGCCACGACTGAGCCGCAAAAGCTGCTGGCGACGGTCATCTCCCGCTGCCAGAGGTACGATTTTAAGCGCATCCGCGTAAAGGACATAAGCGCGCGGCTAAACGAGGTGCTAAGCGGCATCGGCCGCAGCGCGGAACAGGAGGCGATAGACGAGATCGCTTCCGCCGCGGACGGTGGCATGCGTGACGCGCTTAGCCTGATGGACATGTGCTTAAGCTACACCGACGGCATGGTAAGCGCCGCCTTGGTGCGCGAGGTGCTTGGCACCAGCGGAAGAGAATTCATGTTCCGCTTTACCGATTGTCTCGAAAAGGGCGATATCGCGGGCGCGTTTGCCTGCATCGAGGAGACCGTGGAGGACGGGCACGATCCGGAGACCTTCTTAAGCGAAACTGCTGATCACCTTCGGCTGATCCTGCTTGCGCAAATGACCGGCGAGCAGGTGGAGGAGATCGCCCAGCTCACCCACGAAACCGCCCAGCGCCTTCAGGAGCAGGCCGGACGCTTTGAAAGGGCGCGCCTGACCCGCGCGATGGACCTGTTCATGCGCGCCGCGTCGGAGCTCAAAAACGTGTCCAATCCCAGGACGCTGATAGAGCTTACAGCGTTTCGGGCGGCAAACGTTTCAAAGGAGCCCACGGTGGACGGGCTGATGGAGCGGGTGGAGGCGCTTGAAAAGCAGCTTCGAAGCGGTGTGATCGTAAAAAGCGACGCCCCAGCCGCTGAAGCAAGGCCGAAAAGCGCACAAAAGGCGCCCTCGGCCCCGGCGGGAGACATGCCCGGGGAGAGCAGGCAGGAGCCGCCGGCGGACAGCGACGCGGCGCGCTTTAAGGCGGCGCTTGAGGGCTTTATGAAGGAAAACGTGCCCATGCGGGTGTTTTTGAGCCAGCTGCGCTTTGTAAAAACCGAGGAGGATCGGGTGTACGCAAACCTGCCGCAGGACAACACGATCCAAAAGCCCCTGCTGGAAATGAAGGCGGCGAGCTTTGAACAGCACCTCGCCCTGGCCTTTGGCAAGCCCATGAAGCTCGTCATCGGCATCGACGAGGGCTCCGGCCGCAAGGGCAAGGCCAGCGGCGCAGACCTTAGCCGGACCTTTGACGTGTTCGGACGCGAAAATGTAGAACTGGTGGATTGAAAAGACAAAAATGCGCATCGTAGTTGGAATGTCCGGCGGCGTGGACTCCTCCGTCGCGGCCTATCTGTTAAAGCGGCAGGGACACGAAGTGATCGGCGTGTTCATGAACAACTGGGAGGAGGACGGCGTTTGCACCTCCGAGCAGGATTTTGCGGACGTGCGCGCGGTGTGCGACAAAATCGACATCCCGTACTATTCCGTGTCGTTTGCCGCCCAGTACCGGGAACGCGTGTTCAAGCATTTTTTAGAGGAATATAAAAAGGGCCGCACGCCAAACCCGGACGTGATGTGCAACAGGGAGATAAAGTTTGCGTCCCTCATGGAGCTTGCCCTGTCCCTGCAGGCGGATAAGCTGGCCACGGGGCACTTTGCCGGGGTCGAAACGCGCGCGGACGGGCGGGCGCACCTTTTGCGCGCCAGGGACGAAAACAAGGATCAGACCTACTTTTTGTGCACCGTGACGCAGGCGCAGCTGAAAAACGCGATGTTTCCCCTAAGGGATCTGACAAAAGCGGAGATCCGCCAAATCGCGCAGGAGGCCGGCATCCCCGTCTACGCGAAAAAGGACTCGACCGGCATCTGCTTTATCGGGGAACGTAATTTCAAGCAGTTTTTGTCCACGTACCTTCCTGCGCAGCCCGGCGACATCTACAGCGTGGAGGGAAAGCTTGTGGGAAAGCACGACGGGCTTATGTACTATACCCTTGGGCAGCGGCGCGGCCTTGGCATCGGGGGCAGCGGCACGGGGGAGCGCTGGTTCGTGGTGGGAAAGGATCTAAAGCAAAACCGGCTGATCGTCTCTCAGGGCGCGGACAGCCCGCTATTGTACACCACGAGCGGAAGGGCGGAGGACGCCAGCTGGATCGCGGGCCCGGCCCCGGTACAGGAGGGCGAAAAGCTCAAATGCCATGCGCGCTTTCGCCACAGGCAGCCGCTGCAGGAGGTGGAGATCTCCGTGCAGGGGACGGATGTGCTGATGGAATACGCTGCGCCCCAGCGCGCGGTGACGCCGGGACAGGAGGTCGCCTTTTACCTTGGGGACGAGTGCCTGGGCGGCGCGGTGATCGCATAGGAACAGCCTGCGCGGGCTATTATGCGGCATAAAAGAACTTAGCGACGAAACAAAAGGAGTTTTGCATGAAGCAGCTTTCTTCCTTTGCAAGGGTGAGCCTTGGCGTCTTTCCAACGCCCATTCACCGGCTTAACCGCATAAGCGAGGAGCTTAAGGCGGACATCTGGATCAAGCGCGACGACCTTACGGGGCTTGGGCTTGGCGGCAATAAAACGCGAAAGCTGGATTTTTTGCTGGCAGATGCAAAGAATCAGGGCTGCACTACCGTGTTTACGACCGGCGGCGCGCAGTCCAACCACGCGATGCTGACCGCCGCCGCGTGCCGGAAGCTTGGCCTTACGCCCATTTTGCTTTTGAAAAAGCGGGGCGTCACCGAAAATGTGGGCAACCGCTATCTGGAAAGCCTGATGGGGGTGGAGGTGCGCCTGATCGACACGGACGATTACGCGGACATCTACCGCGAAATGGACGAAATGGGCAGGGCGCGCGGCGAAAAATACTATAAGATCCCCTGCGGGGGCTCAAACGCCCTGGGAAGCCTGGGTTACGTGGATTGCGCGCGCGAAATCGCCGCGCAGGACGGCGGCTTTCATCACATCGTGGTGGCGGAGGGAAGCGGCGGCACCATGGCGGGCCTGGCCCTTGGCGCAAAGCTCTTTTTGCCCCATGCGAGGGCGCACGGCATGATGGTGGACACCGACCCCTTTGACGAAATCACGCCAAGACTGATGCGCGAGGCGGCGGCACTGCTTGATGCACAGGTGGAGATCACGCCGGACGACTACGCGCTAATGGACATGTGCGGGCCCGGCTATGCTATCCCGTCTAAGGAGGGGAATGAAGCCGTGCGTCTGATGGCGGAGCGCGAGGGGATATTCCTGGATCCCGTCTACACCGGCAAGGCCTTTGCGGGGCTCATCCGCCTGTGCCGGGAGGGGACATTTGCAAAGGACGACAGGATCTTGTTCGTGCACACGGGCGGCGCAGGCGGCCTGTTTGCGGTACGATAGATCAAGCGCAGCGGAGTTTCAAGAATGCAGATAGTCATTACGGGCTTTGAACGGGACGAGCTCACTTTACAGGCGGCGCAGGCGCTAAAAAGCGCGCCCCGCGTTATTTTGCACACGGGCAAGTGCGGCGCTGCCCAATGGCTCAGCGAAAACGGCATCCCGTTTGAAACGCTGGATGCGCTCTACGAAAGCGCGCGGGACTTTGAAAGCCATATTGCGCAGGCGCTCGAGGCGCTTTTGCGCGCGCCGGACGCCGCGTTTTGCGTCTTTACCGATGCGGACGAGGTCGCCCGGGCGCTTTTGAGACAGCGGCCGCAGACGGGCGTCGTGGGCGGGGATGTTTACAGCGCGCTGAGGCTTCGCGCGCAGGGAACGGTGCTTGCGCTTTCTGCGCAGGACGCGACGGCAGCGCGCATTTCAGGCGACAGCGCGTGCCTGATCGGCGAAATCGATACAAGGCTGCTGGCCTCAGACCTCAAGCTGCGCCTTGGCGAGGTCTATGGCTGGGAGACGAAGGTCTTTTGGCGCTTTGAAGGCGGGCAGGTGGCACTGTTGCCCCTTGAAGACATCGACCGGCTGAAAAGCTACGACCACCGCTGTGCCTGTCTTGTAAATCCCGGAAAAGAGCGCCGGATCTGCCGGATGGATCAGCTTGTGGCGGCAGCTGCTGAAAAGCCGCTCGAGGAGTTGAGCGATGCAGATAAGCTTCCCTCGCGGCTTGCGGGTCTTGCCCGGGAGATCGAGGCGGCGCAGCGCCTGTATGACGAGGCCCTGCCTGAAATGATAGAGGAAGCGGCAAGGGAGCTTGAAAAGCTCTGATCGCGCAGCGGAATAAGAAAGGAACAAAAAATGGCAAACCAGAAGCAGGAAACGGGCGCGCAGGATGCGATGCGCCTGGATAAATTTTTGAAGGTCTCCCGCATCATCAAGCGGCGCAGCGTGGCAAACGACGCCTGCGATACCGAGCACGTGAGCGTGAACGACAGACCCGCAAAGCCGGGGCTTAAGCTGAAGGTCGGCGACGTGATCTCGGTGCGCTACGGCGAAAACGTGACGCGCTACGAGGTGGTCAGCTTAAACGAGCATGCCCGCAAGGACGAGGCGGACGGCATGTACCGGGTGCTTCGATGAAGGTCGGCTGCGCGGTGGTGGCCGCAGGCAAGGGCACGCGGGCGGGGCTTGGCTACAATAAGGCGCTTTACTCGCTTGGCGGAAGGAGCGTGCTTCGGCGAACGCTTGACGCCCTTGCGGGAAGCGGGCTGATCCATCAGATCGCCCTCGTCATGAACCCGGACGACGAAGCCGTCTTCCGGGAGGAGTGCGCCCGCCTTGGCGAGCCTGCGCTTTTGAAGGCGATCGTCCCCGGCGGCGCGACCCGGCGGGAAAGCGCGTATCACGGGCTGAAGGCCCTGGACGCGGATACGGACATCGCCCTCATCCACGACGCGGCGCGCCCCTTCGTGAACATGCAGATCATTCAAAATGTGATAAACGACGCTGCGCAATACGGCTCCGGCGTGATCAGCTGCCCTGTGACCGATACGATCAAGCGGATCGACGAGCGGGGCGAAGCGGTACAGACGGTGGATCGCGCCGTGCTTCGCAGCGTCCAGACGCCGCAGGCCTTTGCCTACAGCCGCATCCTGCGCGCGCACGAGGAGTGGCCAGGGGACGACGCCGCGACCGACGACGCGTATCTGTACGAAAAGCGCTGGGGCAGCGTGCATTTGAGCTCCGCTCCCGGCGCGGAGAAAAACAAAAAGCTCACCACGGGGGAGGATATGCGTATGGCTTCCATGCACTTTGCGCCCCGCCTTCGCATAGGCACGGGCTACGACGTGCACCGGCTGGTGGAGGGGCGAAGGCTGATCCTCTGCGGCGTGGATATCCCGCATGACAAGGGCTTGCTTGGCCACAGCGACGCGGACGTGGCGCTGCACGCGCTGATGGACGCGATGCTTGGCGCGGCGGCGCTGGGAGACATCGGAAAGCTCTTTCCGGACAGCGACGAGCAGTACCGGGGCATAAGCTCGATAGAATTATTAAAGCGGGTAAGTGCCGCGCTAAGCGAGAAAGGCTACAGGCTCAATAACTGTGACATCACCATCGTATGCCAAAGACCAAAGCTTGCCCCGCATATTGTCCGGATGCGCCAGAACATCGCAGACGCGCTTAAGGTAGACATGGAGCAAATCAGCGTAAAGGCGACCACGACCGAGCACCTGGGCTTTGAGGGAGAGATGCTTGGCATCAGCGCGCAGGCGGTGGCGCTTTTGGAGACAGTGGGGGAATAAAGGAGTTACACTATGATCGGCATCATTGCGGCCATGGATATGGAATTGGAGGAGCTGCTTTTGTGCATGCAAAACGCCAGCTTCAAAACGATCTCGGGCAGAAAATTCGTAAGCGGGACCATCGAGGGCGTGCCGGTGGTGGCCGTGGTGTGCGGTATCGGCAAGGTAAACGCCGCCCTGTGCGCAGAAGCGATGATCTTGAGCTACGCGCCGGAAGCCATCATCAACACGGGCGTCGGCGGGGCGCTGGACAAGGCGCTTAAGATCAGCGACGTGGTCGTGGCCGATTGGGCGGTGCAGTACGACTGCGACACCAGCGCGCTGGGCGATCCCGTGGGCTTTGTGTCCACGGTGAACACGCTTAGATTTGAAACCGATGAAAAGCTGAGCTTGGCTATCAAAAGGGCGCTGGAAAACAGCGGCGCGCGCGCCGCTTCCGGCGGCATCGCGACCGGAGACCGTTTTGTAAGCCGCGCGGAGGAGAAAGACGCCATCGTGCGCGGATTTGGCTGCGTATGCTGCGAAATGGAGGGCTGCGCGATCGCCCAGGTGTGCAGGATAAACGCCGTGCCCTGCGCAATCATCCGCGCGATCAGCGACGGGGCGGACGAGGATGCGGGCATGAGCTACCAGACCTTTGCCGCCGGGGCCGCCAAAACCTCCGCAAGGGCTTTAATACGTTTTTTGGCGGAAAACAGGGACTGCTTATAATACTTTTTTACCACAAAGGAAGGGACGCGATTTGCCCCTTCCTTTGTTTTTTGGACCATCGTGCATAGGCGATCCCGGGCTTTGTATGCCCCTTGCGCCGCTGATCATTCTTCCTGCCACAGCCCGCTTACTTCCTCAAACCTAACGCGCTCCTCGCTGCGGTCACATACGCACAGGTAATGATCGTCGATCCTGGTTTCATGAAAATGGAAGGGCAGAGGCAGCTGGGTATCTTTCAGAACGCAAATGGACTTCGGATCGACCGTAAAGCCTGAGCCTATGGCCTTCAGATAGCTTTCCTTTCGCGTCCAGAGTTCATAAAATGAATGCGGGAAAACGCCATTGTAAGTCATCCAATTGAGTTCATCAGAATGACAACAGTGAAGTAAAGAATGGCGGAGGATGCTATCCCGATTTAGTTTTACCTGCACGTCCACGCCTACGCTGTCGTCGGATACGGCGCAGACCGCGTACTGACCGCTGTGGGACAGGTTAAAGAATACGCCTTGATCGCGGGCCAGAGAGGGCTTGCCGTGGGGGCCGACGCTAAGGGCAAGGTCGCTTACGCCGGCCTCCTTCAGCGCGTGCAAAAGCAGAAGGCTCGCGCCAAGGCTTCTATAGCGGTCCATGTCTTGCTTGTACTTTAGCGCCTTTTCGCGCCGCTCGGGCCAGGGAAGGCGTTCAAGTCCCTTTTCAAAGTGCCCGGGATCGGACAATTCGTTTACGTTGTAACACCAGCAACGGGTCATAGGGCTCTCCTGTAAAACGTTTTTTTGCTGAAGCGCTCCGCCCAGCAGGATCAGCCTTATTATACCGCGGATCTTGCTTTTAAACAATACGCGAAGACCAAAACAGATGGGAACAAAAGAACGATCAGGCGCTTTTGCCCCTGCCCGATTGACAGCGCGGGCGAAGGCACCTATAATAGAGGATAGCCCATGGCTCTATGAAAATCATGATTCAGGAAGGTGCAAAAATGAACTGCTTTACTCCCTTTGAACTGCCTACCGGCGCGCAGATCCCCGACAGGCAGGTTTCCTTATGCGACTTTGGCGCGGTGCCCGGCGGGAAAGTCAAAAATACCCGCGCCTTCAGCGAAGCGATAAGCTCCCTTGAAGCGCTTGGCGGGGGAAGGCTGAACGTGCCCCGGGGTCTTTGGCTAAGCGGCCCCATCCACCTGAAAAGCAAGATCGAGCTGCATCTGGAAAAGGGGGCGGAGATCCGCTTTTCCATGGACAGGGAGGACTATCTGCCGCCCGTCTTTACCATGTATGAAGGCGTTCGCTGCTATAGCTATTCCGCCCAGATCTACGCGCGCGATTGCCACGACATTGCCGTGACCGGCGAAGGCACGCTGAACGGGCAGGGCTTTTGCTGGTGGTATTCAGCAGTGGATCGCAGGGGCGTTGAGGCGCTGTATCAGGCGGGACAGGACGACCTGCCCGTGGAAAAGCGCGTTTACGCCTCGGACGAATTGTGCCTTAGGCCGGGACTGTTGCACTTTATAGGCTGCGAAAACGTGACCATACAGGGAAACACCTACACCTTCAGCCCATTTTGGACGATCCATCCCACCTGGTGCAAAAACCTGATCGTAAAGGACATTTGCGTGCGCAACCCCTGGGTGCACGCGCCAAACACCGACGGCTGCAATCTGGAGGGCTGTCAAAGGGCACTGGTGGACGGCGTGGACACCGACACCGGCGACGACGCGGTGTGCCTGAAGGCCGGCCGGGACGCGGACGGGCGGCGCGTGGGCCGTCCCTGCCAGGATGTGATCGTGCGCCGCGTGCTTACCCGCAGAAGCCACGGCGGCGTCACCATCGGCTCTGAAATGAGCGGCGGGGTAAGGAACATTTTGGTGGAGGACTGCGAGTTTCGCCAAAGCCTGATCGGCCTTTGGATCAAAACCGCCCCGGAGCGCGGCGGCATCGTGGAAAACATCGAATACCGTAACATCCGCGCCGAGCATCTGCGCGAAAGCGCCCTGTGCATCACCATGGGCTACTACGTGGACGGGAACCTGCCGGGCGACGCGCCCTTTATGCCGCGCGTCAAAAACATTTCTGTAAACGGGCTTCACTGCCAGTACGCGGGCACGGGCGTCCTTTTGCAGGGCATGGAGAAAAGCCCCCTGGAGGGGATAAGCCTTCATAACTTTACCTGCCACGCGGGCACCAGCCTGAAGGTGGAGCATGTGCAGGGGCTCAACATGGAAAACGTCAGATTCTTCTAAAAAACGCTGCGCTGCAAGGAACAGCGCCCCGGCTTTGCGCCAAGAAATCCGCAAAAGCACTTGCAAACTTAATGACAATCAAGTAGAATAAAATCAAAACTATAAACTGGAGTAAAAGGCATATGGCAAGACCTCTCGTGGCCATTGTGGGCAGACCAAACGTTGGAAAGTCCACCTTTTTCAATAAAATGAGCGGCAAGCGCATCGCGATCGTCGAGGACACGCCCGGCGTGACCCGCGACCGCGTGTACGCGGACTGCGAATGGCTGGATCACAAATTTACCCTGATCGACACCGGCGGCATCGATCCCCACAGCGAGGATCCGCTTTTGAAGCAGATGCGCCGCCAGGCGGAGATCGCCATCGAAACCTGCGACGTCATTTTGTTCTTCGTGGACGGGCGGCAGGGCATGACCGCGGACGACGAGACCGTGGCGGACATGCTGCGCAAGGCAGGAAAGCCGCTGATCCTGGTGGTAAACAAAATAGACAACGTCAAGCTCATGGACGAGGTCTACGATTTTTATCAGCTGGGCCTTGGCGATCCCATCGGCATCAGCAGCCTGAATCTGTTGAACCTTGGCGATTTGCTGGATCTGGTCGTAAGCTACTTTCCCCCGGAGGAAGAGGAGGAAAAGGAAGACGTCGCCATCTCCATCGCCGTTGTCGGAAAGCCAAACGTCGGCAAAAGCTCGCTGGTCAATCGCATCCTGGGCGAGGAGCGCGTGATGGTGAGCGACATCGCGGGCACCACCCGCGACGCCATCGACACCCGCTTTCAGGACGGCGAGGACGAATACGTGATCATCGACACCGCGGGCATCCGCAGGCGGCGGGCGATCGAATACCAGTCTTTGGAGCGCTTTAGCGTAGTGCGCTCCTTTGCGGCGATCGACCGCTGCGACGTTGCGCTGCTTTTGATCGACGCGACGCAGGGCGTAAGCGAGCAGGATACCAAAATAGCGGGCTACATCGACGAAGCCGGAAAACCCGCTGTCATCGTCATAAACAAATGGGACGCGGTGGACAAAAACACGGGCACGCTGGACAAGTTTATCAAGGAGACCCGCGAGAAGCTCAAGTTTATGGAATACGCGCCCATCCTCTCCATCTCCGCCCTCACGGGGCAGCGGGTAAACCGCGTGCTTGCGGAGGTAAAGAGCGTCTACGGGCAGGCCTCGCGGCGCATCACCACGGGCCTTTTGAACGATATCCTGAACGACGCGCAGACGGCGCTGCAGCCCCCGGCCTCAAGCGGCAGAAGGCTTCGCATCTACTACGCCACCCAGCAGTCCACCAACCCGCCCACCTTCGTGTTCTTCGTAAACGACAAGGAATTGATGCACTTCTCCTACGAGCGCTATCTTGAAAACAAATTCCGCCAGGCGTTTGGCTTTGAAGGCACGCCGCTCAGGTTCATCCTGAGGGAAAAGAGCAGGGAGGAAGAATGATCGTAAAGCTTTTGCTTTGTCTTGCAAGCGCCGCCGCAGGGTACCTGATCGGCTCGGTATCCACGGGGGTGCTGGTGTCGCGCTGGTACGGCGACGTGGACATCCGAAAGCACGGAAGCGGCAATGTGGGCATGACAAACGTCATGCGCACGCTTGGCTGGCTGCCGAGCTTTCTGACCTTTGCGGGAGACGCTTTGAAGGGCGCGCTGGCCACCTGGCTTGGCGGCCTTCTTGCCGGAAATACCGGCATGGCCATCGGCGGCGTGTGCGCGGTGATCGGCCACAACTGGCCGCTGTATTTCCATTTTAAGGGTGGAAAAGGCATGTCCACCTCCCTTGGCTACCTTTTGGTCGCCGCATGGAAGGTGGGGCTTGCGGAGCTTGCAGTGCAGCTCATTTTGGTGCTGTCGACCGGGCTTATGTCGCTTGCGTCCATCACTACGGCGATTTTGCTGCCCGTATTTGCCGCGCTTATGGAAAAGGGAAACATCCCCTTTTTCCTTGCGTCGCTCGTTTTGTGCGCGCTTGCGCTTTACTCCCACAGGGAGAATATAAAGCGCCTGCTCTCCGGCAGGGAAAACAAGCTGAACGCCAACAAAATCACCGCCATATCCAAAAAGATGGTTCAAAAGCTCAAAAACAGGAGGAAAAACAGCCATGGCAAAATACCTGATCGGTCTTGACGTAGGCACTTCCGGCGCAAAATGCATCCTTTGCGACGAAACGGGCCGGGTGCTAAGCTCCTCCACGCAGGAATATCCGCTCTATACGCCCCAGCCCGGCTGGGCAGAGCAGGATCCCGAGGATTGGTGGCAGGGCGTAAAGCGCGGCTTAAAGGCCATCCTGGAAAAGCATCCGGTAGATCAAAAGGACATCGCGGGCATCTCCTTCTCCGGCCAGATGCACGGGCTTGTGGCGCTGGACGAAAACGATCAGGTCATCCGCCCCTCGATTTTGTGGTGCGATCAGCGCACGCAAAAGCAGTGCGACGAGATCACCGAGATGGCGGGCGGGCTGGACGCGCTTGTAAAGCTCACCAACAACCGCATGCTGACTGGCTACACCGGCGGCAAGATCCTTTGGCTGAAGGAAGAGGAGCCGGACAATTACAGGCGCATGAAGCTGTTTGTCTGCCCCAAGGACTACATCCGCTTCAAGCTCACCGGCAAACTGGCCATCGATATGTCCGACGCCTCCGGCACCGGCTTTTTCGACACGAAGAACCGCTGCTGGCAAAAAGAGCTGATCAGGCGCTGTGGGCTGGAGCTGGACATCTTCCCCGAATGCCTGGAGTCTGTGGACAAGGCGGGCGAGGTGACGAAGGAGGCCGCCCTGGAAACGGGGCTTATGGCGGGCATCAGCGTATACGCTGGCGGCGGCGACGCGGTCATACAGACCACGGGCACGGGTCTTGTGGAGCCGGGGGTGCTTGGCGTCGTGATCGGCACAAGCGGCAACGTCTCCATGGGCATGGATCGCTATCAGGATAACCCAGAGGGCAAGCTGCAGATGTTCTGCAACAACGATAAGTCCCTGTGGCACTGCTTTGGCTGCACTCTGACCTCGGGCGGCGCGCTGAGCTGGTTTACAAAGACACTCGCGGGCGAGGACGCGATAGACGCCAAAAATCAGGGCAAAAACGTTTACGCCCTGCTGGACGAGCGCGCTTCCCAGGTGCCTCCCGGATCGAACGGTGTATTGTTTGCGCCCTACCTCACCGGAGAGCGCTGCCCCTATCCCGATCCCAACGCCAGGGGCATCTTTTACGGGCTTAGCCTTGGCACCACCCGCGCTGAAATGACCCGCGCGGTGATGGAGGGCGTCACCTTCAGCTTAAAACAGGTGGTGGAATTGATGGGCGTTGCCTGCAAGCCCGAAAAGGTCTATCTCTCCGGCGGCGGCGCGTCCAGCGAGCTTTGGAAGCAGATGGCCGCGGACATTTTTGAGATCCCGGTGTACACCATGTCCGCCGCGAAGGAAGGCGGCGCCTACGGCGCGGTGCTGGTCGCGGGCGTGGGCGCGGGCGTGTGGAAGGATCTGCACGAGGCCATTAACGTATTGCGGGAGGACGAAAAGCACTACATGCCGAACCCCGAGACGATCCCCGCCTATCGCACGGCCTACGAAAAATACAAAATGCTCTACGCGGCCAACAAACCGCTGTTTGACCTGTAAATACTTCCAGGCGGCGCCCGACGCCGCCTGACGCATGATTGGAGCGCATATGCTTTCGGCACAGGAAATACGATCCCTTTCCCAAGCCCAGCTGGACTGGGCGGTGGAAACCAGAAGAGCCCTGCACCGCGTGCCGGAAAAGGGCTTTCAGGAAGAAAAGACTAAGGCGCTGATCGTACAAAAGCTCGCCCAGAGCGGCATCGAATACGAGGTCGCGCCCGGCGGGTGGATCCTCGGCTGGGTGCCGGGCGCGCAAAGCGGCAAGGTGACCGCCGTGCGGGCGGATTTTGACGCCCTGCCCGTCACAGAGCCGGAGGGCTGCCCCTTTGGCAGCACGCATCCGGGCTGGATGCACGCCTGCGGGCACGACATGCACACCGCGATATTGCTTTCGGCGGGGCGCGCGCTGAAGGAAGCAAGCAAGCAGCTTCGCGGCGGCTTTTTGATGCTGTTTGAGCCGGCGGAGGAGACTGAGGGCGGCGCAAAGCCCATGGCGGAATCCGGCCTTATGGAGAAGTGGGGCGTGGATCGGGTCTACGGCCTGCACGTGATGCCGCGCCTTGTGGTTGGGCAGGTGGAGACCCGCCCTGGCACCCTGAACGCCAGCACCGACGGCGTGCACATCACGGTGAAGGGCACGGGCTCCCACGGCGCGTATCCGGAAAACGGCTGCGACGCCATCGTGTGCGCGGCGCAGATCGTTACGGCGCTGCAGAGCATCGTGGCAAGAAACGTTTCGCCCCTCGAAAGCGCGGTGCTCACCCTTGGCACTGTGCAGGGTGGAAGAGCCGCAAACATCATCTGCGACGAAGTAAAGCTTACAGGCACCTTACGATGCGCAGACAAGCCCCTGCACGACAAGCTGGTTAGGCGCATTCAAGAGGTGTGCAGCGGCGTAGCGGCCGCGATGGGCTGCGCGGCGCAGGTGGAGATCCTTGAGGGCTACAGCGCCCTTGTAAACGACAAAGCCCACGCCCAGCGCGTGCTGGACATGGCAAAGCGCCTCGTGGGAGAGGAAAACACCCTCATCAAGGACGCGCCCAGCATGGGCGGCGAGGATTTTTCCTATTTTCTGGATCACGCGCCCGGCGCGTTTTTCCACGTCGGCTGTTCGCCCGACGCGCAGCACATCGGCGCGCCGCTGCACAGCGCGCAGTTTAAGCCGGACGAGCGCGCGATCCCCATCGGCATATCCATGGAAATGGCGCTGGCGCTGTGGGATTGACACAGCGCCAGACGCGGGAAGAATACGGTGCGGGCAGCTGCCCGTAAAAAGGTGGACGCGCGGCTTACAGTCCGGCCCTTTGCGCCTCTGCGCACATGATCAAAAACGCGCCCATCCCGTGTAGGTCATTAACCGACGTTGGTCGGTTTATGTAGTGCGTATAGTCACCGACCCCGGTGCCCACGCACACGTCGCCAAGCAGAAGATCGTCCCCCTCAAAGCGGAGGGAGGAGATCACGCCCTCAAAGGCCCTGCGCGCGGCGTCAAGCTTCGATGTGTCCATGATCCCCGTGCGCACGGCCTTGCACAGAGCCGCGGCGTACAGGCAGGTGCAGGAGTTTTCCGGCCAGTTGTCAGGGTGGTCTGGCTTATCCACCACCTGATACCAGCGCCCGTCCGCGCCCTGGAAGGGCAGCAGGGCATTGAGCAGGCTTTTGACCTCGCCTTCGAGAAGCGCGCGCTTTGGGTGATTTGCGGGCGCGAAGTCCAGGTCGTTTAGGATGGCTACACCCACCCAGCCCATGGAGCGGCCCCAGAACTCGGGCGATTTGCCGCTTACCTTGTCCGCCCAGGGCTGCACGCGCGCCTGATCGTAGGCGTGATACAGAAGGCCCGTTTTGGGATCCCGGGTCTTATCGCACATCATCAGCGCCTGATCGATGGTCAATTCCAGATACTCTGGCTTATCAAAGCAGGCGGCGTACTGGGCGCAAAGCGGACCTGCCATGTACAGCCCGTCCAGCCACATCTGGTTGGGATAGCGGTGCTTGTGCCAAAGGCCGCCCTCCGGATTGCGGGGAAAATCCATGACCGTTTGGGCAAGGGTGTCAAGCGCGCGCCTGTACTTTTCCTGGCCGCTTTGGGCATAGAAGGGAAACAGCAGTATGCCCGGCTGCACGTCGTCCAGCTGCGTAACGTCAAAGCCGGTGATCTTGCCGTTTTCCAGGATGTGGCTGTCGCACCAGGCGCGAACGTAGCCGGAAAGCTCGGGGCTTGGGTCAAGCAGCTGGTTTTCCCACACACCGGAGAGAAAAACGCCCTGGTGGTAGTGAAAGCGCCCCAAAGGCGGCAGATCCTCGGGCTTAAACTTTCGCATCATGGTGGATATGGCGGCCCTTGCCGCGCTGGCAGGTGTCATCATGGTTCTGGCCTCCTTGCTGAGTGTATCTTAAGTATAGCAACTTGCCGCCGCATTTGCAAGCGGCAGGAGAAAATGAGATGGAAGAATGTCAAGAGCGGACGCGGACGAACGCATCATAGGGGCGATCAGCCACTTTCTGAATCTGTGTCCCGACGCGATCACGGGCGATATGCTAAAGGAGATGTGCCTTGGCGGGCTGAGCGCGCCGGAGGCCTACGCGCTGCTTTTGTGCGCGAGCGTAGACGCGGACACCGAAACGGAAAGGCTCATGCTTCGTGACAGCGGGCGCATATTCTTTGAAAGCGACGCGGGCCTCTACGAAAAGGAAAGCTACCTTGCCAAGGTGCCCGTGCCCGAGACAGAGGTAAATGACGCCGCGCTTTCCTGCGTGACGATAAAGCCCTTTGAAGCCTTTCCCTGCGGGGAAGTGCGCGCCTTTTCGGACGGCGCGGTGCTGCCGCAAATCAGCTGGTTTGCACGTGAGGCGCGCTTTCCGGCGCTTTTGCTGGACGGGCGGCTGTACATGAGCATCGTGCCAAACGAGATACTGACCATCGCCCCCGAGGCCGCAAGGGCCAGGGGGAGGGTGCTGACGCTTGGCCTTGGCATGGGATACTTTATCTTTAAGGCGCTTGAAAACCCGGCTGTGGAAACGGTGACGTGCGTGGAAAGGGACGATAGGGTGATCAGGCTGTTTTGCACCCATATCCGCCCGCATCTTCCAAGGCCTGAGGCGCTTACCATTTTGCAGGGAGATGCCTTTCAGCTTGCGCCAAAGCTGTATGCCGAAGGGCAGTTCGACTTCGTCTTTGCCGATTTGTGGCACGACGCGCAGGACGGGCCGGAAATGTATCTGCGCTTAAAGCAAATGGAGCTTGAAGCGCCGGGAAGGATCTATTCCTATTGGATCGAAAACACGCTGAAATACTATATTTGAGAGGATAGCAAATGAACAAAACGGATTTAGGCAAGCTCAAACGCCGCCTGTCCCCGGACGGGCGCAACCCCATCGTGCTTCGCGGCTGGTATGTAAACAGCAAAAAGGCCGTCATCAGCTCCTTTAGCCGGGATCTTATGTCCATGACCCGCACCGAGTGCGAAAAGTACATGCAGATCTTCAAACGCACCCTGTCCGGCGACATCGGCAGGAACCTGAGCCAGATCGCCTTTCCCATGGACGAGGTGCTGGAGGGCGCGACGCACGCGCGGCTGATGCGCCTTGTGGACAGCCAGCTGACGGATGAGGAGGCGATCAGCAGCTTTGTAAACGCCCTGATCGACGAGACCAAATTTGAGGGGAACAACCTGATCCTGCTTTTGCACGACACCTACGATACCGACTTTATCTCTCATAAGGAAGACGAGGGCGCGCTTGAGGACGACGCAAAGAGCAACGTTTTCAAGTACATCCTCTGCGCCGTGTGCCCGGTAAAGCAGGGCAAGCCCTACCTTGGCTACGACGAGCGCGGAAACGAGTTCGTGGCCAAGGAATCCGGCTGGACGGTCAGCGCGCCTTCCATGGGCTTTCTGTTTCCCTGCTTTGAGGACATGGGCGCAAACATCTCAGAGGCCCTGTTCTACTCGAAGGACGCGGGAGAGGATCACAGCGATTTTCTAAGCGGCACTTTGGCTGCGATGAACGTATCTACTGCAAAGGACAGCAAGGAGTCCTTCCAGGCGGTGCTCATGGACGCGCTGGAGGAGGAATGCAGCCTGGACGTGGTGCAAAGCGTAAACGAGCAGCTGATGGATCGCCTGGACGCCCAGAAAAAGGACAAGCAGAGCGAGCCGGAGGAGATCGGCGCAGGAGACCTTGCGCAAATGCTGGTGGAGAGCGGTGTTTCGGACGACCGCGTGGCGAGCTTCAAGGAAAAATTCGACACCGAATTCGGACAGGGTGCGTCGCTGCCCCTGGCCGGCATCACCGAGGACAAGCGCTTTGAGGTCCGCACCCCGGATGTCGTCGTGAAAGTGAGCCCCCGGCAGGCGTCCCAGATCGAAACGAGGGTGATCGACGGGGTAAAGTACATCCTGATCCCGGCGGACGACGGAGTTACGGTAAACGGCATCAGCATCGGCATCTGAGCGTTTGGGCGCGCGTTTTATTATAATTTGGCGCAAGCTTGCGCCCGGCGCGGCTTTATGTTATTATATGTACAGAAAATAGGGAGGATATGGCGCAATGAAAAA
>CADBNW010000156.1 GCA_902796025.1 uncultured Eubacteriales bacterium
ACGGCTGTCCTTAACAAAAGGGTTCACCTTCAGCTGACCGAGGATGGCGTGGAGGTCTTCGCATCCTATTATTTCTACGGGCGCAGGATCTTTTGCAAATACGAGGATATTGTATCGGTAAGTCTTAGAGGCTTTCACGGGCGCGACACTTTATATGTGCGCTGCCTGGACGAGCAAAAAGACTTTGAAATACCGGGCCTTGAAAATGGCGTTGAGATCCTGTATGGCATCCAAAGCAGACTTTGCGATCGCGAGCCGACAGCCGGCATCGAAGATATGAAAAACGCTGTATCCGACTTGAGCGTAAAGCAAAGAGCGGGCCTCAAAAGGCTGCTTGCCTTCCTCGCCGCCTGGTTTGCAGCGGTCGTTGCGCTCATTTTTATTACGGACGGTAAGGAGATCCGCGATTTCAATCGCGCAGAGACCGCGGCAACGCTTCTGAGCGCTGCCGCATCCGCCGGACTCCTTGCCGCAATCTGCCTGGGACTCAGGCGGCTACTGCGCCTGAACGCGAGCCTGTACCGCGCCCGGGACGAATTGACCCGAACCCTCCTGCGTAAAACGCCCTGCAGGATGGAAAACGCCGTTTCAATGTACCTGGTTTTTGACGCAAGGTACGTGGTGTGCCGCGAACCGGGCTCGGGAAGAGTTTATTATGTTACAGAGATCGCAAATGCCGAGGGGCAGATCGCAGCGGTCGACTGCTCGCGCATCTTTGCTTCGGAATCCGAGCTTCGAGCGGAGCTGTGGTACGCAATGGAGGTTCCCCTTCCAAAAGAGCAATGAATATCATTGAAGGAAAATCTTACGACGTGATTGTAGCCGGCGCAGGCTGTGCGGGCTTTTGCGCAGCGGTGCAGGCGGCGCGAAGCGGCGTCCGCACTGCGCTGTTTGAACACTTTTCCATGCCCGGCGGCAGCCTGACAGTGCTTGGCAGCAACTCCATCGATCAGTTCAACAATCCCCACCGCCCGGCCGGGGACAGGATGGTGATCGGCGGCATTGCTTGGGAGTATGTCACAGAGCTTTCGCGCCGGGGCTTTGCCCGCATCCCGGATATGGACGCGCCCTACCGCGTGCACTGGCAATACGGCGTGAAGGTCAACGGCGTGGCGGCGGCGCAGTGCATGGACGATTTTCTGCTGGAGGCCGGGGTGGAGCTGTACTACAGGCAGGGCGTCGTCGCGGTGGAGGCGGAGGGCGGCCATGTCAGCGCAGTGCTTGTCAGCACCAAGGCCGGTCTTGTGCGCCACCGCGCCAGATTCTTTGTGGACTGCACGGGAGACGGCGACCTGTGCGCCTGGGCGGGCGCGGACTGGATGCAAAGCTCCGATCTGCAGCCCGGAAGCCTGCGCCTGTATCCAAGCGCCACTGCCGGGGAGTCTTCCTCTTACGAGGAAGCCCGGCGGCTGTGGCAGACGTGCATTGCCAGGCATCCGTCCCTTTCCCAGGCGCTATTAAGCGGAAGCCCCGCTGCGCTGGTCGAGGCAAGGGGAGACAATGTAAACCACATCCCCGCCTTCAACAGCGCCGACAGCGACAGCAGAACCTCTGCGGAGATCCGCGCCCGCCGCGCGCAGGTGAAGCTCATGCGCGCCCTTCAGGAGGGAAACGCGCCCGCTGAGCTGCTGGCCACGGCCCCGGAATGTGCTCCCCGGGAAAGCCGCAGGATCGCGGGGGACGTGGTGATGACCCAGGACGATTATCTGCTTAAGCGCCGCTACGACGACGCGGTGTGCTACACCTACTGGTTTATCGACCAGCACAGGGAGGAAGGCGCTTCGCGGATCATCTACCTGAAGGACGATAGAACGCCCACCATTTCCCTTGGCGCGCTCAGACCCGCAAAGCTCAAAAACGTATTCGTTGCGGGGCGCTGCGCTTCCTCCGACCAGGCGTGCAACTCTGCCATCCGGGTCAAGGCCTCCTGCATGGCTATGGGGCAGGCTGCAGGCGCGGCGGCGGCGCTGGCAGCCGTGCAAAACGCCGCGGACAGCCGCGGCGTAAACGCAGATGAATTGCGCCGGTATCTGTCGGCGCAGGGTGCGATCGTGCCGTAGGGGAATGTGCGCAATCGCGATTTGTTTTAGAAAAAAACTGTGCAGTGCAGGAACTTTCCAGAGACGCCTGCGTCTAAAAAGTATAAAATCAAGGAGGATACAGCCATGGTTGCAGCTGTTCTTAATGGCTTGTAGCGCGGCTCTATAAAAACGGAGCGCTTTCCGGCAAGACCGCCGCGCCGCCGGGAAGAGTGAAAAGCCATGTCCCACACGATCAAATACCCTCTTGTCCGCAGCCGCGTCCGCCTGAAAAATACGCTGCGTCAGGTTTTTTGCCTGTACGACTACGATGAAAGCGACGCGCAGCGCTTCTGCCCCCACATCAAAGCCCGCGACCGCTGGAAAAAAACGCTCTGGTTCGATTTTGACGGAATCGGCCGGGCAAGGCGCTCAAGCGGCTGGAAGTCCCAAAAGGCCAAGAAGCAGTGGGAGCATAAAAAGGGCTGTTGAACAGCCCTCAGACCATCAACAAAGTCACACTACAGATTCTGCGGTGTGACTTTTAACATAGACTAAACAAACAACCAAAAGGAATTGTGAG
>CADBNW010000157.1 GCA_902796025.1 uncultured Eubacteriales bacterium
CGATCCATGAAAAGACCGGCAATCCCGCGGTGACCACGCTGGAATACAACTCCCTGGCGTTCTCCGTCGTTACCCAGTGGAAGGAAGGCTACAACTTCTACACCATGGACGGCACCGGCTTCGGCTTTGAAGGCGACACCGAGCCTCTTGCGTACCTTTTCGACCTGCTGACCACCCTGCAGCAGGAGGGCGTCATTGCCGACTACGGCATCCAGAACGAGATCGGCTCCAACATTGAGGCCGACTGGATCGCTTACGGCGACAGCGCCATCGTAATGCTCTCCTCCAACCAGTTCCAGGCTCTGAGCAAGGTCGCCGCTGAAAACGGCATCACCCTCGAGCTCGCCACCATCCCGCGCTACACCGAGGATGGCCAAAGCGGCATGGTCGTTCGCTCCAGCCAGGAGATGAGCATGTGGAAGGGCAGCCAGAAGAAGGAAATGGCCGCCAACTTCATGAACTACTTCGTAAACAGCATCGAGGCTAACAAGATCCTCAACTGCGAGCGCGGCGTATCCATCAACAGCGACGTGCTGGCCGCCCTCAAGGAGACCGCTGACGAGACCACCAGCAAGATCTACACCATCATCGACCTGATCGGCTCCTTCCCGGATGCCGCCAACACCAGCCCCGCCGAGCCCGCCGCCAACGAGGAGATTTCCGACGTGCTCAAGAAGACCTACTTCCAGGGTCTTGCGGAAGGCAAGTTTGCCAGCGCTGAAGAAGCTGCCGAGCTGTTCTGGGAAGAGGCTCAGCAGATCTGGGCGAAGTTTGAAAACTGATTTCGCGCTTAGCCTGATTTAACGTTGGGCACCCTGAAACTCAGTTTTGGGGTGCCCTTTATCTTTGAAAGGAGGTTTATCCCATGCAGGCCACCCGGCGTAAAGGTGTCAAATCCTCCGGCGGTTTTCTGAACAACGACAACACGGTCGGCTACCTCTTCGCGCTGCCGTTCATTCTTAGCTTCACGCTGCTGACCCTGGTTCCAATGGGTTTGTCGCTGTACTATTCCTTCTGCAATTACACGATCGGCGCTTCTCCCACCTGGGTAGGGATCGGCAACTTCTATGATCTTTCTAAAGATACGACGTTTGGAAATTCCATACTGGTCACCCTCCAGTATGTGGCGATAGGCGTACCCCTTAAGCTGGTTTTTGCGCTTTTGATCGCGATGCTGCTTACAAAGCCCACGAAGATGCAGGGCTTTTACCGGGCTGTTTATTATATCCCATCCCTGATCGGCGGCTCCGTGGCCGTGGCGCTTGTGTGGAAGCAGCTCTTTGGCAGCCGCGGCCCCATCGTGGGCGCGATCCAAAGCATGGGCGCGCAGGGCTTTAACTTTTTCGGCTCCACCGCCTGGGCGTTTTTGCCCCTGGTGCTTTGCAACGCCTGGCAGTTTGGCTCCAGCATGCTGATCTTTGCTTCAGGCCTTAAGCAGATCCCAAAGGACTATTACGAGGCTGCGGAGATCGACGGCGCAAACATCTTCCGCCGCTTCTTTTCGATCACGCTTCCCTGCCTTTCCCCCATCATCCTGTTCAACCTCATCATGCAATTGATCAGCGGCTTTATGACCTTCACCCAGGCGCAGGTCATCACCGACGGCGGCCCCAACTACGCGACCAACTATATCGCGCTGAACATCTTCAAAGAGGGCTTTGCCTATCAGCACATGGGCTACGCCTGCGCGCAGAGCTGGATCATGCTTTTGATCATGGCGGGCGTCACGGGCCTGATCTTCAAAACGTCCTCGCACTGGACGTATTACGAGAACTGAGGAGGCGGCGCACATGAGAGAAAGACGCATCCTGCGCGACGCGATCTATCACCTTTTCGTAGTCGCGTTCGGCCTTCTTATGATCTATCCCGTGATCTGGATGATCATTTCCTCCTTCAAGCTGAAAAGCGAGATCCTGGGCTCGAACGCCCCCTTCTGGCCCAGCAAATGGATCTGGCAGAACTACCCCGACGGCTGGAAGGGCAACGGCAGCATCACCTTTGGCACCTTCTTCAAAAACTCGGCGATCGTATCGGTGCTGGGCACGCTTGGCACGGTGCTCTCCTCCGCCATGGTGTCCTATGCGCTTGCGCGCGTAAACTTCAAGGGCAGAAAGTTCTGGTTTACCGCGATGATCATGACGATGCTTTTGCCCGGGCAGGTATTGATGATCCCCCAGTACATCATCTGGAACAACTTGAACCTCGTCGGCACCTTCGTGCCGCTGGTGCTGCCCAAGTTTCTGGGCTGGCCGTTTTTCATCTACATGATGATGCAGTTCATCCGCGGCCTTCCCAAGGAGCTGGACGAGGCGGCGATGATCGACGGCTGCAACAAATACTCGATCTTCAGCCGCGTGGTGTTGCCGCTGCTTGGCCCAAGCATCATCACCACCATCGTCATCTCGTTTTACTGGATCTGGGACGACTACATGGGGCCGCTGCTGTACCTGAGCAAGCCGGAGCTGAAAACCGTCTCCCTGGCCATCAAGGGCTTTGCGGACGCGCAGGGCACGAACTTCGGCCCGATGTTCGCCATGTCCTCCCTTAGCCTCATCCCGGTTTTCCTTTTGTTCCTGTTCTTTAACAGGTATCTGATGGACGGCGTGACCGCCGGTTCCGTGAAAGGCTAAGGCCGGACTTTCTCAGGCAAGTATTCATAGCTTAAAACTCTGCGCAGATTTCCGGGCGCAAACATCGTCCTCGGGCGGAAGGTCAGCTTGCTACGGCAAGTCTCCCCCTTGTGGATCGAAACTGGAGGGGCTTTAGCCCCTCCAAAGCTTCCTTAGGCTTTCCGATACAAGCCCATTGCCATGATCGAAATACTCCAAAAAGGACTTGGTTTTTTTATGAACAATAGCTCTGAATCCATCATCCGCGAAGCCCTTGCGCGCTGCCAAAAGCCCTTTGAGCGCTTTGAAGCCATCGAGCTCAGCAACACCCGGCGGGTGCTTGACGCCTTTAAGCGCCACAGCGTCTCCGCAAGAAACTTCGCCCCCACCACCGGCTACGGCTACGACGACATCGGCCGGGATACCCTCTCCGAGATCTTCGCGGAGCTCTTTGGCGCGGAGGCCGCGCTGGTCCGCCCGCAGATCAGCTGCGGGACGCACGCGCTGAGCCTTTGCCTCTACGGCATCCTGCGCCCCGGCGACACGCTGCTTTCCGCCGTAGGCGCGCCCTACGACACGCTTGGCGACGTGATCGGCCTGACCGGCGAAAAGGGCGCGGGGTCTTTAATGGAGTATGGCGTAAAGTACCGCCAGGTGGATCTGAAAAACGGCCGTCCCGACCTGGAGGCGATCCTTGCAAGCCTTCAGGAGGGCAAGGTAAAGCTCGTGCTTTTGCAGCGCTCAAGAGGCTATGAATGGCGTCCGTCGCTTGGGGTTAAAGAGCTAAACGAGCTGATCGACCTGATCCACGCATCAAGCCCCGAAACCTTTGTAATGGTGGACAACTGCTACGGCGAGTTTACGGACGTTTGCGAGCCGAAGGCCGACATCATGGCGGGCTCGCTCATCAAAAACGCGGGCGGCGGCCTCGCGCCAACGGGCGGCTACGTCGCAGGCAAAAAGGAGCTGGTGGAGAAGGCCGCTTATCGCCTGACCACGCCGGGCCTCGGCAGCGAGGTCGGCTCCTGGGCGGGCGGCTACCGCGCGTTTTATCAGGGCCTGTTCATGGCCCCGCACACCGTGTGCCAGGCGCTGAAGGTGGGCTGCCTGTTCTCAGCGGCGTTTGAGGCCTTGGGCTGCGACGTCCACCCAAAATGCGAGGATCCCCGAAATGACATCATCCAGGCCATCCGCTTTGGCGACAGCGCGCGGCTGATTCGCTTTATCCAGCTTTTGCAGGCGTTCTCCCCCGTGGATTCCGACGCCGTGCCCGAGCCCTGGGACATGCCTGGCTATCAGGATCAGGTCATCATGGCCTCCGGCAGCTTCGTTGCGGGCTCCTCCATCGAGCTAAGCGCCGACGCGCCGATCCGTCCCCCCTATGCCGCGTACATGCAGGGCGGCCTCACCTTCGCCCACGGCCTGATCGCGCTGGAGGAGGTCTTAAAGCGCCTCGCGGACGAATAGCGCCCGCCCGGTTTAAAATTTATCATAAAATCTTTACAGTGGTTTAATTACAAGTCTACTGGTTTGGTATATAATCCGTGCAAATAAGGAAACGCCGCCTGGCGTTTCCTCAAAAATAAAGGGGTGAATGTGTATGGCAGGTAACAGCAAAAGCAGCAATCAGATCTATCGTCTCGTCGTGATGGCGCTCATGGCCGCAATGGTGTATCTGGGAACCATCATCAGAATCCCTCTGGGCAATTCCAAGGTGCATATCGCAAACGCGATCTGCGTATTTGCCGGATTTATCCTAAATCCCCTGGACGCGGGCATTGCCGCGGGGCTTGGCTCTGCGATCTACGATATCATGCACGGCTACGGTCTGGAATGCCTGATCACCTTTGTGAGCAAATTCGCCATGGCCATGGTAAGCGCCCTGCTGCTCAGGCTTTTGCAAAAGCACAACGCCAAGGGCAGCGAGCTTTCCGGCGAGCATACGCCGCTGATTTACGCGATCAGCGCCGTCTCCGCCCTCACCTACACGGCGCTGTACATGCTAAAGAGCTTTCTGTGGGTGGTGGTCGGCCTTGTGGCTACCGAAAAGCTGGAGGGGCGCAGCGGCCTTGGCGCGGCGGGCTGGTGGATGATGAGCAAGCTGCCCGCTTCCCTGTTGAACGCGGGCGTGTCCACAGTGCTTGCTCCGTTTCTGTACTGGGCGGTGCGGCCCGTGCTGGTCAGGCAGGGCATCATCGCAAAGCTCAATCCTCCTGTGAAAAACTGATTCTTTCCAAAGCATAGGAAATGCTGTCCCAGGAAAAGCCCCTTCGGCTGAGCGCCTGGGACAGCTTATTTTTGGCCTGCCGGGGTTCGAGTGCGGCGTATTTTCGAACAAGCTGCCGGGCGGCTTTCAGCGCGGAGGCGTCCTGCGCTTCCTCTGAAAGCTCCTCAAGCGCCTCCTCGCTTGCCGCATCGGAGATGCCCCGTTGCCTCAGCTTTCGCTGGATGGCGTATTTTCCGCGTCCCCCCGCCTCCATGGCGGAGCTTAAGCGCTGGGCAAGCTCCTGATCGTTCAAAAGCCGCGCGTCCCGTAAGCGCTCCACCACCGCTTCGCAGACCTCCGGCAAGTACCCCTTGCGCAAAAGCGACTGGGCGATCTCCCTTTCGCTGCGCGCGGCGTAGTCCAGGCGCGTAAGCGCGGCCTCGTATGCGTCGTCCAGCTGCGCGCGGCAGATCTCTGCGCGCAGCCGCTCAGGCTCAAAGCACATTCCTTCACTAAGCCCAAGGCACTTTATGTCCTTTAGGCGAAGGCTCAGGCTGCTTTCGTCGTCAAAGCCAAGGCGCGCGATGCCGCGCGCCTGGCTGATGCTTGTAATTTTGGACATCGTCTTTTTCGTCCGTTCTGTTTTAGCGATAGAGCTGATAGCTGCGAAGCTTTTCCTGCCAGGCGGCGATCTTTTCCCTGTGGCGCGCAAGCAGCTTTTTTGCGCCGCACTTGCCCGCGCGATACTCCGTCGTGCCGAGCAGGCGGTCGAAATAATCCAGATACGCAAACGCGTCCGGGTACATGTCGTGTATCACCTCAAGCAGCATTAGCCCCGCAAGGCACACGTCCGCGTTTTTGTCCTCAAGGTAGATCTGCACGCCCCCGCACTGCTGCCCCGCGTGCTTGCTGCAGGAGGGGATAAAGTACGCCGCGCGGAAGCCCACGCCCTTTATGCGAAGGGCGTTCATGCGCTTTTCCAGGGCCTCGGCGTCGATATACGGCGCGCCGATCATTTCAAACGGCAGCGTCGTGCCCCGCCCCTCGGACAGGTTCGTGCCCTCGAAAATGCAGGTGCCGGGATAAATGTCAAGCGCGTGCAGCGTAGCAAGGTTTGGAGAGGGCGGCACGAAGCGAAGTCCCGTGTCCACATAGCGCATCTCCCGCTTCCAGCCGCTCATGGGAACGACGTGCAGCTCCAGATCGAGATTCAGCTTGTCCCTGATCCAAAGCGCGTACTCCCCCACCGTAAGCGCGTAGCGCGTGGGCATGGCAAAGCGCCCAACGAAAGACGAAAGGCTTTCGTCCAGCAGCGTGCCCTGCACACTTACGCCGCCCAGCGGATTTGGACGGTCCAGCACCACGGCGGGCTTTCCCGCCCGCGCGCAGTCCTCAAGGGCGTTTGCCAGGGAGTAGATGTAGGTATAAAAGCGCGCGCCCGCGTCCTGGATGTCGTATACGTATACGTCGAAGCTGTCAAGCGCCTCTTTGGACAGGCGCCGGTTTGCGCCGTAGCACGAATGCACCACCACGCCCGTTGCCGGATCGGTAAAGCTCGATACCGCGTCCCCGGCGGGCACGCAGCCCCGCACGCCGTGCTCGCAGGCCAGCAGCGCGCCGAGACGGTATTTTTCGTGCAGGATGTCGATGGTGGGCCTGCCCTTTCGGTCCACGCCCGTGGGGTTGGTCATAAGGCCGATGCGCGCGTCCTTTAGGAGACTATCCAGCTTTTCGATGTTGTCTATGCCTGTTTTCAGCACCCTTACACCTCCGGCCTAATGCGCTTTGCGTACTCGTCGATATTAAAGGCGGTGGCGTACTCGGTCTTGATCAGCGCGCCGCGCATCCTTGCAAGCCCCTCGTAATACTGCAAATACTTGAAGTCGCGGCTGTGCTCCGTAAGATACAGCTTTTTGACCGCCTCGCGCCAGGTCTCAAAGCTGTCGGACACGTCGAAGTAGGCGTAGGGCACAAAGCCCTCGCTGTCCTCCCAGTTCTCCGCGTAATACCAGTGGCGGATGGGCGCGGGCGGCAGCGGGCGCTCGAAGCTTTTGAGCGAGGCGTAAAAGATCGCGTCCGTGGTCAGGCGGCTTGCCTCTACGTGATCCCTGTGCATGGAGTTTTTCCAGTGATACAATACCGTATCCACCTGGTACTCGCGCATGATATCGCCGATTTGCACGGCGAGCTCCTTTGAGTAATTGAGCTCCCCGTCCGGGGTATCCAATACGATGCTCTTGCCGCCGAGCATTTTTGCAAACTGAGCTGCGGACTCCACGTTCATCTGGCGAAACTCCGCCTGCGTAAGATGCGGCGGGCAGCCGCGCTCCCCCGCCGTAAGGTCAAGGGTCACGATCCTGTCGCCCCTTGCGGCGCAGCGGCTGAGCATCAGGCCGCAAGTCAATTGCGCGTCACCCGTGTGCGCGCCTACCGCCATGATCGTTTTCATAATCCTCTTCGCAGCTCCTTTCTAAGCATCGCAAACTGTCTTGCGGGCCTGAACCCGGTTTTCAGATACAGGCGCTGGGCGTGGTTGTCCGTGCCGGTAAAGAGCGAAGAATACTGCGCGCCCAGGCGGATGAATTCGCACATCAGGTCGTTAAACAGCACCGTAGCGATGCCCATTTTTTCGTACCAGGGATCGGTGCAGATGCCGGTAAACCAGCCGCGCCCGTTAGGCTGCACGTCTGCGGGGCCTGTAAAGCCCACGATGTGCCCCTTCGTGCGGGCGGCGAAGATCGGGCGCGGCTCTGGGGACGCGGTTTCGTCCTTCAATACCTTTCGCCAGTACTCGCTGCCCACGCGGTTGCACATCTCGTCCCACTCGCAGTTTTCGTTTACGTCGTAGCGACCGGCGACGATGTCCATGCTTTTCAGGCGCTCGCGCTTTTGCTCGACCTCCGGGGACGTATGATAGGTGGAGAGGTCCAGGTACATGGCGACCTCCCTTGCGCGCACCTCGTAGCCCCGCTTTTGCAAAAACGCAAAGGCCGGGGACTGATCGTCGATGCCGGGCATATTGTTGTGCTCGTGCCCCGGCGTGCCCGGAATGATCCAGTCTTTATTTACCGGGCTCAAGCTGGATACATCAAGAAAGCTCTTGCCCGCCCTGCGCATGGCATCTTCAAGAGCATTTAGCAGCATGCTGCCGACGCCCTTGCTCCGGCTGAACTTTCGCACCATCAGCGCGTCAAGATAGCCCGGAGTGTTCGTTTCAGTCTGCCCGTTCAAAAACTCGTGCGGGCGGCTGCCCGCGATAAAGCCGATGATCGTCCCATTATCGACAGCCACCAGCAAAAACGACTCCTCGTACACTTTGGCAGAGAGGAACTTTTCCTCAAAATACCGCTGGGTGAGGGGTCTAAAGAGGATCTCGTTTCTGATGCGGCACTCGTTCCATATCGAAAAGATCGCGGGATAATCGTTTTGTGTGTAGCTTCTGATCTCCATACCGTCCTCCTTGCCTACAGGCCCGCCGCCTTAAAGGCGTCAAGCAGCTCGCCGTAGGCGCTATAGTGCTTAAGATCCGGATTGGCCTCCTCGATCGCCTTTGTGCTTCTGAACAAAAAGCCCGCCTTGCCCGCGCGGATCATGGCGATGTCGTTGAAGCTGTCGCCCACGGCGATGGTTTCAAAGCCGATACTCTGCAGCGCCCGCACGGTGCTGAGCTTGCTGTCCTTGCAGCGCATCTGATAGCCGGTGATCGCGCCGTCCTTTGCCACCTCGAGGGTATTGCAAAACAGCGTGGGCCATCCAAGCTTTTTCATCAGTGGCTGGGCAAACTGGGTAAAGGTATCGGAAATGATGATGACCTGTCCCCTTGCGCGCAATTCGTCCAAAAATTCCCTTGCGCCTTCAAAGGGCTCGATGCCAGCGATAGTATTCTGGATTTCCTTTAGGCCAAGCTTTTCTCTTTTCAGGATATCCAGGCGGTAGTGCATCAGCTTATCGTAATCCGGCCAGTCGCGCGTGGTGAGGCGCAGCTCCTTTAAGCCCGTCTTCTCCGCAAAGGCGATCCAGATCTCCGGCACCAGCACCCCTTCAAGATCCAAACATGCGATGTTCATCGACGTTTCCTCGTTACGGTTTATTTTTGTCCGCGGCGGCGGCGTTTCTGGTAGCGGCCTCCCGGTCGGCGCGCATTTCGTCCACAGTTTTCGTGTGCAGGCGCGCAGCGCCCCGGGTGATGATGGGCTGGATGTATGTGCCCTCCGCCTTCGCCTTTGCGATGCGCTCCTTTGCGCGCGGGATCTCCTTAGCGTACTGGGGCAGCCATTCGGCCTCCTCGATCAGCATTTCGTCCGTCATTTGCAGGATGGCGTCCGGCTCCAGGCACGCGCCGGTCAGGGGATCCAGCAGCATCGCCTGGCGAAGCAGCGTGATGTCGCCGTACGCGCCCGCCTCCACGGCCAGGCGCTGGACGCTTATGTTACTGTTGCAGCAGGCCGCCGGGCCAAGGGGCAGATCGCCCACCTTCGGGATGCTGATGCCGTTGCCGTCCACGTAGCCCGGCACCTCCACCACGCAGTCGTCCGGCAGGTTCGTGATGCAGCCGTTGTTTACTACGTTAAAATGCCCGCGGTACACGCGACCGGTCTCCAACGCCTCGATGATGTGGCTGCCGTGCTCCTGCGAGCGCTTTTCGGGCTTGTACTCAAAGGGCGGCTCCTTGAGCCAGTTGGGAAAGTCCGTTTCAAACCAGTTGCGCCCCTCGGTGCACACCCTGAGATATCCGCCGGTCTCGCCGTCGATCCATACGCCCAGGTCGATGTATTTGTGGATGTTTTCCGTATGCTTGCGATACCACGGCACGTACTCCGACAGGTGGCCGTTGGACTCCGTGGAGAAATAGCCAAAGTGCCGCATCATGTCGATGCGCACCTTCTCGCGCCTGGCGGTCTCGGGATCGGCCTCGAGCGCCGCGAGCAGTTTTCCGTTCAGGTCCTCGCCCTTGTGCTTTACGGAGATGTACCAGGTCATATGGTTGATGCCCGCGCAGATGATGTCGATGTCCTTCTGCTCGTAGCCAAGCACCCGCGCGATCAGTGCATGTCCGCCCTGCACGCCGTGGCACAGGCCCACCGTAGGCACGCCGCCGTATTTGTTGCAGTACCAGGTGACCATGGCGCAGGGGTTTGAATAGTTCAGCAGCATGCAGCCCGGCGCGGCCACCTCGCGGATGTCCCTGCAAAAGCCTTCGAACGCAGCGATGTCCCTTTGCCCGTACATGATGCCGCCCGCGCACAGCGTATCGCCCACGCACTGATCCACACCGTAGCGCAGCGGCACCTCGATGTCCTTGGTGAAGGCCTCAAGCATGCCGATGCGAACGCAGGAGATGACATATTTCGCGTCCCTGAAGGCTTCGCGCCGGTCAAGGGTGGCGTTTATTTTGATGTCAAGGCCGTTTGCCTCGATGTCCCTTTGGCAAAGCTGGGTCACCATGTCCAGGTTGCGCTGGTTGATGTCCATAAAAGCCACTTCGATATTTCTGAATTCTGGTACCGTGAGAATGTCGCTTAACAGCTTTCGCGTAAAGCCGATGGAGCCCGCGCCGATAAATGCGATTTTCATTGAGCTTCCTCCCCTAAAGTACTCTGTCAGAACCCGTCCTGGGTCGTCATGTAAAACGGCAGTCCCTGCCACGAGGCCAGCAGGCCCGCCTCCCCGGCAAGCTGGCCTCCCAGGCTGAAAAACGCCCTGATTGCTTCAAGGTGATTCAGGCGCACGCCTTCTGTCGCGCCTTCCCGCTTTTCCACCTGTACGCTTCCGCCCTTTACGGAAATGTGGAACGTGCCGTCCCCCTCGATGTTCAAATCGATTTCTCCGTCCTCAAGAGGCGCAACTTTTTCGTGCTTTACCTCTAAAAACAGCTTGAGCGTTCTTTCCCAGTTCAAAACGTTTATCATTTCGACAGCGCCGAGCTGCGCGCCCTCGCAAAGCCTGGTAAGGCCCCTGATCCTTTCCTTTTCAAACAGGGGCGCGGAAAAGCTCATGCTCTTATCGCCCGTATAGGCCAAAAGCGCCTTAATGGCCTTTTGCAGCATCGCTTCGTCCTTCAGCAGCAGTTCGTCGCCCGCAAGGTATCCCTGCCGCTCTCCCCCCGCGCGAATCAGCAGCGGGCGGGTGTTCCAGCTGCGAAGGTCGAGCAAAAAGCCCTCCTCCTTTCGCAGGGAATGCTGATAGGCCCCGTACCACAGCTCCCGCGCAAAGGCAACATCTTCCCCGGTCAGAGGCGAAATCTGCACGTCGCCGGCATCGACGTCCGCCAGCGCGTGACGGACGTTTGTCTGGCTCACGCTGCAGCGCAGCTTGAAGCCCGCGCTTTCAAAGCCAAAGTAGTTGTAGCGCTGCCTTTGGCCGCCAAGCACCAGCATGTCGTAGCCCTGCTGACGCGCGCCCGCAAGCATGTCGCTCATCAGGCGCTTCATGTGCCCTTCGCCGCGGTGGTAGGGATGCACGCTCACGCTGCCCACAAAGCCGCAGTTCAGCTGCCTTCCCCCGTACACAAGGGTAAACGGGCGGCAGGCGACGCAGGCCACGATCTTTCCCTCCTGCTTTGCAAGAAAATGCTGCTGTTCCAGCCCCCGGGAAGCCTCATCCGAGTATTCCTTGGGCAGCAGCTGCTTAAAATCGTGCGGCACATGCGCCTGGGAAAACACATAGTTTATAAAGTCGATGATCTGGGGCATCTCGCCCGATTGACCGCGCGTATAGATCGTTTCCGGCATCGTTTCCACCTCCAAGCTTCCAGGTTAAGAATACCATATCCGCCGCTTTTTTTCAATGGGAGCGATGTAAATATCCCTCGGATTTCAAAAGGGCAAAAGAAATGCCTCCAAAATTGTTGACAAGTGTAGTCTGCTCTGCTATAATGCACTTACAGACTACACTTGTAGCTTTTGGAGGGCAAGGTCATGTCAGACGAATCGGCAAACAAGATCTCCGCTGCGGAGCTTGAGATCATGAAGGCGCTGTGGGAGGCGGGCACCGCGCTTCCGGTCACGGCGATCCGGGAGCGGCTAAGCGCATCGCAGGGCTGGGAGGCCACGACGATCAAGACCCTTGTTTCGCGCCTTTGCAAAAAGGGCGCGCTGAAGCAGGAAAAGCGGAACGTGTTTTACTATTCCCCCTTGATCTCGCGCGCCGAATACGACGCCTGGGCCACGCGCGACCTCATCCAGCGCCTGTATAACGGCAGCGC
>CADBNW010000158.1 GCA_902796025.1 uncultured Eubacteriales bacterium
CTTTCCGCCAAGGGCGCTGATCAGCTCCTCCCTGGCCTTGTTCAAATCGACGCCCAGCTTGATCAGCGCGTGCGCCGCCACGCCCGCGCGCTCGCGCATGAGCGCAAGTAGGATGTGCTCTGTATCGATATAGTCCTGTCCAAGGTCCCGTGCCTCGCGCGCGCTTGCCTCAAGCACCGTTTTGGAGCGGATGGTGTAGCTTAGATTTCCGGGCTCGACCTCTTCGTTTCCCCAGCCCACCAGCTGCACCACCTCGTTTCGGGCGTCCTCAAGGCTGATGCCCTCAAGCACGATCGAGGCCTTGCCCGGGTCGTTCAAAATGCCCAGCAGCAGGTGCTCCGTGCCGATATAGGATCGTCCAAGCAGCGCGGCCTCCTTTTGCGCGGCCTCGAGCGCCTTGTTTCCATGTTCGTTGCATCTTGCGATCATTTGCGTTCTCCTAAATTACAGATTGCTCTCTTTAACTGCCGCGGCAAAGCGCATGCGCGCCCTGTCGGCCCGGATCAATTGCTCCTCGCGCCTGCTGATGCCGCGCATCTCCTTTTGCAGGCAATAGGGCGAAAGCTGCCTTACAAAGGCGTCCAGCTCCTGATAGGAGCCCTCGATCAGCCCCGCCGTCAGCCCGCTGCGAAGCCTCAAATACTGCGTAAGCAATTCGTCAAAGTCCATGAGCCTTGCGTTCAATAAAATGCCCAGCGCACGCATCACGTCGTCGGCAAAGGCGTCTACGTCGTCGTAGAGCATTTCCTCAAGCGCCTCCCGCTCGCGCCGGGTGATGGACACGGCCTCGTCCTGCAAAAGATCAAGCGCATCCTCCGGGCTTTTGCCAAGCTGCTGCGCGCCATAGAGGACATACAGCTCGGTTTCGCCGTCCTCGTCCGGCTTAAAGCCCTGCAAAGACAGGTGCATGGGCTTTAGCTGATCCCTGATCTCGTCGATTTTTTCCTGCCAGTTCAGGCCCGCCAGATGCATGAGATACGCCCCCGTCAGGGCGTTGCCCGCAAACTCGGGCCTTGCGGTAAGATACCCCCAGTTATCCTGAAAGGCGAACGGAGCCGCCTCGGCAAGGCTCAGCGCAAGCCTTTGCGCTTCCCCGTTTGCGCTTAGCAGATCCCCGCCTCTGCAAAGGCAGCTTACGGCAAGGTTGTCCTGGCGGCCAAGGGTCAGAAGCAGTCTGGGGTTTGCTTCAAAGCGCAGGCGCTTGAACGGGCTTTCCGCCTCGCCTTCGCCGTAGCAAAGCTCCTCCATCTTCCATTCCAGGGCCTCCGCCTCGTCATTTGCATCGGATACGGAGAACTGAGCGCCCGGATAAGTAAGCTCCAGGGTCTCACGCACGCGCTGCTCAAGGTTTTCCAGCTGCGTCTCGTCTCCGTTTACGGAAAAAGGCAGATCCGCGTAATTGCGCTTTAGATTAACAAGGCCAAGCAGTAATACGTCAGAATTCTCACCTTCGTTTAGCCAAGGCATGTTTTGCTGTCCTCCCACTGGCGCATTTCTCCGTTCAGCCTTTTGATTTCGTCCCTCAAAACGGCGGCCCGCTCGAAGTCCTCAGAGTCGATCGCGCTTTTCAGCTGCTCCTTGAGCTTTTTTAAGGCATAGATCTCGTCGTTTACCCGCGCGCCCGCAGGGGTAATGCCCATATACAGCGCGGAGCCGTTTTTCTTTACCAGCATTTCCTCAAGTGGCTCGCGAAACGCCCGGTAGCAGCCCGGGCAGCCCAGCGTTCCCCGCCGCCGGTACTCTGCCCAGCTCAGTCCGCACTCCTCGCAGCTGGCGTCAAAGCGCTCCTGCTCCTTTTCCTGACGGTCTTCACGGATCTTGCCGATCAGCGCGTTCAAAAAATCTGAAATGTCCAGCGCGCGCAGATTTGGGCGCAGCTTCCGGGCACAATCCTGGCAAAGCATGCGCGCGGCGCTGCTGCCGTCCGGCGCGAAGGCTTCAACGCGCACGGTCGCCTCATTTTCGCCGCATTGTTCGCAAAGCATTTATTTGTCCTCCCCAATTTCCTTGAACACCTGAATGATCTGGGCCTTCAGCACCGAGGCGCGCAGCTGATCTTTGCAGCCCACGGGCAGGCTGATCGCCTCCGCGCTGATGGAGGACTGCATGAGCCGCGCCTCCCGCACGCTTACGATCTTTAATTCGTAAAGTCTTGCGATCAGGGCCCGCGCGGCGTCCTCGTCGATGGCCTCGCCGATCCGCTCCATCAGGGCGCTTAGCAGATCCACGTCCCGGGAGCTTATGCGTATCACCCGCACGTATCCGCTGCCGCCCCGCCGGGACTCCACCAGGTATCCCCTGTCCACGGAAAAACGCGTGGCCAGCACATAATTGATCTGACTGTTGGCGCAGCCGAAATACTGGGCCAGCTCGTTTCGTTTCAGCTCCACCCGCGTATCCTCCGCCATCAGCTCTTTGATAAACCGCTCTATACTGTCGCTGAGCGCCGCCATAAGCGCCTCCTGTTTGACTATTTTTGACTATTATAGCGTAGCCGCCGATAAATTGCAAGTGTATTTTTCTGAACTTCGCCGCCGCTGCGGGAAATTAAGGATCTCCCTTTGAAAGCACTTGATCTGTTTTGTTCCGGATCGCTTTTAGCAGTTTTCTCTTTAACGACTCGAAGCCTTCCGCCCTTTGACTGAGACGGAAGGCTTCGACGGGTTTTCGTTTCGGCTGCTTTTGTCAGCCCCGGTACTTATCGGCGCAGCCGTGGACGATGGCGTCCATGGCGTCCATTTTTTTGAGCATATCCTTGGCCAGGGCGATCTGGCAGCGGGTGCGGATGAGGTTGTGACCGGGCTTTTTTATGTTAAAGTACTTGTCCCCGGTGATGTAGTCGTCCAGGAAGCGGGTTGCCAGCTCGCACGCCAGCACAAAGCCGCTCAGGGCGAGGGTATCGATCTCCTTTTGGGTGAGCATGCGCGCGGTCTGGCTCAAAAAGCCGTCGGCAAAGGCCCAGAAGATGTTGAGATCCAGGCCCGTGCGGGCGATCTCCTCGCTGTCTTCTTCGGTGAAGTTTGCAGCAAAGCGCACAGCGTCTCCAAAGTCGTGGGCAACAAGTCCCGGCATAACGGTGTCCAGATCGATCACGACCAGGGCCTTTTTGGTGTTTTCGTCAAAAAGCACGTTATTGATCTTGGTGTCGTTGTGCGTGACGCGCAGGGGCAGCTCGCCCGCGTTCAGCATGTCGGTAAGCCTGCAGGCAAGATCCTGTACCCCAAGCAGATAGTCCAGCTCCTCGCGCACGCTCTCCACCCGTCCGACAGGGTCCAGGGCCGCGTCGTCGATCAGCGTCTGATAGCGCTTGCGCGTGTTGTGAAAGTCCGGAATGGTATAGCTCAATTGGCTTGCGTCAAAATCGGACAAGATCATCTGAAAATCGCCAAAGGCCTCGGCGGCGCTTCGCACGATCTCGATGTCGTCGCAGCTGTCATAGGTGACCGAGGGCACATAGTTGCAGATGCGCCAGAATTCGTCCCCGTCAAACAGATAGGTCTCCCTGTCGTTTGTGTGATGGTAGTGCAGGCAGATCTGCTTGGGGCGCTTTGCGTGGATGTATTCGGTGACCTTGTCGATGTTGTTCATCAAGCCCACAGGGTCTCGGAAGGCATAGGTGTTCACGCGCTGCACCAGATAGCTTTTGATGCGCGCCATGCCGGTGCCGTCGTCCCGTATATAATCCGCGCGGTAGGTGCGGTTGACATTGCCCATATGGATCTCCTCATAGTTAAAGAAGGGCCCGGGCAAATTAAAGCGCTCGCCGACCTGCTGCAGCTTGCGCGCAAGTTTCTCGTCCATTTCGTGCTCCTTAATCCATTCATTAAGCAAACTAAACAGATTATACCGTTTTTAATGTTAATATGCAAGCACCTTGCCGTTGAATCGAAGCCATATCAGCACGCAATTACGGCTTCATTAGAGACTTTTGTCGGTTTAATTACAAACTATAGTCTGTTTATTGCACTTTCATTTCATTTCTCATAATCCATAACCGTATTTATATGCAAATTATTCAAAAAATCAATTCACAATCGTTCATACATTTGTTATATTTCTGTATATGTGAAATCATTCCATAAAGGAGATGCAGTTTATGAGCTTCAAGCGACTGTTGTGTGTGCTACTGGTCGCAATACTCTTGTTCGCTGACGTGGCTCTTGCCAATCAATATTACGCAAAAACCACAACAAGCGCGACAGTGTATTCCAAGGCCTCCACGTCCTCCTCAAAGGTGGGCACCATCTCAAGCGGCAGCTGGGTGTTCATCAGCGAGGCCCACGACGGCTGGGTCAAGGTGACCAACGGCAGCAAAACCGGCTTCGTATCCGCAGGCAGCGTAAAGCGGACCGCCAAGGCGCTGTACGTAAGCAGCGGCACCGCCGTTCTGTACAAAACCGCGTCCACCAGCGGCACAAAGCTCAAGGCCCTGGGCTATGGCACGAAGCTGGACGGCTGGTACAAAGACGGCGACTGGACAAACGTCACCTTGGGCAACACCATGGGCTGGATCAAAAACAGCTGCCTTACCACCACCAATCCCAATACGCAAAGCCAGGCCTGTTACGTGCAGGCCAAAAGCGGCAAGGTGTACGCCCTTCCGGACACCTCCTCCTCTTCCACCGAGGTCTCCGGCACGACCAAGCTCA
The DNA here is from genome assembly GCA_902796025.1 of uncultured Eubacteriales bacterium. Classification (GTDB taxonomy): domain Bacteria; phylum Bacillota; class Clostridia; order Christensenellales; family Aristaeellaceae; genus RUG14130. The sequence goes on from CADBNW010000158.1 coordinate 4,650, forward strand.
CCTGCACTGCGATCTATAACGGCACCTGGTGCCGCGTGACCTGGGGCAGCAAGACGGGCTACATCAAGAAAAGCGCGCTTGGCAGCAGCAAGTACACTGGCTCCTCATCCTCATCCAGTTCCTCTTCGTCATCCGCTTCCTCTTCCTCCGTTAAATCCTCTTCCTCATCCTCTGCAAAATCCACTTCCGCTGTGACGCCTACCACAAAGTACGTAAGCGCCGGCAGCATGGGCATCTATAAGAGCAACAGCACCTCCTCCACGAAGCTGGGCTTTGCCGTGTACGGCGCCAAGGTCACCGTAGGCGAGACCCGGGACGGCTGGAGCCAGGTAAGCTACGGCTCCATCAAGGGCTTTTGCAAATCCAGCTGCCTAAGCGGCAGCAACCCCAACACGATGAGCCAGATCGTATACGCCAAGAGCAGCTCCGTCAAGGCCTACGAAAAGCCGGATACCTCGTCCAATTCGATCAAGGTTTCCACCAGCACGGCCTTCACCTGCACCGCCGTATACAATTCCACCTGGTGCCGCGTGACCAGCGGCGGAAGGGTTGCGTTCATCAAAAAGAGCGATCTTACCACCAGCAAGCCCGGCAGCTCCACCTCCAGCCCCGCGTCCGCAAAGAGCGTATCGGTAGACTGGTTCAAGGGCAACATCCAGTCCGTCTTCTACCGCGGCTGCATCGCGACGGTAACGGACGTAGCTACCGGCATTTCCTGGAAGGTAAAGCGCAGGGGCGGCACCTCGCACGCCGACTGCGAGCCTCTTACCGCAGCGGACGTCGCGGCCATGAAGAAGGCCTGCGGCAGCGACTTCATGACCTGGCACAGAAGGGCCATCTGGGTATCCATCAACGGCAAAAAGTACGCGGCCAGCATGAACTGCATGGCCCACGGCAACTACGCCATCACCGACAACGGCTTTGACGGACACCATTGCATCCACTTCACCAACTCCAAAACGCACGGCGGCGACAGGGTGGATCCGGATCATCAGGCCGCGATCAAGCGGGCGCTGGCAGCGGGCTAAGCCCTGAAATACGCAGCCTTTATCGGCGCAGCTCAAGCAGCAGCCGGACGCAATGCGTCCGGCTCAGACCATCAACAAAGTCACACTACAGATTCTGCGGTGTGACTTTTAACATAGACTAAACAAACAACCAAAAGGAATTGTGAGGA
>CADBNW010000159.1 GCA_902796025.1 uncultured Eubacteriales bacterium
CTTCCCCTCCGTCTTCGGCGCAAAGACCCGCCTGCACCTAAACCCCCTGGAGGCCACCAGCCACGGCGCGGCCATCGCCGCGGGCGTCGGCCTGGGCATCTGGAAAAGCTTCGAAGACGCGGCAAAAACGGTAAAGACCGGCAAAGAGCAAGCCCCCGATCCCGAAATGGAAAAGGCCTACCAAAGGCAGGCCAAAATCTTTGAAAAGCTCTACCCCCTCGTAAAGGACGCGATGCATCTTACGGGGGAAGAATAGAAACTGCCTGGCCAAAGGGCAGATCAACAGGGGATATCATATGTTTGAGATCATAGATTTTCACACGCATCCCTTCCTCGAGGCCCGGGGCAATATCTGCGCGCACGCAGCCTGCACGGGCAACAGCCTTTCGTGGTTCATGCAAACGCTGGATAAGGCGGGCATAACGCGCTTTTGCGGCAGCGTGCTGAACGGAAGGACGAGCGACCTCGAAAGCATGCTCGCCGAAAACCGCGACGCCCTTCGCATCCGCGATAGCGCGAAGGGGCGCTATGTGCCGGGCTTTCACGTTTCTCCCCTCTATGTGGATCAGTCGATTTCGGAGATCCGCTATGCCGCCGGGCAGGGCGTAAGGCTGATCGGCGAGCTCGTGCCCTACATGAAGGGCTGGGAGGATTACAGCTGCCCGGAGCTTTCCCCGGTCCTGGACGCGGCGGAAGAGTATGGGATGCTCATAAGCCTGCACACCAATCAGCTTGATCAGATGGAAAAGGCCGCAAAAGCCCATAAGGGTCTTAAGTTCGTCTTTGCGCACCCCGGCGAAAAGGACACGCTGCTAAAGCACATCGAGATCATGAAGTCCTTATCTAACGTCTATCTGGATCTGTCCGGCACCGGCGTTTTCCGCTATGGGATGCTGCGCCGCCTCGTGGACGAGGTGGGCGCAGATCGGATCCTCTTTGGCTCGGACTTTCCGATCTGCAACCCCTTTTGCTATGTCGCGTCGGTCCTGGGGGAGGAGCTAAACGACGAGGAACGCGCGCAGATCTTTTCCGGAAACGCCCGGCGTCTGCTTGGGCTGTAAGGCCGCGCTGCTGTTGAAAGGCCGTTTAGACCATGTTAAATTTCCCTCTCTCACCTTGCATTCGCGCGCTGCGCATTATATAATGATAGATGCGCATCCTTGCCCTGGCGTAAAACCCGTCAGGGCCGTACAGTCCAAAAGGAGGTTTCTTTCATGAATAAGTACGAAGTGATGTACGTCATCGACACCGCGCTGGACGATCAGGCGCGCACCGACGTGATCAATCGCTTCAACGGCCTCGTCGAAGCAAACGGCGGCACCGTGGAGCGCGTTGACGAGTGGGGCAAGCGCCGTCTGGCGTACGCGATCAACTACAAGACCGAAGGCTACTATGTACTGATGTACATGTCAGCTCCCCCGCAGCTTCCCAGAGAGCTGGAGCGCAACTTCAAGATCTCTGATGCCATCCTGCGCTATCTGGTCACCCGCATGGAGGGCGACATTCCCGAGAAGCGTGTGCCCCCCAAGGCTTACGTGGTACGCGAGGATGTTCCCGCCGGCGAGCCCGCCCGCGAAGCAGAAGCGCCCGCAGAGGCCCCCAAGGCCGAAGAGCCCGCTGTGACCGAGGCGGAGCCTGCAGACGCAGAGGCCCCCACCAGCGAGATAGAATAAGCACACGAGACCGAAAGCAGGCGTACTATGAACAAAGTGATTCTAATCGGCAACCTCGCGCGTGATCCCGAAATGCACACCACGCAGGGCGGAGTACCCAAGTGCTCCTTCACCATCGCGGTGCAAAGGCGCTTTGCCAACCAGCAGGGCGTGCGTGAAGCGGATTTCATCCCCGTCGTTGCATGGCGCTCCACAGCCGAATTCTGCGGCCGCTTTTTCCAGAAGGGAAAGAAGATCGCAGTCGTCGGCTCCCTGCAGGTGCGTTCCTATGATGCGCAGGACGGCACCAAGCGCTATGTCACCGAGGTGGTCGCAGACGAGGTAGAGTTTGTCACCCCCGCAAACAGCGACGGGGTACAGCGCTCCGGCTATGCCGACGCGCCGGCAGCACAGCCTGCCGCGCCCAGCGGCGGCGCCTATCAGCCCACTCAAATGGAGCAGGCCGACGACGACGAGCTTCCGTTTTAAGCGCTTTCGGCTATACAATAAGGAGGAAAAGACATGTCTGAGGATAGAAACGACAAAGCGGTGCGCCGCCCCCGCGGCCATAAGCCCCGCCGTAAGGTCTGTCAGTTCTGCGTGGATAAGATCGCGCACATCGATTATAAAGATATCGGCCGCCTGAAGAAGTTCACCTCTGAGCGCGGCAAGATCCTGCCCCGCCGCATGACCGGCGTTTGCGCCAAGCATCAGCGCCAGCTCTCCACCGCCATCAAGCGCGCAAGAGCCATCGCCCTGCTGCCCTACAGCGCGGACTAAGCATCGGCAAAACCGCGGCGCCACGTTTTTGTGGCGCCGCGCGCTTATTTTGGCGGCCAGGATGCAAAATGCCTCTTTTCGCTTTTCGCAATGATGGAAGAACCGGCAGCGATGCGTATCTCACGGTTGGAAAACCGGATGCCGCTTAGGAAAACCGGGATTTGTGGAGGATTACATGGATTTATATTTCGCAGAGGAAATGCGGAAATCCCTGAACAAAACACTCAACAATCGGATGAAGGATCTGTTGTCAAGGATTGAAACAAGACCCGAACTTTATTTTGGCAACGAAGCAAATATTCGAAGCTTGTTTCATTTCTTAAACGGATGGCAAATGGCAGAAGAGGAAAACCGGGATGATGGAGAAGCCAGCTTA
>CADBNW010000160.1 GCA_902796025.1 uncultured Eubacteriales bacterium
CAGCAGGAGACGAAGGTCACCACCATCTTCGTCACCCACGACCAGGAGGAGGCCATGAGCATCAGCGACCACATCGTGCTGATGAAGCTTGGCGTAAAGCAGCAGTACGACGCGCCCCAGCGCCTGTACGACGAGCCCGCAAACCAGTTCGTGGCGGACTTTCTGGGCAATCCCCCGATCAATAACATCCCCGGCTCCTTCGATCACGGGCTGTTCACCCCGGACGGCTCGGCGGAGCCCGTGCGGCTGGAGCGCTTTGGCGACATCGATTTTTCCGGCCGCGTGAATCTCGCCATTCGCAGCGAGAGCTTCTCCGCAGAGGACATCGGTCCCGACAAGCTGCCCTGCCGCGTAAAGAGCGTATACAAGCTGGGCAAGGACGAAATGGCGCTGCTTGAGGCCGGAGACACGACCTTCCGCGCCTACATTCCCTCTGAGTACGGCCTGAACGCGGGCGACCAGGTGGCGCTGTGCCTCAAAAACCGGGGCGTGTTCCTGTTTGATCAGGTCACGGGCGAGCGCCTGAACCCCGCGCAGGATGAAGCAGCTTCCCAGGCGGAGGTGGAGTAAATGGCAAAGCAGGCAACGGGTCACAGCGCGCTTGGCACAAAGCGCATGTGGCTTATCATCATCGCAAGCCACCTGCTGGTGGCGGGACTTGCGCTTTTGCTGATCAAGGGCGCGGCGCTGGTCCGCCTGACGCGCGCGCTGGACGCGGCAAAAAGCGTAAGCGGCGGTCAGCTGCGCGTAACGCTTTTGCTGTTTGTGCTGGGCGCCGCCCTGGCGCTTTGCGGCGGCATCGTATCGTACCACGCACGGCATTTTAAGGAAAAGCTTCGCCGCGGAAACGCCCGGCTGATGGTGCACATCGTGGCGCTGATCGAGCTTGCGGCGCTGCTTATCACGCTTGGCACAGTGGGCCTTGTGCAGCTGCAAAACGCCACGCGCGCCTACTACATCACCGCCCGCACCAACGTCTTTAAGGACAAGACCAACGGCCTTGAGGCGCAGGTACAGGCGATCATGCTGGAAAACGCCGATAACGCGAACCACGTCAAAAACAACGTCATCTCCAACCGCAGAAAGCTTGCAAACGAAACCATCGACCGCCTGTCTGCCGAGGGGCTGGACGAGCGTGAGGTGATTGCAAGCGCAGCCGAGGTGTACGTAAGCCGCGCAAGCGAGGTCTTCACCCAGGCCGGGGATACCCAGACCGCGGAGAAGATCAAGGCGGCGGTGGAGGCCGGGCTTGAGGAGATCACCACCTCCCTCATCGAGCGGGCGGACGCGGCCAGCGCCTCCTTGAAAACAAGGGACGTTCGCAACACCATGAACGCCACTAACACCCGCAATTACATCATCATCTACTACGGGCGCGCCTTTGTGATCATGGGCGCGGTGTGCCTGGCGCTTGCGGGGCTATTGCTGCTTGCGTGGCTGAAGCGCGACGAGGAAGCGCGCGGCACGCTTGGCCAGAAGCTTGAGCCCTTCGATTACCTGCTGCCCTTCCTGGTGGGCGTGGGCGTGTTTACCTTCTACCCGATGGTGCGCGTGCTCATTATGAGCTTTCAGGAAAACTACCACCTTACCGGCAACAACCTGGGCGAAGCCACGGGCTGGGGCATCGGCAATTACAAATTCATCCTGTTTGGCAGGGGCAGCGCCCAGTTCCTAAGAAGCCTTCGCAATACCGGCCTGTACGTGCTGTTCACGGTGCCCATCACCGCGGCGATCTCCATCGTGGTCGCGTATCTGCTGAACCAAAAGACCAGGCTGCACGCACTTTTCCAGACGGCGTACTTTATGCCCATGGTCACCACCGCGACGGCCGTCGGCCTGGTGTGGCGCTGGATGTTCAACCAAAACAGCGGCCTTATCAACGCCCTGATCAACTTCTTCACGCGCTTTTTCGGCGCGCCGGAGAACATCAACTGGCTGCAGACGGGCGCGACCAACCACGCCATCCCCATGACGGTGCTGATCATCTTTGGCGTGTGGAACAGCCTGCCCTTTACGATCATACTGCTTTTGAGCGGCCTGCAGAACATCGACGATCACCTCTACACCGTGGCAAAGGTGGACGGCAGCAAGCCCGCGCGCATCTTCTTTAAGATCACCGTGCCGCTTCTGTCCCCAACGATCGGTCTGGTGCTGATCATCAACTCCATCTCCGCCTTCAAGGTGTACACCGACGTGTTCGTTTTGTGGAACGGAAAGCCCGAGGACTACCAGATGGAGACCGTGGCCTGGTACATCTACAACAACATCACCTCCAACTTCGACGGCATGCACTCCCTTGGCATCGCAGCCGCCGCGGCCATGGTGCTGTTTGTGATCATCTTTGCGTTTACCATGCTGCAAAAGCTGATACAGCGCAAATGGGTCTACCAGTGA
>CADBNW010000161.1 GCA_902796025.1 uncultured Eubacteriales bacterium
ATACGACTACCCCGCGTTCCATCTCAGTATGCAGTGCTTCTGGGCGACGATCTGCGACGGAGAGCCTGTGCTGAAGGAGCATGAAGCAGCAAAATGGCTCCGTGCGGAAGAACTGTACAGTGTGGCCTGGCTCCCGGCGGACTTGACGATTATACCGCTTTTGAAAGAGAAACTGACGACGCATAATACGTGAAGGAGCTAACAGATATGATTCAACCCATTGTGAAGGACCCGATCTTTCTAGCGCAGAAATCCGCTGATGCAGGTCCGGCGGACGCGCCCATCGCGGCGGATCTGCTGGACACGCTGCGCGCCCATGCGGACGGCTGTGTGGGCATGGCGGCGAACATGATCGGCAGCACAAAGCGGATCATCGCCTTCGATAATAACGGGCGGTACATGATGATGTACAATCCGGTGATCGTCAAATGCTCCGGCCCATACGAGGCGGAAGAAGGCTGTCTCTCTCTGACAGGGACGCGAAAAGCAAAGCGCTGGCGCTCCATCAAAGTACAGTACCAGAATGAGGAATTCCAGATCCGCCTCAAAACCTTCACGGGCTGGACTGCCCAGATCATCCAGCACGAGATCGACCACTGCAACGGGATATTGATATAATAGATTATTTGTGCTTACTTTGGAAACACTGGCTGATTTGACGAGGTATATTGATTGAAAGAAAAAGAGCAGACATTCACAGCGCTGACAGGAATGCGCGGGATCGCGTGCCTTTTTATCGTGTGCTACCACTATTTCTGCCTGTACATTGATGACCCGGGGCTGGGGAGAACGGCTCTGCCCTTCTATCCGCATTCCGAGTTTTTCTTTGAGTACAGTAAAAACGCGGTGGAGCTGTTTTTCATGCTTTCCGGTTTCCTGACCGCTTTTCATTATCGTGAGAAGATCGCGTCCCTCTCTCCCTGGGCGTACTTGAAAAAGCATTACGGAAAACTCTTCATCCCCTCTGTCATCGTCAATCTCTGGGCACTGCTCAACGCCTGGCTCATGCTCCGCACCGTGCCCGGCAGCGATGCCTGGATCTCACCCATCACGCCGCTGCGCACCATACTGTCTGTCCTGATGGTCAACACCGGATGGGTCACCTCCTATAGACAAACCGCCCTGCCGCTGAACTCCACCATGTGGTTTGTAGATGTCCTGCTGCTGTGCTATCTGTTATACTATCTGGTCCGCAGGCTTGCGAAGAATCGGTATTTATATCTGAGTGCCTGTACGGTGATGGTCCTGATCGGATGGGTCTGTCTGGAACACTCGCCGAGGCTGCCCTTCCTCTGGCTGGTCGACGGACGCGGGTATGTGCTGTATTTCCTTGGGGCGCTGCTCTGTGAGTTTCAGCTCAACGCGGCGGAAGGAGTGAGAAAGGGCGTCTCTGCCGCGTGGGGAACGCTGATCCTTGGCTTTCTGCTCATACGGCTGTTCGTCGGCTTTGAGAACATTTTCGGCTCGATCGGGAGCTCCGCTTATGTGAGATACTTTGAATTTGTTGCCGCGCCCGGTTTGCTGCTGGCCGCGCTGAATCTGCGCCCGATTTCAAGTCTGCTTGCGTGGAAGCCTTTCGTTTGGGCAGGACTGCTGTCGGGCGCCCTTTACTATGTTCACAACAACGTGATGGAGGATTATCTTGTCCTGAACGCCGTGCTTGGGAGCAAGCTCAGCTTTTCCTCAGGCCTTGTGTTCCTGGCGGTGCTTATGAGTGTCATTCCCTTTGCCGTCTTATGGCAGTATTTGAGAACAAAACTGAAACGGACGTTTCTCAGGCCATGAGATTTTTTGCTCACTTATTCGCGCTGTGATTTCAATTTGAGAAATGCAAAAGCAGAAATACGAAGAAAAGCACAGCACCAACAGGATCGAACCCGGATGGTGCTGTGCTTTGTATCAGGTTTTGCGGCTTCACTCTGCGCTCAGGACACAGGTGCCTTCACTGATTTTCAGGGCGGTGTTTTCGGAGAGCGTGAGCTGGATGGAGTCACCGGCCTTGAGCTCATAGGATTTGAGAACCGTACCGTAGTCGCCGATGATCTCCACCTCGGTGTTAATGATGTCACTCATCATGCCGCCGAGGGAGCCGATCAGCCCGCCGAGAGAGCTGTCGATCCCGCCGTAAAAGTCGCCCAGCGAGGAATACAGACCGCCGTAGGTATCGCCGGAGCTTTCCGTGCATCTGAGCGTGTAGCTGCCGGGCAGAATGTCCTCGCCCACGATGTACTTACCCTCGTGCAGGGTGATGTCCTGCTGGAGCTTAAGACCGCGGCTTTTCATCTCCTGCCGCACAGCTTCATAAAGCTGCCGGAGCTCGCTGTCGCTGTAATGCCGCAGCCCGGAATCGGCAAGAGCCGCAGGGGAGAGGGCTGCAAGCGCAAGGGCGATAACGAGAAGCAGGGAAAACAGTTTTTTCATGATATACCTCCTATCTATATTTCATGCAAATTATACCAAAGAGCAGCCTGCCCCGTTGACCCCGGTTTGGGGGCAACGGGGCAGATTTTCAGGTTAAGAATGGCGGGAGATCGTTTTCCCGCAGGATCGCGTCCACATTGTGAATGTCATAAACCCGGTTGGAGAATGCCATGATAAAGGCCGCGTCGCGGGGAATCCGCGCGTACAGCGGCGCCATACCGTAGAGGATCAGTGCTTTATCGGTCTCAAAGAG
>CADBNW010000162.1 GCA_902796025.1 uncultured Eubacteriales bacterium
ATGTAGTCCACCACGAACGTCGCCACCGACCACAACCAGCTGACGATGGAGATCATGCAGCGCGTGGCGGAAAAGCACGGTCTTGTGTGTCTGCTGGCCGAAAAGCCCTTCGCGGGCGTCAACGGCAGCGGCAAGCACAACAACTGGTCGATCGCCACGGACGCGGGCCAGAACCTGCTCTCCCCGGGCGAGACGCCCTACGAGAACGCGCAGTTTTTGCTGTTCCTCTGCGCGGTGATCAAGGCCGTGGACGATTATCAGGATCTGCTGCGCATCTCCGTGGCCACGGCGGGCAACGACCACAGGCTCGGCGCCAACGAAGCGCCGCCGGCCGTGATCTCCATGTTCCTGGGGAACGAGCTGAATGCGGTTTTGGAGGCTATTGAAAACGACACGCCCTACGAGGGTGCGAAGAAGATGCAGATGAAGCTGGGCGTGGACGTGCTGCCCAAGTTCAACCGCGACACCACCGACCGCAACCGCACCTCGCCCTTCGCCTTCACCGGCAACAAGTTTGAGTTCAGAATGCTGGGCTCCTCCAACTCCATCGCCTGCGCCAACATCATGCTGAACAGCGCCGTGGCCGAGAGCCTGCGCATCTACGCCGACCGCCTCGAAAAGGCCGAGGACTTTGAGACCGCGCTGCACGACATGATCAAAAAGACCATCAGGGATCACAGGCGCATCATCTTTAACGGCAACGGCTACGACGAGAGCTGGATCGAGGAAGCCACGAAAAAACGCGGCCTTACCAACTACCCGACCACCGCCGACTGCATGCCGCATCTGCTCGACAAAAAGAACGTGGACATGCTCACGGGCCTTGGCGTGTTTACCGAGGTAGAACTTAGAAGCCGCCGGGACATCATGCTGGGAAACTACGTAAAGAGCGTCGTCATCGAGGCAAACACGATGGCTTCGATGGCAAAAACGCAGATTCTGCCCGCCGTGGAGAGCTACGCCGCCGCCGTCGCCCGCGACGCCACCGCGAAAAAGCAGCTCGCGCCCGCGCTCAGCTGCAGCTATGAAGCGGGGCTCGTGCAGCGCCTGTCCGCGCTGACGGATGACATCGCTTTAAGCACCGACGCGCTGGATGAGGCGCTTTCAAAGCTCTATGGCGCGCCGGATATCGTGGAGGAGGCGTACCGCGTGCGCGACCTGATCCTGCCCGCGATGAGCGCGCTTCGTGCGCCCTGCGATCAGGCGGAGCTGATGACCGCAAAGAGCTATTGGCCGTTCCCGACCTATGCCGATTTGCTGTTCGGCGTGAAATAATCATAAAGGAGGTCCTGCGACATGACCGTTGAATTCTGGTTTTTGATCGGCGCCGCGCTGGTGTTCTGGATGCAGGCGGGCTTTGCGATGGTGGAAACCGGCTTTACCCGCGCAAAAAACGCTGGCAACATCATCATGAAAAACCTGATGGATTTCTGCATCGGCACTGTGGTGTTTTCGCTGCTGGGCTACACGCTCATGATGGGCGAGGACGCGCTGTTCGGCCTGATCGGCAGGCCCAACCTCGATCTGTTCACCCACTTTAAGGACTTTATCGCTTCGCCCGAGGACGGCTATACCGACGCAAGCTACTTTGTGTTCAACCTCGTCTTCTGCGCGACCACCGCCACCATCGTCTCCGGCGCGATGGCGGAAAGAACCAAATTCTCGGCTTACTGCGTGTATTCCGCCGTGATCAGCCTTTTGATCTATCCCATCGAGGCGCACTGGATCTGGGGCGGCGGGTGGCTTAGCCAGCTGGGCTTTCACGATTACGCGGGCTCCTGCGCCATCCACATGGTGGGAGGCATCGCCGCGCTGATCGGCGCAAAGCTTTTGGGACCGCGCATCGGCAAATACGTCACCGACAAAAGCGGCAAAGTGACCAAGGTCAATGCGATCCCCGGCCATTCGATCCCGCTGGGCGCGCTGGGCGTGTTCATCCTGTGGCTGGGCTGGTACGGCTTTAACGGCGCGGCGGCCACGAGCGTGAGCGAGCTTTCATCCATCTTTCTGACCACGACCATCGCGCCGTCGGTCGCCACCTGCACGACCCTCGTCTATACCTGGATCAAAAACGGAAAGCCGGACGTCTCCATGTGCTTAAACGCCTCCCTCGCGGGGCTCGTGGGTGTGACCGCGGGCTGCGACGCGTTTGACGCCATCGGCGCCGCCGTCGTGGGCGTGGTCTCCGGCATTCTGGTGGTCGCGGTCGTAGAGGCGCTGGATCTTAAGCTTCATATCGATGATCCGGTCGGCGCGGTCGGCGTGCACTGCGCAAACGGCGTCTGGGGTACCCTCGCGGTGGGCCTTCTGGCTAATCCCGACGCGCCCGCAGGGCTGAAGGGCCTTTTCTATACGGGCAGCTTCCGGCAGCTGGGCGTGCAGCTTGTGGGCTTCACCGCCGTGGCGGCTTGGGCGGGCGTCACGATGTTCCTGTTCTTTAAGCTGCTCAAAAAGATGAGCTTCCTTCGCGCCGATGCACAGGACGAGCTTATGGGCCTCGATAGCAGCGAGCACGGCCTGCCCAGCGCCTACGCAGACTTCATGCCCGCCGTGGACAAGTACGCCGAGTTCGGCACGGGCGAGCAGGTCGTGGCTGTCACCGGCACGACGCCGCCCGCCGAGGCCGTGCCCGTAAAGAGGGAGCCCGCCTTCGGCGCGGACGGCCACAAGTTCACCAAGGTGGAGATCGTCTTTAAGGAAGAAAAGCTCTACGCCTTGAAGGACGCCATGAGCAAGCTGGGCATCACCGGCATGACCGTCTCCCACGTGATGGGCTACGGCATGCAGAAGGGGCACACCGAGTTCTACCGCGGCGTAGCGGTGGAGACCGACCTTCGCCCGAAGGTGCAAGTGGACATCGTGGTCAGCAAAATCCCCGTGCGGGACGTGATCGAGACCGCCAAGAAGGTGCTCTACACCGGCCACATCGGCGACGGCAAGATCTTCGTCTACGATGTTGAAAACGTGGTCAAGGTGCGCACCGGCGAGGAGGGCTACGCCGCCCTTCAGGACGTGGAATAGAAATCAAACAACGAAAAGCGCCATACCCGCCGGAAAAACGCTTCTGGCGGGCATGGCAAAAAACTGTAACCGGAGGATAAGACGATGTGCTCCATCATGAGCTATTGCAGTGAAAAGGCGGATCTTCAAAAATTTGAGGCGGGCTTTGGACGCACGGTTTCGCGCGGGCCGGACGACAGCCGCATCATCGATACCGGCAAGGGCTTTATGGGCTTTCACCGCCTGTCCATCATGGGTCTTACGCCTTCTGGCATGCAGCCCTTTGAGCGGGACGGCTGCCTGGTCGTTTGCAACGGCGAATTGTACGGCTTTGAGGCGGAGCGCGAAAAGCTTGTGAAAAAGGGCTACGCCTTCCAAAGCGACAGCGACTGCGAAATCATCCTGCCGCTGTACTTTGAGCACGGCACGGACATGTTTAAAATGCTGGACGCGGAGTTTGCCATGGTGCTCTACGACGGCCGGACGCAGGAATATATCGCCGCGCGCGACCCCATCGGCATCCGCCCGCTGTATTACGGCCATGATGAAGACGGCGCGATCCTGTTTGCCAGCGAATCCAAAAACCTCGTGGGGCTGTGCAAAAGAATCCTGCCGTTTCCCCCGGGCTGCTACTACCGGGGCGGCCGGTTCATCCGCTACGCGGACGTCGCGCACCCGAAGACCGTCTGCCGCGACGACCTCGAGACCGCCTGCATAAATATCCGCGAAAAGCTGATCGCGGGCGTAAAAAAGCGCCTTGTCGCGGACGCGAAGGTAGGTTTTCTGCTCTCTGGCGGGCTCGATTCCTCGCTGGTGTGCGCCATCGCCGCGCGGCAGAGCGGCGCGCCCATCAAAACCTTCGCCATCGGCATGACGAAGGACGCGATCGATCTGAAATACGCCCGTCAGGTGGCGGACTTTATCGGCAGTGACCACACGGAGGTGTACATGACGCCCCAGGAGGTCATATCCTCTCTGGAAACCGTGGTGGAGCTGCTCGGCACCTACGACATCACCACCATCCGCGCGAGCATGGGCATGTATCTGGTCTGTAAGGCGATCCATGAGAACACGGACACCCGCGTGATCCTGACCGGCGAAATTTCCGACGAGCTGTTCGGCTACAAATACACGGACTTCGCGCCGGACGCGGCTGCCTTTCAGAAGGAGGCCGAAAAGCGCGTAAGCGAGCTTCACATGTACGATGTGCTGCGCGCGGACCGGTGCATCTCGGTAAACTCCCTCGAGGCGCGCGTGCCCTTCGGCGATCTGGACTTTGTCAAATACGTCATGTCTCTCGATCCCGAAATGAAGATGAACAAATACGGCATGGGCAAGTACCTTTTGCGCCACGCCTTTGAGAAGCTGAACTATCTGCCGGACGGCATCCTCTGGCGCGAAAAGGCGGCCTTCTCCGATGCGGTCGGCCACTCGATGGTGGATGATCTGAAGCAGTACGCCGAGACGAAATATACTAACGCGGAGTTTGAGGCGCGCAGGGCAAGCTACGCCCACGCGCGGCCCTTCACCAAGGAAGCGCTTTGGTACCGCGAGCTGTTTGAAAAATATTACCCGGGACAGAGCGAGATGGTGGCCGACTTCTGGATGCCCAACAAAAGTTGGCCGGGCTGCGATGTGAACGATCCGTCCGCCCGCGTGCTTTCCAACTACGGCGCAAGCGGAAAATAGGAAAGGGGAGACAGACATATGCAAACCTGTGCGATCGTAGGCGTAAACTGGGGCGACGAAGGCAAGGGGCGGATGGTGGACTTGCTCAGCGAGCGCTTTGACATCGTGATCCGTTATCAGGGCGGCGGCAACGCCGGGCACACGGTGGTAAACGACAAGGGAAGATTTGCCCTGCACCTGCTGCCCTCGGGTATCTTCCGCAGGGGCGTGGTGAACGTGCTGGGAAACGGCGTGGCGCTCGATCCGGAAAACCTGTGGCTTGAAATGGAGGCGGTCATGGCTCAGGGCGTAGAGATCACACCGCAAAACCTGAAAATCAGCGATCGGGCTTCCCTGCTTCTGCCCTGGCACAGGGATCAGGATGCGCTGGAGGAGGAGCGGCTCCAGGACAAAAAATATGGCTCTACCCGGCAGGGGATCGCGCCGTTTTATTCGGACAAGTATCAGAAAAAGACCCTCCTGGCGGGCGAACTGATATACCCGGAGGCGTTTGGAGAGCATCTGAAGGAGCTGATGGAGTGGAAAAATCTTACGCTTACCGGCGTTTACGGCGCAAAGGGCTATACAGCCCTGGATTTAAGGCGCTTTCTTGACTGCTGCGAAAGGATAAAGCCCTATTTGTGCGACACGGGCGCGTACCTCACGCAAAGCCTGGCCTCAGGCAGGCGCATGCTGTTTGAAGCGCAGCTGGGCGCGCTTCGGGATATCGATATGGGCATTTATCCCTATACCACGTCCTCAAACACCCTTTCGGTCTATGCGCCCATCGGCGCGGGTCTGCCGGGGCTGAAGCTGGACAGCGTGGTGGGCGTCGTAAAGGCTTACTCCACCTGCGTTGGGGAGGGACCTTTCGTTTGTGAAATGCAGGGGGAAGAGGCGGAGCTTCTTCGAAAAGCTGGGCAGGAATATGGCGCCAAAACCGGAAGGCCGCGCCGCGTGGGCCCGCTGGACCTGGTGGCGACCCGCTACGGCGCGCGCATGCAGGCATTAAGCAGCATCGCCCTTACTAAGCTTGACGTGCTAAGCTATATGGAAAGGATCCCCATGTGCACGGGCTATGTCGTTGACGGAAGGCGCAGCGAAGACTTTCCCTTTCCGCTGGCGCTTGCCAAGGCCGCACCGGAGATAAGCTATTGCGAGGGCTGGCAGTGCGACATAAGCGCTGTAAGGCGTTGGATGGATCTGCCAAAAGCCGCGCGCACGTACGTTGAAATGATCGAGGAAGCGCTTTCGCTGCCCGTGCGCTATATTTCCGTAGGCGCGCAGAGGGACAGCATTATCGTAAGATAAGCAGGAGGAAAAAACGTGACAGACAAATACGAATCGCCGTTTTCCACTCGCTACGCGTCACAGTACATGCTGCGCCTGTTTTCACAAGACATGCGCTATCAGACCTGGCGCAGGCTCTGGGCGGCGCTTGCGAGGACGCAGATGCAGCTGGGACTGCCGATCACCGGGGCGCAGGTGGACGAGCTTCAAGCGCACATAAGCGACATCGATTACGACTGTGTGCGCCAAAGGGAAGAAGAGGTGCATCACGACGTAATGGCGCATATCCAAGCCTATGGCAAGGCCGCCCCGAATGCGGCACCCATTTTGCACCTTGGCGCGACCAGCTGCTATGTGACGGACAACGCAGATCTTATCCTCTATCGGGACGCGCTTTTGTACATCCGTACGCAGCTTGCGATGCTTCTTAAAAAACTTGCAGGCTTTGCGGATTCTTACAAGAATACGCCGGCCCTTGGCTATACGCATTATCAGCCCGCGCAGCTTGTCACGATCGGCAAGCGCGCCACGCTTTGGATGCAGGACTTCAAAAGCGATCTTGACGAAGTGGGATTTGTACTGGATAGCATGCGCTTTCTGGGCTGCAGGGGCACCATCGGCACAGAGGCCAGCTTTATGGAGCTGTTTGGCGGCGACGAGGAGAAGATCGACCAGATGAACGCGCTGTTGGCCCGGGAATTTGGCTTTAGCGAATGTTTTGACGTATGCGGGCAGACCTATCCCAGAAAGCTCGACAGCAGGATTTTGAACGCCCTTAGCGCCATTGCCCAAAGCGCCTGCAAAATGGCAAACGACATTCGCCTGATGCAGCACGACCGGCAGCTCATGGAGCCCTTTGAAAGCGCGCAGGTGGGTTCGTCAGCCATGGCCTACAAGCAAAATCCCATGCGCTGCGAGCGCATTTGCTCCCTGTCGCGCTATCTAATGGTGAACGCGCTGAACGCGCCCATGACCGCTTCTGTGCAATGGCTCGAGCGCACGCTTGACGATTCGGCCAACCGGCGCATTTCGCTGCCCGAGGGCTTTTTATGCGCGGACGCCATACTGCGCCTGGCCATCCATCTGTGTTCGGGGCTCAGGGTCAACGAAGCCCTCGTCGCAAAGGCTGTGCGCGAGCAGCTTCCCTTCATCGCCACGGAAAACCTGCTGATGGAGGGCGTAAAGCGCGGTTACGACCGGCAGGTGCTGCACGAGATCATCCGCGCATGCTCCATGGAGGCGCACAGGAAAATGGACGAGGGAGAAGCGTGCGATCTGATGGAACGCCTTGCGGCTCAAAAGGAATTTGGCCTTACGCAGGCCCGGCTTGACGCCCTTATGGACCCTGCGCTCTACACTGGGCGCTGCGCCGGGCAGGTCACCAAGTTTCTTGAAAAGTTATATCCCTTGCTGCCTCAGGATACAGCGGAAGAAGAAAACACTATCCTATAGGAGAAACAAATGGAAAAAATACTCATCGTGGATTTTGGCGGGCAATACAGTCAGTTGATTGCCCGAAGGGTGCGCGAGCAGCACGTCTACGCTGAAATAAAGCCCTATAGCCGCATGTCCCCGGAGGAGATCAAGGCGGCGGGCTATAAGGGCGTTATACTGACCGGCGGGCCCAAAAGCGTCTATCAGCCGGGAAGTCCGCGCTGCAGCGAGGAGCTTTTGAACGTCGGAGTGCCTGTGCTTGGCATATGCTACGGCGCGCAGCTTATTGCGTATCTGGCCGGAGGAACGGTCTCGCCTGCCGGGAATGCTGGGGAATACGGCAAAACTGCACTTAAAGCAGTTTCTTGCCGCTTGTTTTTTGGCGTCCCTCCAGTCAGCGACTGCTGGATGAGCCATACGGACTATATAAGCCGTTTGCCGGAAGGCTTTATCGCCGTTGCGCACACGGACCAATGCCTCTGCGCCGCCCTGTGCGACGAAAGGCGCGGGCTTTACGGCGTGCAGTTTCATCCCGAGGTTACGCACACGGAATATGGACGGCAGATCATCCAAAACTTCCTTTTTTCGATTTGCCGCTGCAAAGGGGAGTGGCGCGTAGAAAGCTACGCGCAGCAGCTCATACAAAAATACAGCGCTTCATTGCGCGGCAAAAGGGTGCTTTTGGCGCTTGGATTCCGCTGTGGCGGCGCTTTTGCTGCATAAAGCGATAGGAAATGATTTGACCTGCGTGTTTGTGGATCATGGCCTTCTTCGAAAGGGCGAGGGCGACTTTGTGGAGAAAACCTTTAAGGGAAAATTCGGGATCGATCTGATACGCGTAAACGCGGCAGAGCGTTTTTTGGAAAAGCTTTCGGGGGTCACCGAGCCAGAAGAAAAGCGCAGGCGCATTGGCGAGGAGTTCATTCGCGTGTTCGAGGCGCAGGCGGAAAAGCTTGGACCCATACACGTCCTTGCCCAGGGTACGATCTACCCGGACGTGATCGAAAGCGGAAAGGGAGATTCCGCGGTGATCAAAAGCCACCATAACGTTGGCGCTTTGCCTGACACCATGCGCTTTGACAAAATCGCGGAGCCCTTGCGGGAGCTGTTCAAGGATGAGGTGCGGGCCATCGGAAGGCTTCTTGGGCTTCCAAAGCGGCTAACAGAAAGGCAGCCTTTCCCGGGACCGGGCCTTGCGGTCCGGATCATCGGGGAGGTCACGCGGGAAAAGCTTGAGATTTTGCGGGACGCAGTCGCGATCTTTCGCGAAGTTATAGAAGACTTACAGCCTGAAAACATACCGAACCAGTACTTTGCGGTTTTGACCGACCTTAGAAGCGTCGGTGTGAAGGGCGACGCCCGCAGCTATGGCTATACTGTGGCGCTGCGCGCAGTTTCCACGGACGACTTTATGACCGCCGAATGGACGCGCTTGCCCTACGAGGTTTTGGAAACCGCGTCCAACCGCATAACCAACGAGATCGCCTGCGTAAGCAGGGTCGTGTATGATATATCCTCCAAGCCTCCGGCTACGGTGGAATGGGAGTAAAGGAGCAGAGCATATGATGAAGTATATTTTTGTGACCGGCGGCGTGGTATCGGGGCTGGGCAAGGGCATCACGGCGGCATCCCTCGGACGCCTGCTCAAGGCGCGTGGCCTCAAGGTGGCAGCGCAGAAGCTGGATCTCTACATAAATGTGGATCCCGGCACCATGAGTCCCTACCAGCACGGCGAGGTTTATGTGACAGAAGACGGCGCGGAGACCGATCTGGATCTTGGCCATTACGAGCGCTTTATCGACGAGGATCTGAACAAATACTCGAATCTCACCACCGGCAAGGTGTACTGGAACGTATTGAACAAGGAGCGCCGCGGCGAATACCTTGGTACCACGGTGCAGGTGATCCCGCATATCACGAATGAGATCAAGGAATTTGTCTACAGCGTGGGCAAAAAGACGGGCGCGGATGTGGTCATCACAGAAATCGGCGGCACCATCGGCGACATCGAATCCCAGCCCTTCATCGAGGCCGTGCGCCAGATCTCCCTTGAGGTCGGCAGGGAAAACAGCCTGTTCATCCACGTGACGCTGGTTCCGTACCTGAAGGGCTCGGAGGAACATAAGTCCAAGCCCACCCAGCATTCGGTCAAGGAACTGCAGAGCATGGGCATCAATCCGGATATCATCGTGCTGCGCTGCGATCAGCCGCTGGAACGGTCCATCTTCCAGAAGATCGCCCTTTTTTGCAACGTAAAGCAGGACTGCGTGATCGAAAACATCACCCTGCCAAACCTTTACGAAGCGCCGCTCATGCTGGAAAAGGCAAACTTTTCCGCTGTGGTCTGCCGGGAGCTGGGCCTGAACGCGCCCGAGCCGGAGCTTTGCGAATGGCAGGAGATGGTGGAACGCATAAACTTAGCGCGCAGCCGCTGCGTGGAGATCGCTCTGGTCGGCAAGTACGTCGGCCTGCACGACGCCTATCTTTCGGTGGCCGAGGCGCTGCATCATGCGGGCTATTATCACAACGTGCACGTCAATATCCGCTGGATCGATTCAGAGCAGCTTGCTCCTGACACGGTGGAAGCAAGCCTTGGCGCTGTTGACGGCATCATCGTGCCGGGCGGCTTTGGCAGCCGCGGCATAAGCGGCATGCTCCTGGCAGTGCGATACGCCCGCGAAAAGGGGATCCCGTACTTTGGCATTTGCCTTGGTATGCAGATCGCGGTGATCGATTTTGCAAGAAACGTCGCCGGCCTTTTGGACGCGGACTCCGGCGAATTCGACGAACAGTGCCCGCACAAGGTGATCGATTTTATGCCCGGACAAAGCGACGACATCGACAAAGGCGGCACGCTGCGCCTTGGCGCATATCCCTGCGCGATCCGAAGCGGTACGCTGATGGAAAGCTGCTACAGTGCGCAGACGATCAGCGAGCGCCATCGCCACCGCTACGAGTTCAACAACGACTATCGGCAGATCCTCACAGAATGCGGCCTCGTCCTCAGCGGCCTCTCACCGGACGGCAAGCTGGTGGAAACCATAGAGCTTCCCAATCATCCGTTCTTCCTCGGCGTACAATATCACCCCGAATTCAAAAGCCGTCCCAATAAACCACATCCTCTCTTCAAAGGCTTTATCCGGGCTGCGATGCAGCGTTCCGGTAAGACGGATAGAAAGTGATTTTTATATATCCAATTTATTCCCCAAAGTAGAATTGTTTTCATTTTTGGGGAATATACAGACGCAAGACTCAGAATGGGGTAGTATCACAAAAAAATGAAGGGTCATTGTCTCAACTTCAAAGTATATGTGAATCGCTGTCCAATCATAAGACACTCACAAATCAAAGTCGTTATCGCGGTTAATTTGGCGTATTATAGAAGAAACTGTGCTGAAATGCGAAAGTTATAGAACTGTTAACCGAAAAAAAGTCACAAAAGCGGCTTTTTCTTTTTGCTCTTTTCACGCTTCTCTCTGCCCAAAATTCTTGACAAGTCTCGAAAAGGTGGTTTTGCTTCACAAAACATTGATTTTATGGAGCTTTTCTGGTATAGTTGTAATGAGATTATTTGTTATCGCAAACAGAAAAAAACAAACGGTTGCTGATCGCTTCTATCAACACGGCAAAAGGCAACAGAAATGAATAGTGACGTTATAAAACATTACGACTCTTTGATAGATGAAAACAACGACCCTGTTTTTGATCCTGAGCCGCTTAAAGAATATATGGACAAGTGGGATGGCAAGGTGTTTTTGGATGCTCTGACACTCGATGATACAAAGTCCGTTCTTGAGATAGGAGTCGGGACGGGGCGTCTCGCCCTTAGAACCGCGCCACGATGCAAAGAGTTTTACGGCATCGATATCTCTCCAAAAACAATCAAAAAAGCACAGGAAAACTTACGAGCATTTGATAACGTTACCCTTTTGCCTGGCGATATAGAGAAGTATCCGTTTGACAGAACGTTTGATGTAGTGTATTCTTCATTAACATTTATGCATATCAAAAACAAAAAAGCTGTAATCGATAAGATTTCTCATTTGCTCACAAAGGGTGGTCGGTTCGTCTTGTCCGTTGATAAGAGTCAAAACACGGTTCTGGAGTACGGCAGCAGAAAAATCACTGTATATCCCGATTCGGTCAAGAATATTGAAGGGTGCGTTTTGCATTCCGGCATGAGCATAGTCGAAAGGATCGAAACGGATTTTGCCCATATCTTTGTGATCGATAAGAATACATGAGCTCGAATCCGTCTGCCAACATGATCTTGATAACGCGATCAGGGTTTTTCCAGAAGCCCCGGTAAATACAGTATATTTCCGGCTTTCACCGCAGGCTCATAGAAATAGGGTTTCCTATTTTGGATCGGCAATTTTGACTGACAGATCGCAGGCACATCAGAGGACACGCCAAACGAATCACCGCATATTGATCGAGGAGGTAAATGGTTCATGGGATCAAGACGGGAGAGGGTACTTAAGCATTTTACAGAACAGGCTGACTATATGCAGGAACGCATTTCGGCTGGAATCGAACAGTACCGAAAGGGCAGGTTCAGTATCACCGTAAAAGACAAAGAAGGCAATCCTGTCCCGGGTGCCAGGATCGCCCTTCATCAGAAAAAGCATGAATTTCGTTTTGGGGCCAATCTGTTTGCACTGGAGGAAATGGAAACGCCTGAGAAAACGGATGAGTATAAAAAGCTCTACGCCCGTCTTTTCAATATCGGGACCCTGCCGGTTTATTGGAAATTTGTCGAGCCCGAAAAGGGAAAGAAACGTTACGCCAAAGGAAGCCCCCGCATCTATCGAAAGCCCAATATAGACGTATGCCTTGAATTTTGCGAGGAATACGGGATCGAACCCAAAGCCCATTGCCTGGACTATGATTCTTTCTCACCCGACTGGGTAAAGGCGATGAATGACCTTGACGCTATACGAAATGCGCTGTATGACCGCTTTGAAGAGCTGTCTAAACTATATGCGGACCGTGTTCCAAGCTGGGAAGTCACTAATGAAACCTTGAACCTTCCTTACAGTGAACACACGATCCATTTCCAGCAGCCCGATACCATCGAATGGGATTTTCGCATGGCAGACCGGCTGTTTCCCAAAAATAAGCTCATTATAAATGAAGCGCACAATAACCTGTGGCCCGTGTTCAACGGCAACAGAAGCGCCTATTACATGCTGATCGAGCGGGCGCTGAATAAGGGCTGCCGCATCGATTCGATAGGGATGCAATTCCATGTTTGCGCCACCGAAGAGAACGAACCAAAGCTTGGAGAATCGATGTATTCGCCTGAAAGGATCTACGCAGTTCTGGACCGCTATGCTGATTTTGGCAAACCCATACAGATCACCGAGATCAGCGTGCCCTGCTATCGCAATACGGAGGAGGATGAGGACATCCAGGCGGAGATCATCAAAAACCTCTACAGCATATGGTTCAGCCATCCAGCCATGGAAGCGATCATATACTGGGACGTGATCGATGGATACGAGTGGACCGACAACATCTGCGGATTGCTTCGGCAAAATCTTGCGCCCAAGAAGGCCTATACAGTGCTTGACAAACTGATCAATGAGACCTGGCGGACCGATCTGGCGTTAGCGACAAATGATGCTGGCAGGATCGCATTCAAGGGGTTTTACGGTGATTACGATGCCACGATCTGCATGGGAGAAAAAACAGTGACGAAAACGGTAAGGCTGTCAAAGAACGCCAAACCGGATTTTGCGTTCACCATTTCATGACAGACGTCGCGCCGCTTCGGTATAGGGTATAGCAAAGCGGAACGCAATAAGAGCCAACGGCTTTGAAGGGCATTGCGGCAGCTGAGTAAGCTCTATAGCGGTCCGCCATTTCAAAGGAGCCTATAGATAAAAACTGCCGCTCCCGTTTGAAGCTCACAACAAAACTCGCAGCGTACCATCAGCCAGGAAGGAACACATGCGATCACTATATCAGGATCCACGTTCCTTGTGCGCGCCGCCGCGGGAGACATTTAATTGGATGCTTGCCATAAGCGGCAAAACAATGAGGAGAGTTGTATGACCGGACGTTTCAAAAAGAGCCAAGACAGACTGTGGGCTCTTGGGCTCATCATCAGCGGATTGTTTATTGTGGTCCTCTTTGCCATCGTCCTGTTCAATGAAGAAGGCGCGCCTTCGACGGAGGACTTGCTGCTTTGCGTCTTCTTTTTGCTGCTCGGGCTTGCGTCCACAGCGCTTGGGGTGAGCACGGCTGTCCTTAACAAAAGGGTTCACCTTCAGCTGACCGAGGATGGCGTGGAGGTCTTCGCATCCTATTATTTCTACGGGCGCAGG
>CADBNW010000163.1 GCA_902796025.1 uncultured Eubacteriales bacterium
CATCAAGGGCGCTGAGGGCGGCGAAGAAGCCAAGCTGATCATGGACTGGCATCCCGAAGATTCCAAGTTCTATGCCGCCAGGTTCTCCGATCTGGTACTGGCTGACGGCACGCATCCTGTGATCACCACCGAGTGGCAGGATCTCGTGATCGATCTGGAAGCTTCCGGCTTCCCCGGAATGACCAACGCCTTCCACATCCGCGCTTTCGCAAAGTGCGTCATCTGGCTTGACGAGATCAGCTTCTCCGAGGCCGTGGCGCCCGTCGACTCCACGAGCCAGGAGACCATTCTGGCTGGCCTGACCGCAGAAGAGACCGGCAAGCCCGGCGACCTGCCGATCAAGGACTATCTGGCCGGACTGGAATAATCCCGCAGCATAGCTTACGCGCGGGGGCAAGCATCACAATTGCCCCCGCGTTTTTATTTAAAACCCTTGCATGCATTTTGGAAAAATGATAGAATGAACCGTTGAAAATCACAAAACAGTCAAGGCAGCAGCGATCTGGAGCAGCGTATGGTCACATTAAGGGATATTGCAAATGAAGCAGGCGTAAGTATCACGACGGTATCGAACGTGGTGCACAACCGGAAAAGCCGTGTCTCCCCGGATATGGTAAAAAAGATATGGAGCATCATCGAGCGCGAGCACTACGTGCCCAGCATGTCCGCAAGGACCCTGGCCAATAACGATTCCTCCATCATCGGCGTCATCACGCACCTTACTCCCCAAACGACGGGCAGCACGGTCGGCGATCCGTTTATGAGCGCCTTTGTCGACAGCATCGAAAAGCGCATCCGCGACGAAGGATATTTTTTGATGATCCGCGCCGTGGAAGAGGCAAAGGAGCTTGCCGTCCTGAGCCGGAGCTGGCACCTGTCCGGACTGATCGTGACCGGTATGTTTCAGGACGATTTTTTTACCACGGTAAAGGAGCTTGGGATCCCCTTTGTGCTGATCGACAGCTATGTGGATGATTCCAGCGTGTGCTCCATCGGCCTTGAGGACGAAAAAGGCGGCTACGTGGCCACGCGCCACCTGCTTGAAAAAGGCCATCGGACCATCGCCTTTGCCTCCCCTCCCATGCGAAGCGGCGGCGTTATCGAAAAGAGGCTGGAGGGTTACCGCCGGGCGCTATCTGAATATCACATCGAATTCGATCCCGCCCTCGTCTTCACGCAGGAGATCTCCGTACAGGAGGGCAAGGCCCTTGGGCACAGGCTGGCGCAAAGAAAGGAGATCACCGGCATCTTTGCCTCGGCCGATGTGCTGGCAGCCGGCATCATGTCCGGGCTGAACGAGGCCGGTGTGAACGTTCCGGAGGAAAAATCCATCGTAGGCTTTGACGACAACTATTTGAGCCAGCTTACGAACCCCGCTCTGACCACGATCCACCAGGACGCCGATCAAAAAGGCATCCTCGCCACGGATATGATCTTAAAGCAGCTTCGCCAGGAGCCCGTTGAAAAACGAAGCATCATCCTCCCGATCTCTCTGGTAGAGCGGAAAAGCGTAAAGTCACTTCTATAAAAAAACAAACGTCGGCGCTTCAGCAGCGCCGACGCATTTCATTTTATGCGTTTCTTATGACCGCGCCATCGGGACTAACCTCGATGATCTGCTTTTGTCCGCGGAAGCTTATGGGGATCACAAGCCGGGTGAGCTGCCGGGGCAGGTGCGGATGCAATTCCAGCCTGCCGTTTTGCAGTCTGAGCCCCGCAAATCCAAGCGCTGCGATCATCCAGGCCCCGCCGTTTGAGGCCGGATGGGTGCCGCCGATGTAGATCTCCCCCGCCCATTCCTTGCCGCCGCCCTCGATATCGATAGTGGCCGTGCGCATGAATAGCTCCCACGCCTCGTCCAGACGCCCCACGCGGCAGGCGGTCAGGGCGTACATGCAGGCGGAAAGGCTTGAGCCATGCTCCGTGCGGGGTTCGTAGTAGGCCCAGTTTTTAGCGACCTCGCCGTCATCAAAGCTTTCCGGGAAGAGCGCCATCATGGCGATCACGTCCGCCTGCTTGATGATCTGCGTGGTCCCTGCTACGCCGTGGTCTCCGCCCCAATACTCGCGCGGGTCGACCAGGCGGGCGCGCACGTCGGCAAGGGAGCAGTCCTCCAGATCGAAATAGCCGTCGAACTGCTCGATCACGCCCTCCCGCCTTCGCATCTGGCGGATGCGCTTACAGGTCTTTTCAAGAAGGCGCCAATCCTCCATGAAACGAAGGCGTTCAAGCAGCGCGTCAAACCATTCCAAACGGTCATTGAAGATGTCCCTAAGCTTCAGCGCGCTTTCCATGCAATAGCGGATCATTTGATTGGTAAAGGCGTTGTTGCTGACCCGCTCATGGTATTCGTCCGGCCCGATCACGTCGTCATAATCCACTTCGTCCGCATCCAGGCGGCAGTTTGCGCGGCTTAGATAAAAGCGGGCGCATTCCAGGATCACTTCAGCGCCGCCCTCCTCCAAAAGCGTGCGGTCGCCGGTGATCTCATAATAGCTTCTAAGCGCGTAGGCGATGTCGCCGCTTATGTGGATCTGCTTGTCGCGGAAATACGTGCGCACCGGCCGATGTGTAAAGACGTCCACCACGTTAAAGTTGGTGCAGCCCTCTTTTCCGCCCTCCTGGCTCTCCCA
This sequence comes from uncultured Eubacteriales bacterium, assembly GCA_902796025.1. Classification (GTDB taxonomy): domain Bacteria; phylum Bacillota; class Clostridia; order Christensenellales; family Aristaeellaceae; genus RUG14130. The sequence goes on from CADBNW010000163.1 coordinate 2,634, forward strand.
GGCATAATACGCCCCGCGGTAGCCGTATTCCCTGGCCTTGACCAGCGCGCCGCCCAGCGTCTCGGTGCGGTAGCGCAAAAGGGATTTTGCGATCTCCGGCTGGGTGTAGACAAACATGGGAAAGAAAAACATTTCCGAGTCCCAGAAGATCGCGCCCTTGTAGGTTTGCCCCGACAGTCCCCTGGCCGGGATGGACATATTGTCCGCATGGCGGGGGGCCACGCAGTTCAGATGGTATTGGCTGGCATGGATCGCCAATTGGGCTGCCGGATCCCCTTCCATTTTTATTTCGGAGCGCGCCCAAACGGACTCCCAGGCGTCACAATGCGCCTTAAGGCAGCTTTCAAAGCCGCGCGCATGCGCCTGCAGGCATTCCTCCTTAGCCGCCTGCACGGGCTCGGCGCCGTCCAGCGAGGTATAAACTGACGCAAAGATATCAAGCGTCAAGCTATCCCCTTTTCTGACCTTGCTTTTCAGGATGCGGCCAAGCCCGTCCTTTATGTGTACAAAGCGCTCCGCATACTCAAAATCCGCTTTTGCGCACTGCGCAGCGGCCACGACGATCCCCTTTTCCCCGGTACGCGCGCGGCAGCTGATCGCTTTTCCCTGCTCGAAGCTTTGATCGAACAGATGCGGGCCGTTGATGTCCCAAAGGTCGCAGAAGACCCCCGTCAGGATCTCAAGCTCGCCGTCCTCCTTTACCTCTATGGACAGGCGATCCAACAGCAGGTGACACCTGTCCAGGGAGGCAAAGCGCTGGCTTTTCAGCCGGACGGGCCCAAAATCCGTATCTCTTTGATAAATGCCGTGCCGGTAATCGATTGAAACGCTGTGCTCGCTTTTGCTAAGATCGCTCAGCGTAAGCGCCTGCCCGTTCATGGAAAGCTGGGCAAAGAGGCAGTTTGGCGCGTTTACCGGCTCGCGCCATTTATCCTGATACTGGTCGTAGACGCCCGCCAGGGTGATTGCGGGGAACTGGGTCTTATCCGCCTCCTCGACCGTGCCGCGCACGCCCATATAGCCGTTTGCGCTAAGAAATCGATTGCCGTCGGCAGCGAAAGCGGACGGATCGTATCCGCTCTTTGTTAGGCTCCAGGTTTCCATAGGCTTCCTCCTGTCCTCTCACATAGCCGGAACGAATTGTTCCCGGGTCGAAAGCGTGTACGGTTTTCCGTAAACATCCACATCGATCGCGTCGCCCTGATCGATCCGGAAGGACGTACCCACCTGTTCCATGCTGACGCGGATGATGCTGCCCCTTTTCATGATGGAGAAGCTGAGCTTTTTCCAGCGCGGCGGCAAATGGGGCGCAAAGCTGAGCTTTTCTTTATCGCTGCGAAGTCCCGCAAAGCCATAGACGATGTTGGCCCACGCCATGGCGATGCTTGTGATGTGCAGGCCTTCCCTGGTGTTTCGGTTGTAATTGTCCAGATCGAGCCTCGTGGCGTAGCCAAAGAAGTTCACCGCGTCCTCCATCTTTCCAAGCTCCGCAGCCAGTATGGAATGAATGGCCGGCGACAGGGAGGATTCGTGGATCGTCCTGGGCTCATAAAACTCATAATTGACGCGCTTTACTTCCTCGCTGAACGAGGAATTATACAGATACAGGATCATCAGCACATCCGGCTGCTTGATCATGTCGCTGCGGTAGATCCGGTCATAAGACCAGTGCTCGTAAAGCGGGAATTCGCTTACGGGAATGCTGTCGATCTCCGTATGGGGAAGATTGAAATAGCCGTCGTGCTGCTCGATCAGGCCCTTTTCGTCCATGGGGAAGTACATTTCGTCCGCCATCTGCTGCCAGGCGCTGATCTCGTTTTCGTCCAGCTGCGTCTTGGCGGCAAGCACTTTATACGTCTTTTCCTGCTCTGCCTTCATGCGCCTAAGCGTCTGGGCGGCATACGCCAGCGTGCGCTTTCCCATATAATTGGTATAGGCGTTATTGTTGACCATCATGTGGAATTCATCCGGACCCATGACGCCGAAATAGCCGTATTTTCCCGTTGCGTTTCCCTTTTCCGCCCGGCTGAAGAGGTATCTTGCGATCTGCAGCAGGATCTCAGCGCCGTACTGCCACAAAAACTCCTCGTCCCCGG
>CADBNW010000164.1 GCA_902796025.1 uncultured Eubacteriales bacterium
ATCTTTTGTTCGCGGGGCATTAGCGCAGTTGGTAGCGCACCACAATGGCATTGTGGGGGCCAGGAGTTCGAATCTCCTATGCTCCATCAAAAAGAAAAAGTCGCAAATGCGGCTTTTTCTTTTTGTTCTCTTCCCTCTTCTCTCTTCGTTCTTCACTGTTCTCTCCGTTCTCCGCCTCGATGAAGAATCAGAGCCCCAGCAGTCTTACAGTCTGTGCGTCCGCTTTTTCCGGCGTTTCCTAATACTGCTTATTTCCAGTGCTTTAGCTGAGACAGCAGGCCGTCCAGCTGCTTTCTGCGCTCTGTTTCGCTTGCGCCGTCCGGGTTTGGAAAGTGCGAGAGCAAAAAGTCGATCAGCTGGTCTTTGGAAGCATACGCAAAGTGTCCCTGATCGTAGCACCATTTGCAGTAATCCTCGTTAAAGCTTCCATCCGGCTCACGGCTTATAAACCCATCCTCGCTCAAGGGCATCCCGCAGCACTGGCAAAACAGCGCGCGCGGCGAGCCCAGCAGCGTATTGATCGACACGTCAAATTCGCGCGACAAGATCATAAGCGTGTCCGTATTGGGCTGCGTTTCCCCGTTTTCCCAGCGGCTGACCGCTTGCCGGGTGACCAGAGCGCGCCTGGCCATCTGCTCCTGTGTCAGCCCGTGCTTTTCCCGCAGCGCCTTGAGTACCTCCCGAATCTCCATTTCATCCGCCTCCAGTTTTAGATTCTGCCGCCATGATACTCCTGCCGCTCCATCCTGTCAAGCAACGGGCTGTTGCACTTGATCAACTGACCCATTGGATTTTCATAAATCTCACACTCAAAAATAGAAGCAGGGCGCGGGAGCCCGTTTCTGAGCCGCCCTGCCCTGCCAACGCCTGCTTGCGCTTTACAGTCTATTTCTTCGCATTTAGCTTTTCGTCGATCGCCTTTGCGGCCTTCTTGCCTGCGCCCATGGCGCTGATGACGGTGGCTGCGCCGGTCACCGCGTCGCCGCCCGCGTAGACGTTCTCGCGGGTGGTCATGGCGTTTTCATCGATGATGATGCCACCGTGGTCGTTGACGCTCAGGCCCTTCGTGGTGTTTTTGATCAGGGGGTTGGGCGAGGTGCCGATGGCCATGATGACCGTGTCTACGTCCAGATCAAATTCGCTGCCCTTCACGGGGATCGGGCGGCGGCGGCCCCTGGCGTCGGGCTCGCCCAGCTCCATGCGGATGCAGCGCATGCCGGTCACGAAGCCATTTTTGGGGTCGCGCGGGTCGTCAGGGTTATTGTAGCCCAGGATCTCCACAGGGTTATTGAGAAGCCTGAAATCGATGCCCTCCTCCTGGGCGTGCTCCACTTCCTCGCGGCGGGCGGGCAGCTCCTCCATGGAGCGGCGGTAGACGATGTAGACCTTCTCCGCCCCAAGCCTCAGCGCGGTGCGCGCGGCGTCCATGGCAACGTTTCCGCCGCCCACCACGGCCACCTTACCGCCCTTCATGATGGGTGTCACGGGATCGGCCTCATAGGCCTTCATCAGGTTGGAGCGGGTCAAAAATTCGTTGGCGGAGTACACGCCCTTTAAGGATTCGCTCGGGATGTTCATAAAGTTTGGAAGGCCCGCGCCGCTGCCCACGTACACGGCCTCGTAGCCCATCTCAAACAGTTCGTCGATGGTTAGGGTCTTTCCGATGACCACATTGGTCTGGATGTCCACGCCCAGCGCCTTCAGGCCCTCCACTTCTTTTGCAACGATGCGTTTGGGCAGCCTGAATTCCGGGATGCCGTACACCAGCACGCCGCCCACGCTGTGCAGCGCCTCAAACACGCTTACGGCGTAGCCCTTTTTGGCAAGGTCGCCTGCGCAGGTAAGGGAGGAAGGGCCGGAGCCCACCACGGCGACCCTGTGGCCGTTGGAGGCGGGCTTTTGGGGCTTAACCGCGCTGTGCTCGTTGTGCCAGTCGGCCGCGAAGCGCTCCAGACGCCCGATGCCCACGCTTTCAAAGCGGATGCCCATGGTGCACTTGCTTTCGCACTGGGTCTCCTGCGGGCAGACGCGGCCGCACACGGCAGGCAGGGAGGACGAAGCGCTGATCACGCCGTAAGCGCCCTCCACGTCCTTGTTTTTGAGCTTGGCGATAAAGCCCGGAATGTCGATGTTCACGGGACAGCCCTGCACGCAGGGCGCATTTTTACAGTTCAGGCAGCGCGCCGCCTCCTCAAAGGCGATCTCAGGCGTATAGCCCAGCGCCACCTCGTTAAAATTGTGTGCGCGCACCTCGGGCGCCTGCACCGGCATTTCATGTTTTTTCGGGTTGAGCGGCATAGATCAATTTCCTTTCTGATGTGTCGTTTTTGCGGTGTTTTTCGTTTCAGCGCAGGCGAAGCGCTCTGTCCGGTATTCATCCAGCAACGGGGAGAGTATGGTCAGCCGGTATTGCGCCTTCACTTCTTTCGGTCTGGGATCCGGAATCGAAAGGGACAGAACCAGATGGCTTTTTGCCATATACGCTGCGTTCAATTCCATCGTTCCGCTCCATTCTGTATACAGAAAACGGGCGTTTCTGTCCAGGCAGCAAATATAGCAGTTTCCAAAGCTGTCCCAAAGGCGCAGGCGCATTAGGTCGTGGACATTCCCGTGGAATTTCCACCTGTACACAATCCTGTCGATGCGTTCAAGCGTAACAGTGCGGTATTCACAGCGTCTGTGAAGCAAGTCATCCAAGCTTCGATAGGCCATGCGCGCAAATTCATCAAACGGCGAAAGCAGAAGGATCAGCAGCGCAAGCACCATCAGCGCGACGGAAAGCATACCGTTCAGCGCCGCGTGAACCATCAGCAAAGTCATCACAAACGCCGCGATGCTGTGCGAAGATAAAAAAGTGCTGTTATACTTCCAGTACCGCTTCCGCAGCAGGGAATCAGGAATCGGAGCGACCCCTTCTGGCGTGCCCTGACCGCCGCAGCTGCGGGTATGCGCCCCGGGCGCATAAGCCGACGTTTCGCGTTTATCGAGTTTAGCCGGCATGTGCCTTACTCCTTTAAGTTTTACGGTCGGAGGCAATTGCCTGTTCCTGCTATATGGCCCGGACGACTTGTTTTATCGCGTCGTAAAAGCTTTCGGAGTCGAGCAAAGGATAGGAAGTATAGTCGTCCGCCTCATCCAAATCATAGGCGACAGTGAACACTTCCGGCTCGATCTGCATTTCGACGTAATACCTGCAATAGCGGCTCTGGACGTCGATGCAGCGATAGTCCATCGTGAAATCCACATGGATGCTTACGCTGCTTAGGCCGATCTCACCGAGCTTTGTTTCCATCGCGCCGTCGACGGCCTGCTTCAGCAATTCGTCAAACGCCGAAAGCGCGTCGCCGTTCTTTTCCTGAAGATACTTTAGGATCCTGTTTTTGGCGAACATGCTTTTCGCACTTCAGCCCTTTGCTTTAAGCAGATTGCACGTCTCCTCATACGCGTGCCTTTCAAAGCCCGCGTACATGCGCCCGCGGCTCATGGCCTCGTCAAAGTCCACCTCGTAGCCGTCAAAATCCGGGCCGTCCACGCAGGCAAATTTCGTCACGCGCTTGCCGTCCTTGATCAGCGTAAGCCGGCAGCCGCCGCACATGCCTGTGCCGTCGATCATGATGGGGTTCATGCTCACGGTGACCGGGACGTTAAAGGGCTTGGCGGTCAGGGTCACAAATTTCATCATGATCACGGGGCCGATGGTGATGATCTCGTCAAAGCGCTCGCCCGCCTCCAGCATGCGCTTGAGGGGAACGGTCACGTTGCCGTGCTCGCCGTAGCTTCCGTCGTCGGTCATCATGATCAGCCGATCAGAGCAGGCCCTGAACTCGTCTTCAAGGATAACGATGTCCTTGCTGCGGAAGCCGACGATGCTCGTTACCTCGCAGCCTCTTTCGTGAAGCGCCCGCGCGATCGGCCAGGCGATTGCGCAGCCCACGCCGCCGCCCACGATGCAAACGCGCTTTAAGCCCTCCAGCTTTGTGGGCTCGCCCAGGGGGCCGGCAAAATCCTGGATAGCCTCCCCCTGCTGCTTTTGGTTCAGCTTGAACGTGGTCGCGCCCACGATCTGAAAAATGATCGTCACCGCGCCGCTTTGGGGGTCTGTACCTGCGACGGTCAGCGGGATGCGCTCTCCCGTCTCGTCCACGCGCAAAATGATAAACTGGCCGGGCTGCGCCTTTTTCGCAACCAGCGGCGCTTCGATGTCCATCAGCGTCACCGTGGGGTTCAGTGTGCGTTTTTTCAGTATGCGGTACATTGAAAGCCTCCTCAGCCTTTGTTTCTGCTCGCGGCATAGTCCAGCCAGCCGCTGAGCCTTTCACTCACGTCCTTGGGGTCGGTCTCCATAGGCATATGCCGCCTGAATTTCATGTTGTGCGGCTCCACGTCCAGCCGGCGGCACTCGGCGCGGGTGGGCTCGGTGTCGTTTGGACGGTCGTAGCATTCGTCGGGATGCAGCAGGCAGTTGATCAGCGGGCTGTACAGCGCTCCCATGGGATCGTCCCTTCCCCACAGGATCATCACTGGCGCTTTTGTTTTGAACGCCGCTTTGCTGATATAATACCCTCTCACCTGATGCTCCATCAGGTTTTCCATCCGTCCCTGGCCAAGCGCCTGCTTGTACAGGGCGTTTACGCGGGTCTGATCCAGATCGCCGCCGTAGAGCTTTTTAAGCTTTGCCGCAAAGCGCGCTTCCCTGCCCGTAAACCAGGCGTACAGCTGCCTGTACACCCAGGCTCTGGGGCTTGACAGCCGCTGCGGCTTTTGCGTAAAGCCAAAGCCGCGCGTGACCGGCGTGATCAGCACGCGGGAGATCACGCTTTTTGGCTCCTGCCGGGTCATTTCCAGCACGGCTCCGCAGGCGCTGCCGTGGCTGATCAGATGCCAGCGGCAGGCTTCCTCGCCGCGGCTGATCTCCACCTCGTCCAGCACGCCCCACAAGATCTGCGCGCGCGTTTTGTTGTCCTGAGGCGCGGCCTGGGCCGAGTGCCCGTAGCCCGGCAGCTCGATGCTCACGCACAGGCAGCCCATGCCCGCCATGATGCGGCACAGCGCGTCCCAGCTGTCCACGTCTCCAAGCGGAGACGTCACAAACGCGACGCGATGGCTCAGCTTGCCCGCGTCCGGCGTGTAGGTCTTGAATAGCACCCTCACGCCGCCAAAGCTCAGACGCCTGACGCGAATCTTCACGTGCCGCACACCTCCCCTTTTACTTTCCAAACATTATAGCACGCACACAGGCTTTGTGCAAGCACTAAATAGCAAATAACAAAATCGCGAAAATTACAGCTTTGAATGACGCAAGCATCTGAAGGAATGAGAGCGCGCGGGAAACGTTCAAAAGCTGAATCGTAGTCGAGCTTTTTTCTTGGGTAATGGTTCACCTGATGTGCAACTCTTTTCACATCTTCGCGCTTGAGCAAAACGATGTCAGTTCCCTTGGGTACGCATCTTCGAATCATGACATTGGCACCTTCGTTTGTGCCTCGCTCATAAGCGGAGTAGGGATGCGTAGTAGATGGTGGTGCGCTGTTTATGATCCTGTCCGCCGTTTCCCTTTGCGCGGCAGCGCTTCAATTTGATACTGATCTTCTTTTTCTTTCAGGTGTATCTTTTCTGTGTTATACTCTTTCTGACTCATCTTGTCCCTCCTGATAAATGTTGATTTGGTCGCTATCATTCTACCAGTTCTGACTCGATGAGTCTTCTCTTTTGCGTCATTTTATTACACTACTTGCCCCTATTCGACCTGCCGAAAGCAAAGCTTGACATTCTTCTTAACATGATGTAAAATCGATGTCAGTTTTTAATTATCATAAGGTGGAGTTTCCGACATGCTGAACTTTGTGCTTCTGGATGACGATCCCTCACATAATGATACGCTGGAAAGCGCTCTGAAGCTTGCCTGCAGCGCCGAAAACCTGGAAGGACGGATAGTCCTGAAGGCTACCACCGCTGCAGAGGTGACGGATTTTGCCGCCAGCTTTTCCGACCGCGCGATCTACTTTCTTGACATCGTGCTGACGAACGAACGCCTGCCTGGGCGGGATGCCGCTGCGGAAATCAACGGGCTGGATGTGTCCAGGCTCGTCTCTGAAAATTCAAAGCGTCCAAATTATATTGTGTACATCTCTGCCTACAGTGAATATGGAATAGCCGGTCTGCATACGCACGCGTTTGACTTTCTGATAAAGCCTTTTAAAATCGAGGAGTTGCGCGCCTGCCTTAGAGCCATCGTGCGCGATATGGAAAAAAGAAGCTCCTATACGCCCAGCATCGATATTTGCGGTGACAAATTGCAGGCCGATCAGGTACTGTACATTTCTTCAAGTGGGAACTATTCGTTTGTGCATACCCTGAGCGGCTCCAGGAAATACCGGATCAAAATATCAGAGCTCTCAACGAAGGTCCTGCCCGAAGGGTTTAAACGCATCCATCGAAAGTATATCGTGAATCAGCGTTTTGTATCTGCGCTCTATCGCAAAGAGGGCTTATGCGAGCTGAAAGACGGAACCGAGTTGCCCGTTTCAAAAAAGCACGAGCCTTAAAGCTCGTACGCACTGTGCGCTGGGAGAATGCCTTATGACTGTTTTACTTATTTTTCTTTGGGCCCTTCAAAGAGGCATCTTTTCTTATTGCTATCTGCTGATCGGCAAAACCTTTTTCAAGGCAGAAATCACCCTCAAAAAATGTCTGAGCGGAGCGGCGATGCTCTATGCCGGTCTGGCAATCGACTACCTGCTTGGCATGCAGCTGCACGCCGCGTTTATCATAGCGCAATACGCGCTGTTTGCGCGCTTCTGGTTTCCGCAGCCGTGGAAGAAGGTATGGCAGGGCACTATAACGCTGTTCGTCATCGGCGAGATCGCCGAGATTTTGCTGGTCTTCGCCTCACAGATTTTGTTCACGCCCGAGGAAAAGCTGCTGTTTGACAACACGAAGCTTCTGGCCTATCCCGCATTCAAGCTGAATTTTATCGGGGCGCTGCTGTTGCTGCTGGTTTGCGGGCTTTTGATGTTGGGAAAGAAAAAGCTTCCGAAGTTCTCATTTAGTTCCGTTGTGCTGATCCCGCTGTGGCTGCGCCTGTCTCTGAGCGCGTTGGCCATCGTATCGCTGGCGAGCTGGTACTGGAACGCCGCCAGCACTGGCAATCTGGGCTTTTTTGGAAATCGCGCGGGTATTCTCACGCTGATTCTTGTCGGGTCCGTGATACTTGCACTGGTTTTCAGCATCGCGCGCGACATTGCCCAAAGCAGCCTGGAAAGGCGCAACCGCGCCCTCGGTGCGACGCAGCAGAGCATCGCATCCTTTCTGTTTGAGATGCGCGCCTTCCGGCACGACATTGCAAACATGCTCTACGGCTGGCAGGGTGCGGTGATGGAGGGCGACCTTGAGAAGATCAAAGCCTACAGCGCGGAGATGCGAAACACCTTTACCTTGATCAACAACGACAATACCCTGAACCTCCAAAAGCTTGCCAGCGGCAGCGTTCGCGGACTTCTGAGCGAAAAGCTGCAATCCGCCGAGCGAAGCGGCGTCCCGGCGTTTTTATACGTTGATGGGGTCTACGACCGCTTCAGGATGAAGGACAGCGACCTGGTGCGCCTCCTGGGCATTTTGGCGGACAACGCCATTCGCGCAGCTTCGGACTGCGACTGTCCCATGGTGCACATCCACGTTTTTCAGGAGGACGGCAGCATCCGCTTTCTTGTGCGCAACACCGCCAAGGACAGCTTATTGGCCTCCACAGATGCACTTGACGGCGCCCCTGACGAGACGATCGACTATACATTCCCACACGGCATCGGCTTAAAAAGCGCCCGGGAGATCGTCTCCCGTTATCCCAGAGCCGAGCTGTTCATCTATACTCGCAGCAGGTACGTAGAGGCTTGTCTGGCGCTGCCGGCATAAAAGCTGCGCATTCACCCGATGCAATAACCGAAATGAGTGCAGAGCCCCTGCCCGTCCCCGTACTTTCCCCAGGGGTGCCTTTCTGGATGCAGCCCTTCACTATTCCATATACTTTTTTACAAAAGGAGAGCAACGGCAAATCCGTCGCTCTCATGTTCCGTTTCATCGCTCGCTGTTCGCTTTGCAGAGGGTTGGATGACCCGGGATGCATTTTAAGGCTGGACAACCACGACCGGACGAACGCTTAAGTCGCAGTCGACGGGGTAGCCACGGAGGTCAACGCCGCTGTCGTAGTAGTAACCGACGTAGGTCATGATGATAGCAGCCCACCCCGAATCATAGCCGGGAGACCGAAGCCACCAATCGCAGGCAGTCGCTCCATCCACCGACCACCCCCACCGAGTACCCCAAGAATTATATTCGTCCTGGTACTTTGGATCGCAATATCTCGTCATCGCGCACAATCTGGATTCAAAGTCCGAAAAATATTCATAATGGAATTTGCTGCCAAATAAATCCGTTACTTCATTTATGCTAAGCAGCCACACTTTGTCGACCGTCGCATTGCCCCCTTTGGTACCAAATTCAGGATTGTCTTCGTTTTCAAGGCGCACGCTCTGGATCTTTTCCTGCTCCTGGGTGCTGAAGGCCGCTTGATAATAATCCTCATTCAGCCACCTGCGAAGCGTGCAGTTCTCCCAGGTGACAGGCGTTTCCGATTCATTGTACTGTTTATACTCCAGCGCGCATTCGCTCGTCAATACGAAACTTCCGTCATCCCTCCGTTCAAGCAAAATCCATTTGATAGGTTCCTTCCCGTTGGAAAGATCGTTATCCTGCTCGTAAGTGCCAAAGTAAATGTAATCCCCCATCCTTGCCGATACCAGCGTGACGCCCGGATCGGACAAGTCAAATGTCCGGCGCCGAAGCGGAAAGCCCAGATACTCCGCATCTACACTTACACAGGGCCGCACCCCGCGCCTCGTCACCGTTTCGCTCCGTGCAAAATTGTCGACACTGGCGCCGCCGCCATAGTTCAAAAAATGCCGCCCGTCGCGGATCCACCAGGTGCAGGCGCCGGTCGAAGGGTGTATGTACGCGCCCTGCTTTGCGCAGTATTGCGTGGGAAAGGCATAGTAAAAGTCCATCGTATCCAGACGATACTTGTTTTGCATGCGGTCAAACAGGTTCTGCAGGGTGCCGCCCCCCTGAAAATGTTCTTCTTCCTCGCGGCACGGATGCAAAAACACAGCTTCTCCATCGTAATAGCCTTCTCTTCGGTCGGCGTGGATGGCGGCCTTTTCCGCGTCTGTAAACGCCTGTTCGTAAAAGCTCTCCTTCAGCCATTTGCAAAGAGAAGATTGCTTGTAGGGCGTCTGCATACTGTTTTTGTCGTAATACTGCCAGTCCAGCACATACTTGCTCAAAAGCAGCATGCTGTTGCCCTTGCCCTCTATTGCGTACCACTCGATCGGCTCCGGGCCGTTCGTCAGGTCGCCGTCCTGCTCGTAGCTGCCAAAGTACACCGTCTTTGATACGTCGCTTTCAGCGTTTGCCTTCTCCGAAACCGCAAAGGCAGTCGAAAGCAGCAGTGCCAGGATGAGCGTGAACGTGAGAAATCTTTTCATGGAAATATCCTCCTGATCATTCATATTGCTCAGGCCAGTGAATCCCGAGCCTTGTTTTGCCTTTCATCTTGCATCAGTGCATTTTGACCCATATGCAGGGACGTATAAGGCCTTTTTGCGAGGTGACCGGGTCGCCGTCGGAATATATGTTTCCGCTGGAATGTACCATGGTGCCGTTGTTTCCCTTGCCTGGCGAGCGCAGCCACCACCAGCCGCAACCCTGGGCATTTGTATAGCCGCCGCGATGCTTGGCGTAGGCCGTTGCCCTGCACTGCCTTTGACTTACTGCAGGCATATACTCATATACCTCCACCAGGCTCAGCAGGAAAACCTTGTCCTGCGTATTGCGGCCGGGATCGCCGTCCCAGTCTGGATTTTCATCCGCCGTTACGGTTGTGGTTCGAATATATTCCTTCTCCCACTTTCTGAACTGGTTTTCATAAAACGTTTCGTTCAGCCACTTGCGCAGGTAGCACCGTTCCCATGTGGTCTTCGATTTATCGCCATGAAATTGACGGGAATCCAGGCCATACTTGCTGATCAGCAGCGCGTATTCGCCCTGAATGTCCAACACGATCCATTCGATCTCGCTGCTTAGGTATTGCCCGTTGGTGTACCATTGAGGATACACGCCCATCTTTACCGTAGCACCAATATAATAATCCGGATAGGGATTGACTTTTGCTGCTCCCAGGGGGCCGGGGTTTGGCGTGCCCGAAGCACTTTCACAGGTGATTTTAAGCGCATAACCCCCGGTATAGGTATTGCCTCCGGCATCCAGATTGCACCAGTAGATGGTTTCTCCGTTTTGTACGTCGTATACGGTAAACCTGGTTTGACCGGACGAAATCTGCACAGATTGGCTCAGCTGAATCTGCCAGTCATATATGCGCCAGATCTCTATGGCAAACGCATCAGCGCCCGAAAGCGGAGCTATATCGAACACAAAATCGTTATGCCCCGTCGAGGTAAGGCTAAAGGTGCCCCCGGGCACATCCCGCACGTTAAGCAGTCTGCCAAGCTGGTCGGTTCGCACCACTGTTCCGTCGATCCATTCACGTGCCCCGCTGGAGGAGATGATCGTCGGCTCTTCCCCTGCCGTTGCCTGATTCAATGCGCCGGAAAGGGATAGGCTCAGGACGAGTAGCAATAGTATGATACGCCGCATGCTGAAACCTCCAAATATAATATTTTTTATCGTATTCGCATTTTCATTGCCGAAGGTCTGTTGGGAGAAGGAAACATGTCATGCCCTGCAGTATAACCAAAGGCATGCCGGCTCATGTTAAAGGAGTCCCCTGTTTGCCTTTAAGCGCATCAGACTTTGGCAGATTGACGGATGTATTCCCATAGGCATGTTCACTCATTCACCAGCTTCTGGAGCAGTCGTTGATAGACGGCCTGTAATCTTTTCTCTGTTAATTTTGCCTTTAACTGCAATTATAGCATTTTCAAGTTTTCACTTTGTAGTTTTTACTTTTTGAGCGCTTGATCCTGGCGCACATATCCAAAAGATTTGCCAAATACGGTGAAAAAATTATAGCAAACAGCAATTTTGAAAATTTAACATTTAATTAACTAATCAGCCCGCGCAAAATCATATTATTTTTATAAATGCTTGCTAAAAACCGGCCTTAAAAAGTAAAAACTACAAAAAGAGAAATGCGAATGTGTATAATATAGTCACAGATGCAATGGACGGTGATACAATGCTAAAGGATACTGATGTATTTGACAGAACCATTCGCTCGCTCATCAAATTCAGAGGTGTCGCAAAAAGCTCAGACTTTCAGGAAAGGTGCGACAGAATGATTTATGAGGCTTTGCTTGAAAGCTCCGGCGTGCTCGATTTCGGCCAGCGGCTGCAGCGCTTTATTTACGAGCGTTCGGACTTCAACATCCCTTTCGAGGAAGTGACGCTGAACGACCTGCGCAGCGTGATCATGGAGGAGTTCAGCTTTCGGCAGGTGCCCGCGCACTTTTTGTTTGACGAAGGCAGCACTTCCCTGATGCAGCTGAGCAAATACTGACTGCAGGCCAAGGGCGCCGCGCGGGAAACCGTGCTGCTGCTGGGCTTTGGCCTTGGCATGACGCTTACGGAAGTGGAGGTCATGCTTACCAAGGGCCTGCTGGAGGCCGGGCTGAACCCCAAAGACCCCGTAGAAGCCCTGTGCTGGTACTGCTTTCAATACGGGCTGGATTACTGGCGCTTTTGCGAGCTGTGGGAGCGCTTTGAAGCGCTGCCCGAAAACAGCGAAGCGGAGAAGATCCTTTCCGAAAAGACCTGCCAGACGCGCGCAAGGCTTGAGAGCGCAAGGACAGAGGCCGAGCTTTTGGCATACCTTGGCAGCCTGCAAACAAGCATGCCAGGCAAGCGCCAGAGCGTGACCGCGCGCGGCGAATTTGAAAGCCTGTTCCAGCGCATCATCGACATCGTGGTGAAGGACGGAAGCTTAGGCAAAGACGCCTCGCAGCGCGAGCAGAGCATTTTGAGCTACGGCGGCAGCTTGCTTGAAAACACACTGTATACCACCGTGCCCCGCGACCCGCACGGTAACCTGACCCCCATGAAGCGAACGCGCTTTAAGGATATTTTCTTTCACAAACGTTTGAGCAGGCAGCGGATCTATGATATAATGAAAGGGCGTTGTCCGATAAGCCGTTACGATCTGATGACGCTGCGCTTTTGCCTGAGCGCCCTGGATAGCGGGAAGCTTGCGCCCGAAAAGCGCGTTGCGCGCTTTGAAGGGGATGCAAACGCCCTTTTGAACGCCTGCGGCATGCACGACCTGTATGACGCGGTGCCCTATGAGATTTTTCTAAAAATGTGCATGGCCACGGAGGATCCGCTGTGTACCTTTGCGGACGTCTGGGAATTGAGCTATGCCGAATGATGCAGGGATGAAGTAAGTGGATGACTTAAGGCAGTATATTGCCCGGCAGTGGCCCGGCTGGCAGGCGCTTGGCGAAATTGGCCAGGGCGCCAGCGCACGCGTGTACCGCGCGCGAAAAAACGACGGCTCGGGCGAGGAAGCTGCCGTCAAAGCCATCCTGATCCCCGACGATTGGGAGGAGCAGGATTCCCTGCTCGCGGAGGGGCAAAGCGACGAGCAGCTGGAGGAATACTATGCTGCGCAGGTCAAGCAGTACACAAATGAAATAGACGTGATGCTGGAGCTGAAGGGCAGAAGGCATATCGTAAGCATAGACGACTACTGCGTGCTGCATCCGGAAAAGCTCAAATGGCTGATTTTGATCCGCATGCCGCTGCTTACGCCGCTGCTGCGCCAGCGAAGGCGCAGCGGATTTGACGAAGCGCAGATCGTTCGAGCAGGTGTGGAGCTGTGCGAGGCCCTGCAATTATGTCACCAGCACAAGATCGTGCACGGAGACATCAAGCCCGCAAACATCTTTCGGGATGAAAACGGCGGCTTTCTGCTGGGTGATTTTGGCACCTCCCGCAAGCTGGATACGCTGACCCGCAGTTTTACCTGGAAGGGCACGCCCTCTTTCATGGCCCCTGAGATTTATCGCTCGGAGCCCGGCACCAGCAAGCTTAGCGCCATGCGTCTTGGGGACATCTACTCTCTGGGGCTGGTTTTATACACCATGGCCAACGGCGCAAGGCTTCCCTTTGTGCCCGAAAGCGCTCAAACCGCCCTGCACGACGAGCGCATGCGCGCCTTCAACCGCCGCCTGAACGGAGAAGCGCTGCCAAAGCCGGCCGAAGCCTCCGACGCGCTGGCGGCCGTGATCCTGAAGGCCTGCGCCTACAAGCCCGAGGATCGCTTTCAGAGCGTGGAGGCGTTTGCTAAAGCCCTGAAAGAGCTGCAAACAAGCCAAGCGCCCAGTCCGCCCGAGCCTAAAAAGCGCCCCAGGGCGCTTGCGGCGCTGCTGATCGGGGCTTTGCTGCTTGCTTCTATCGTGCTTTGCTTTGCGTTGCCGCAGCCGGGCGGACATGTGCGCTCTCAGCTGCAAGCGACCAAAGCACCAACGCCTTCGACAGTAGCGGCAAGCGCCGCCCCATCCCAGGTGCGCGCAAAGCAGTTGGTCACGACGTGATCCGTGCAGGACTGGAAGGTAAAGCCGTCCCCGTTCTGCCTGCCGGAGATGATTTTGACGTTGTCGACGGTGACATTTTTGGAGGAGAAGGAATTAAAGTTCCAGCAGTTGGAATTGACGATGCCGATGCCCTCGACGATCACATTTTTGGAATGGTTCAGATCGATGGGCACGCGGGCGTAGGAGCCTGACTGGTTCCATGCGGGATAGTCGCTGCCGTCGATCAGCCCCCTGCCGCAAATGCGGACGTTTTTCGCGTTAGCGACGGAGACGATGGAATGGACGACCGCACCGCCGGAAATATACAGGGTCTGATCGTCCTTAAGCACGATTGCGTCCATCACCCATTCGCCGGGGCCGATCCAAAATACGTTGGGGTCGTCCCGATCCGGCACGTTTTCCTCTAAAGGATTGGCAAAAATGTGCAGCGCCTGATTGACACTGTCGTTGAAAACGACTGTGTACTGGCCAGGCTCCGAAATGAGAAAGCGGACGGTGCCGTTTTCGATCACGGGCTCGATGCCCGCATCGGTCGGAAGCACGCGGGCGCTGGTGACTTGCGCGGGAAGGCCCGGCATTGTGATCTCGAGCTTCACTTTACCGCTGAAGTCGAAGTATGTCATGGGCGTCGTGGAGGGCTGCGTGTTTGCGTTCCAGATATGCTCATGGTTGACCATGACATCGTACACGAACAGCTCATAGCCGTTTGCCTTCACTCTGGCCACGCCGGAGCTGGTCATGGTCTTTGGGCCCTCGTAAATCGTAAGCAGGGTCTTGCCGCCCTCTGCAGATCCAAACGCCGTAAGCAGGCCGATCGCAAGGACCGCAGCCAGTATCAAGGATAGTAAGTTTTTCCCCTTCATCGCGTTCCCTCCCTCATTTCTACGCGCAAGTTTAGCGCTTAACCTGATGCCTGTATTATACTATGCTCCGCCCCCAGAATCAATAGAAAAATGATTTTCGGCATTCTGCATAAAAATTTACACGAAAGCTTGACAGTCCGCGCGCGTTCTGTTATAATCATGGCAACAGTTAGGTTTAGCGTTAAACCTACACAAAATCAAGGGAGGAATCAGAATGAAAAAGCTACTTTCCCTCGTACTCGCAGCGCTGCTGCTCCTCATCGCGGCAGCTCCCGTGCTCGCAGAAGGCGAAACCTTCCTGTGGGACAACTTCGATGACCGCGACCCCAACACCAAGCCCGAGCTTGCGCCCAACGGCGTAAATCTCTGGTGGGACAACTGGGCCAACCTTCGCGCCAAGAACGAAGATGGCGCCATCAAGATCGATTTCCGACCCAAGGCCTTCGATCCCGAGGATTACGACAGTGAGGACGACTACTTTGCTCACGCCGCCGACTGGATGGGCAACTGGGGCGAAGCCGTGAACATGTGGGCTTTGGACGGCATCTCCTTCTGCAAATACCTCAACATCCGCATCAAGGGCGCTGAGGGCGGCGAAGAAGCCAAGCTGATCATGGACTGGCATCCCGAAGATTCCAAGTTCTATGCCGCCAGGTTCTC
>CADBNW010000165.1 GCA_902796025.1 uncultured Eubacteriales bacterium
CTTGTGCGGGCTGCGCAGGATGGTGACGATCTCCTTTTCGGTGGGCAGCGGGATGGGGCCCGAAACCCTGGAGCCGGTGCGCTTGGCGGTCTCAACGATGCGGCTGGCCGCCTCGTCGATCAGCGAATGCTCGTAAGCCTTGAGCTTGATGCGGATGGAATCGCTTGCCATTGTGTAGGTGTCCTCCTTTAAGTGACTCATGCACACGCTGCCGGGCGTGCTCTTAAATAAATTCTTTCGACGGCGCATGAGCCGTCGCCCGATTGACGGACTGGTCCCCGGAAATTACCGGCAAAGCCGCAACCTCCCGGTTCATCCCTGTGCCGCGCGGGCTTTGACACGGCCACCGCCTTCCGGCAGAAAGGCAGACCTCGCCACACGCGAACACATGAATTATACACCCGTAGCCCCATGTGTACAAGTTATTTTTCCGTTAGATATGTAAAAAGGGCTGTTGCACAGAGACTCGCTTTAAATGAATCTTCGATTCATTTAAAGCGGTTGGTTTTTGTTGATCGGATAGGCGGGTTAGTCGAAACGTCAAGTCATTGGCGGATGGGCGAGAGGTAAGCAGTTTTTGCTGAAATCTCTGCGGAGATTTCCGGGCGCAAAAACTGAAAGGTTGCGATTATTTGCTCCAGTCGTCTTCGCTTCGCTACGCTCCTTACGCAAAAATCGCTGTCCTCAGGGCGGAAGGTTGACTTGCCTATGGCAAGTCAATCCCACGCGGAGCGTGGGATGCCGACGGCTCAAATCAAAGATTTGAGACGCGGCACCGCGAGCTGCCCCTGCGGATTGAAGTTGGAGGGGCTGCGGCCCCTCCAAGCTACCCTGGGGGCTTTTGCACTTGTGAAGCAGTCCCTTGCTTCTCGGCGTATTTGTGCTCTGTCTGGTTTATGAAAGAGTGTTTTATATAATAGGAGGATTGGCAAGCAGGGAAAAGCCGAAGGGGAGGCGCTTGGATCTGCCGTTGCATCATTAAGTTTTAATCACCTATTGACACGGTAGGTCAATAGGCATATAATAGCTCCGCAATCCAAACGGGAGGACAGCCACAGTGATCTACGCAGACAACGCCGCCACCACCAAGATGAGTCCGGCGGCCATCAATATCATGGTTTCGATGATGAACGAGGTATACGGGAACCCCTCGAGCCTCTATTCCACCGGGCAGCGGGCAAAGGAAGCGCTGGAGCAGGCGCGCGCGCAAGTGGCCGCGGCAATCGGCGCGCAGCCCGACGAGATCTATTTTACCTCCGGCGGCAGCGAGGCGGACAACCAGGCCATTTACACCGCGGCGGCGCTTGGCAAAAAGGCGGGCAAAATGCACATCGTGTCCTCCGCCTTCGAGCATCACGCGGTGCTGCACACGCTAAAGCGCCTGGAAAAGGAGGGCTTTCGCGTAACGCTGGTGGACGTGCACGAAGACGGGCTTGTAAGACCTGACGAGGTGGAAGCCGCCATCCAGCCGGACACCTGCCTGGTCACCATCATGTACGCAAACAACGAGATCGGCACCATCCAGCCCGTCCGTGCAATCGGCGAGATCTGCCGCAGCAGGGGCGTTTTGTTCCACACCGACGCGGTGCAGGCGCTGGGGCACATCCCGGTAAACGTGAAAACGGACAACATCGACATGCTCTCCGCCTCCGCCCACAAATTCCACGGCCCCAAGGGCGTGGGCTTTCTGTACGCGAAAAAGGGCGTGCGCCTGCAAAACCTGATCGAGGGCGGCGCGCAGGAAAGGGGCAAGCGCGCAGGCACCGAAAACGTTGCGGGCATAGCGGCGATGGCGGCGGCGCTTAGCGAAGCGGTGGCCAGACTGCCGGAAAATGCCGCCCGGGTCAGGCTTCTCAGGGACAGGCTGATCGAGGGGCTTAAAAAGATCCCCCATTGCGCGCTGAACGGCGACGCCGCAAAGCGGCTGCCCGGCAACGTGAGCTTTTGCTTTGAGGGCATCGAGGGCGAAGCGCTTTTACTGATGCTGGACGATCTGGGCGTCGAGGCCTCCTCCGGCAGCGCGTGCACCTCCGGCTCGCTGGACCCCAGCCACGTGCTGCTTGCGATCGGGCGGGTGCACGACGTGGCGCACGGCTCCCTGCGCCTGAGCCTTGGCGAGGAGACGACGGAAAAGGACGTGGACGAGATCATAAGCGCGGTCACCCAGGTCGTCGAACGCCTTCGCAGCTTTTCCCCGGTCTGGCGCGATCTTTGCGCGGGCAAGCGGCAATTTATCCTGTAATCCGACTTACATATAAAGGAGAAAACACATGGCACTGTACAGCGAAAAGGTGATGGATCACTTCCGCAATCCCAGGAACGTGGGCGTGATCGAGGACGCAAACGGCGTGGGCGAGGCCGGCAACGCCAAGTGCGGCGACATCATGAAAATGTATCTGAAAATCGAAGACGGCGTGATCGAGGACGTAAAGTTTGAAACCTTCGGCTGCGGCAGCGCCATCGCCTCCAGCTCCATGGCGACGGAGCTGATCAAGGGAAAGCCCGTGGAGGAGGCCATGACGCTCACCAACAAGGCGGTGGCGGAGGCACTGGACGGCCTTCCGGCTTACAAAATGCACTGCTCCGTGCTGGCGGAGGAGGCCATAAAGGCCGCGCTGGACGACTATAACAGCAGGCAGGGCAAAGCTGAGTAGGCCCTGAAAGCCTTATGCGCCGCCCGTCCCGGCGGAGGGCTTATCCTCCCCCGCGCCGCGAAGCACGCAGGAAACGCTGATCATCGCCATCATCAGCCACATCCCCGCGCTGGTGATGGCCGTAAGGGGCAGAAGGCTCGCTTTATCCTCCACCGTCGCGACCATGATCAGGGTGTTTTGCAGCGTCATGATGGACAAAAGCGCGTCGATAAAATTGATGGAGCGCAGCAGCCGCACCAGGCTGTTGGCGCTTCTTTTTTGTTTGAAAAGATTGATCGCGGCGAGGGTGATCTTATAAAACGAATAAGCGGCCATGGCGATAGCGGGGATCAGGCCCACGCCCACGGGCCGCTGAAGCTTTACAAGCAGCGCAATGGGCGCGATCAGGCCAAGGTTCAGTAAAAGCAATATCAGCGAGCAGCGCCTTGAGCTTTGCCTGCGCTTTTGCCGGGCAAGGGAAGGATCGCTTTCAGACGCCCGCTTCTCCGCGCGAAGGATCGCGCCGCGAAGCAGCACGAGCAAAAGATAGTACACGCAGATGCTGCCGTGCCAGACGGAGGAATGAAGGATGCCCAGAAAGCCGTTGTACAGGGCAAAGACCGCCGTGCTGAGCAGTGCGGCGGCGGCGCTCAAAAAGGTCTTGAAATCGTAATCCCTTCGCCATCTGGCAAAGACGGAGCGCAGGTTCATAAAACTCCTTCGCTTGAAATGAATCTTTGATTCATTTCAAGCGGTAAGCTGTGTTATCCTGTATGGGTGTTTTGGTCGAAACGCCATGGCTTGAAAGCGCGGGCGATAGGACAGCAGTTTTTGCTGAAATCTCTGCGGAGATTTCCGGGCGCAAAAACTGTAATGAAGCGATTATTTGCTTCGGTCGTCTCCGCTGCGCTTCGCTCCCTGCACAAAAATCGCTCCTCGGGGCGGCAAAGCTGCCCCTGCGGATTGTTGTTGGAGGGGCTGAGGCCCCTCCAAGCCTCCCCAGAGATTTCTGGCTATTGTTACCGCACGTTTTTCTTTTTCTTTATAGAAGGAATACTCCGTTTTGGCGGCAGACGGCGGTTGTCTGCTCGTCCCAGTGGCTCACCTGCACTTCGCCGATGTGGCACTTTTTCAAAATCAGCATGCAGATGCGGCTTTGGCCGATGCCGCCGCCGATGGTCAGGGGCATTTTGCCCTCCAGCAGCGCCTTGTGGAAGGGCAGCTCCCTTCGCTCGTTGTGGCCGGAAAGCTCCAGCTGCCGAAGCATCGACTGTTCGTCCACGCGGATGCCCATGGAGGATATCTCAAACGCCCTGCCAAGCACCTCGTTCCACACCAGGATGTCGCCGTTCAGATCCCAGTCGTCGTAGTCCGGCGCGCGGCCGTCGTGGGGCGCGCCGCTTTTGAGCTTGCCGCCGATGTTTTCGATGAAGACGGTGCCGAAGGCGCGGCACACGGCGTCCTCCCGCTGCTTGGGGGTAAGGTCGGGATACTTGTCCTCCAATTCCTGCGAGGTCACAAATTTTACGGAGGGGTTGATGCTGGGCTCCAGCGCCGGGAACATGGCGCAGGCCGCAAGCTCCGTGGCCGCAAGCGCGCGCACGATCACCCGCACCGTGCCTTCAAGATACTCCCTCGTGCGGTCCTCGCGGCTGATGACCTTTTCCCAGTCCCACTGGTCTACGTAGATGGAGTGCAAATTGTCCAGCTCCTCGTCCCGGCGGATGGCGTTCATGTCCGTGTACAGGCCCTCGTGCATGCCAAAGCCGTAGTCCCGCAGGGCCTGGCGCTTCCACTTTGCAAGGGAGTGCACGATCTCCATTTCCGCGCCCTCGATCTCCTTTATGCCAAAGCACACGGGGCGCTCCACGCCGTTCAAATTGTCGTTCAGGCCGCTTTCGCGCGCCACAAACAAAGGGGCGCTGATGCGAAGCAGATTCATGCTGCCGGAAAAAACCTGCTCAAAGGTATCCTTTACATACTTGATGGCCTTTTCGGTCTGCTGTACGTCCAGCAGGCTCTTGTAGCCCTCGGGGATGAAAACGCTGGTCATAAAACTTCCCCCCATATTAAAAAATATGCGCTATTATACCAGCTTCCACCCCGGGAGTAAATACCTTTTTTAGTTTTTACCAAAAGGTTTTTGCTGCAGACGGAGTCGTTTTCGCAAAAGGGCGTAAGCAGATTTGAGAAAGGCGTTATCGCAATTTCGGCCTTGTTCGGGCTGCCGTTTTATGCTACAATGGTTTTGGGAACCTGAACTGTTTATGGTGATGTAGGTATCCCATCGGTTCCCAGATTGATTTTGCTTCGGTATCTGCTGATCTAATGGAACCGTTCCAGTTGATTCCGTATAGCAGCGCGGAAGATGCTATGTTCAAGGATTCGGGCGTAGAATAACAGGAGGACGAAAAGATGGCGCAATTCGTCGTAAACAGCACCTCTGTCGAAAATATTATCAGTTCCATCAAGGAGGGCGAAATCGCCATCCCTGAAATCCAACGTCCATTTGTCTGGGACGGCTCTAAGGTTCGTGATTTGATGGACTCCCTTTATAAGGGATTTCCAGTCGGGTATATCATTGTTTGGAAAAATCCCGATATCCGTTTGAAGAATGGAAAAGTGTCTTCCGGCAAAAGAATCCTTATAGACGGACAGCAACGAATTACAGCAATTGAGGCCGCTGTTGTTGGTCAGGAAATTGTTGATTCTACATATAAGAAAAAGCGAATCATCATTGCATTCAATCCTATTGATGAAGTATTTGAAGTCTGGAATCCAGCCATCGGGAAAGACAGCAAGTGGATTCCAGACATTTCAGAGGTTTTCGATGTTGGCTTTGATGCATGGGAGTTTGTTAATCGATACTGTGAAGCCAACGGTATGACTGGAAAGCAGTCAGAAATCAATAAAACACTCATGCGTCTTATGTCGATCAAAGGAATCAACCTTGGCGTGACGGAACTATCTCAGACGCTGACCATTGATGAAGTAACCGACATTTTCATACGAATCAATTCGCAGGGCGTTGTACTATCACAAGCCGACTTCGCTATGTCCAAAATCTCTTCAGATGACAGATTCGGTGGCAACGAAACTCGCAAAATGATTGATTACTTCTGCCACTTCATGCAAAGGCCTTCGGACTTTGAAATGATCGTTGCAAATGATACGGAGTTTGCAAAATCAAATGCTCTTCAGAAGATCAAGTGGATTATACATGAACAGGAAGATATTTATGTTCCCAATTATACCGATGTTTTGCGAGTGTCCTTCACACATATCTTCCATAGAGGGAAAATAGCAGATCTGGTGAACCTCCTGTCAGGCCGCAACTTTGAAACCCGTGAAAATATTGAGAGCATCGCGGAAGACTCATTTCACAAACTGCGCGAAGGCGTAGAGGCTTTTGTCAATGAAACAAACTTCAAGCGGTATCTTATGATCGTCCGTTCTGCTGGTATCATTGACGCCTCATTAGTGCGATCTAAAAACGTTCTTAACTTCGGATATATCCTGTATCTTTCCTTAAAAGCACGGGAGATCGATACAAATATCATTGAGAGTCTCGTCCGTCGCTGGATAGTACTTTCCATGTTGACAGGCCGATATTCCGGTTCCGCAGAATCAGCCATCGACTATGACATCAAGCGATTTACAGAACAAGATCCGGTTCAGTTCGTAAGAACAACAGAAGCCGGCGAATTGTCTGATGCCTTTTGGAACACGGTACTGGTTCAACGCCTTGATACATCTGTTGCCAGCAGCCCCTATTTCCTGGTCTATTTGATGGCGCAGGTCAAGCGAAACGCCAGAGGTTTCCTGTCCAAGCAGATCACAGTGCAGTCTCTGATCGAGCAGCGCGGAGACATCCATCATATCTTCCCCAAAAAGTACTTGCAGAAGAACGGCATTGACAACAGGAAGGACTACAATCAGATCGCCAACTATGTTTATACCCAATCAGAAATCAACATCAAAATCAAGGATGACGCCCCATGTGATTATATGGCGCGGATGAAGCAGCAAGTCTCCGGCGAAGGGAGTTTCTATGGCGGCATCTCTTCGATGGAAGATCTCGAAGCAAATCTGGCGGAGAACAGCGTGCCGATTGAGTTTATGGGTATGAATGTGTTTGATTTCCAAGCATTCCTGGATATGCGCCGAACCATGATGGCTAAGTACATCAGGGAATATTACGAAGGGTTGGAGTAATAGATGGGCGAAAGATTCTGCTTTACATGCAAGAATTGCCATCACGAATATTCAGCCCACATCGGGAGAGGCTTTGGGTATGGCGAAGTATACCGTGCCCGGATTGCGGCAATCGAAGCTGGTGACTACGGCCCAGCCTGGCGGGAGTTATTTAGGAAAACGCCGGGAGCTGTCATCGATGCAGATTATGTAATCTATATCTGCAATACTTGTAAAACGTGGGAAGTAAGTACAGATGTCTCGTTGTATGCTCCAAATAAGCCAGAGGACATACCATCAAAACTGGACGGGAAGAAGACGCTCAACAAAGCAGGAGCAGCGCAACTCGTCGAATATATAAAAAAACGGTATTTATTCGAGAATCACCACCTCGTAAAGCGGTACTACCATCGGTGTAACAAATGCGGAAAACGCATGCACAAGGCATCTCGAAATGAAATGGTTGAATTGTCCTGCCCAGAATGTGGTCGAAGTAATCAAGCCAATGAGTTCTGGATGTGGGATTAAGAGGAGCACTACAAAGGACACAGTTTCCCGGGTAGAGCATTATGAAAACATGGGAATATAAAATGAAGATCGCAGTTCGGTATTACACGAAGACCGGAAACACGAAGAAACTGGCCGAGGCGGTTGCCGACGCAGTCGGCGCGGAAGCGCTCCCTATCAGCGCGCCGATAACCGAGCGGGTGGATATCCTGTTTCTTGGAAACTCGTATTATGCTTTCAGCATTGATCCCGAGGTGCGGGATTTTGTGAGAGGGCTGGATAAGAACATGGTTGGCAAGATCGTCAACTTCGGCTCTGCCGCGCTGCTGAATTCCACCTACAAAAAGGTAAAGGCCGAGGCGGACAGGGTCGGCATCCCGATGGACGAACGCGAGTTCCATTGCAGGGGTGCGTTCAAGGGCCTCCACAGGGGAAAGCCGGACGCTTCCGATGTGAAGGCCGCAGCGGAATTTGCAAAGAAGATCGCAGGCTGAGGATATGCTGTAAAGGGCAGAGGGATCCGCTATGTCAACGCGTTTTATCATTCAAAGCTGGCAGCAGAGAAGGCGGGCAAAGCATAAATGAACAGAAACGAGATCGTCGCAAGGCTATTTTGCCTTCGGGATAAGGACTATGCTTTGCTGCAGGCAAAGCTCATCCCCACGGTCGCCGCCGACAGGATCATAGGCGTAAGGACTCCCGCGCTGCGCGCCCTGGCCAAAAATCTGTACAGGGACTGCGATACCAGCGGGTTTCTTTCCTGCACGCCGCATCAGTATTTTGACGAAGACCAGCTGCACGCCTTTGTAATATCGCTGGAGAAGGATTTTGACAAGTGTATAGAGCGGGTCGAGGCGTTTTTGCCGTTTATCGACAATTGGGCGACCTGCGACCAGCTTTCTCCAAAAGCCTTCAAAAAGGAGCCGGAAAAGCTGCTTCCATACATCCAGCATTGGATAAAGTCAGATAAGACCTATACGGTCAGGTTTGCCATAGGCATGCTGATGCAGCATTTTCTGGACGAGCGTTTTGAACCGAAGTACGCTGACGCGGTCGCACAGATCAGGTCAGAGGAATACTACATCAACATGATGATCGCCTGGTATTTTGCAACTGCTCTGGCAAAGCAGTATGAGCTTGTTTTGCCCTATCTGGAAAAAAGGCGACTGGCCGATCGGGTGCACAACAAGGCGATCCAGAAAAGCATCGAAAGCTTAGGATCACCGCCGGGCAGAAGGCCTACTTGCGTACCCTAAAGGTACGGCAGAGCAGGCAGGCCGCTTCCTCGTGCGATCCAGGCATCTGATGCCCTTTTCCCCATTTCACCGCTCCACGAAGACAAAGCGCAGCTACTCAAGGATAAAGCTCACCCGGCCGTCCGCCGGGGTCTGGGCGTTTACGTAGCGGGACTGCCCCACCGTTTCCGTTTCAAAGGCGGCCTCGCGCCCGTTTATGAGCAGGCGCTTAAAGCTTCTTCCCTTCGGCAGGAGGATGTGGGCGCGGATCCTTCTGGCCGGGGAGAGCACGTCGTAGCGCATGCCCTCGTCCGTAAGGATGTAGCGCACGTCCACGAGCGTCTTGCTTACCTCGTAGCCTGTCAGGTAGCGAAGCTCCGTATAGCAGGTGACGGGAAATCTGGGGGCAAATGCGATCTCGTCATAGTTTACGCCAAGGTCTGTGATGCCGGCCAGGCCCTCGTCCACGGCGCTGATCATCGCCGCCGCGCCCCAGGCGCTCGGGCCGTTCTGGGGCTGGGGCGCGGAATCGGTATCATACAAAAAGTACACCGTGCCGTCCCGCTCCCAAAGCTGCATGAAGCGCTGTACGATGTCCCAGCCGTATTCCTCGTAGCCGTTATTGAAGGCGGCCTTGGCCAGTTCGCCCGCCGTAAAGGGCGAGATCGCGCCATTTATGTAGCGGCCCTTTGGATAGATCAGAAATTTTTCGTAGGGCGGATCGACGGTGAACCACTCGGAAAAGCACTGCGTGCGCCCGCGCCGGGCGATGTATTCGGCGATGATGGAGCGCGATTGCTGCGTATCGGTAAGCCCGCGGTTTATGTCGTAGGTGTTGGAAAGGGACAGGCGCTCTTCCTCCCTGTCGTCCAGCCCCTCGTGATTCAAGTGCAATTGATGGATAAAGAAGCACCCGTTCCAAAGAAACCGAAAGATGTTTTTGCGTAATTCGCCAGCCCGGCTTTCCCACTGCGCGGCCCGGTCCTCATTTCCCAAACGGCGGTTCAGCCAGGCCAGGAGCCGCATGGCCTGATACACGCCGGAGTTGTCCCCGTGCATGATGGACATGGGGGTGTCGTCTTCGATCCTTCGGTTGACGTCGCCGTCCGGCCTGGGCGTAAAGTCCCAGGTGTCCACGGTGAAGGCGCGCTTTACAAGCCCGCGCTGCGCGTCCCAGCGTTTGGGGTCGCTGGTTACATAGTCGATGCCCTTTTCAAGCCTTGGCAGGGCCCATTGAAGCCAGTCGTCGTCCCCGGTGGTTTTGTAAAGGTACACCGCGCCCTCTACCACCAAATATTCGATGTCCGCCTCCAGCTCCAGGCGCACGAGGGCGAGGTTGTCCTCCGGATAGAAAACGCGGCAGTCCTCGCCCACAAAGCTCCAATGCCTGTCGTCCAGCTGCTTGAGCATTTCGTAATACTGGCCGTCCGCCCGCTGGGTCTCGATGATGAAGTTCAGAAAGGATTTGAGGTCGTATTCCCAGTGGCGCATGGCCTTCATCACATGCACGTGATCGCGGATCCAGTTTTTGTCGGTCATCAGGATCCTGCCGTCCACAAACACCAGCGAGCGGTCGGCGTAGATGTTCGTGCGCAGGCCGTGCAAAAACAGCCCGAGCTTTGGATCCGTCGTGGTGAGGATGGAGGGAAAGCCCAGCTCCCGATTGTTGTAGGTGCCGTTATAGTGCACGCCGTCGATTTTCATCGCGGGCAATTTGTGCTTGAATTCGACCATGCCTCAGACTCCTTTCCCTTTTCGCCGCTAAAGGTATTCGTGCGCCAGGATCAGATAGACGCTGGCCGTCCAGCTGTAGGCAAGGTCTCGCAGGCCCGCGCCCGTTACGGCGTCAAAGTTTTCCGCAAAGCCGCTTATCTCGCACATCTTTGTAAAGCGCCCTGCCGTCTGTTTTGCAAGCGCCTCGGCCCCGCAGGCGAAAAGGGCGTCCACCATCAACAGGGTCGCGGGCGCCCAGATGGGGCCGCGCCAGTAGCCGTCGGAAACGTAGAGGGGGCTAAGCGGCGATTCGGTCGCAAAGCCGTGAGCGGTTTGGAATTCGTCCCCCGAAAGCTTTTCAAGCATTGCGCTTCGGATGCGTTCGGGAAGCCGCTTTCCAAGGATCAGGCTGATGTAGGGCAGAAGGCTTTGCGAATGGATGACGCTTCCATCCATTGCGCGCGCGACGGGAAGGCCGTCTATAAAGAGCCGGTCAAGAGTGCGCGTAAGCAGCGCTTCGGAGCGCGCGCGCCAGCTTTCCGCCTCCGCCCCGTTTCCAAGCTCCCTTGCAAGCAGCGAAAGCACGTCCATCTGCAAAATCAAAAACGCCTGAAGATCCGGCGAGGTGACCGGGGGAAGCACGTGGAACACCGTGGAATTGTCCCAGCCGGAATCGTTGCCGTGGAAATACTCGCAAAGCCCGTCCCCGTCTGCGTCCCTTGAGCTTAGCCACCAATCCGTCCAGCGCGCAAGGCGCATATAAGCCGCCTGCATCTGCTCGCGCCTTAAATGCATGTGCTCCATCATCCTTAAAAGCGCCCAGCCGTGTATGGGGGGCTTACAGAAGTTCCACTCCGCGCCCGCGTCGTGGATGGCGTCGGGCAGCTGGCCGTTTTCGGCCTGGCAGTCGAACAGGATCATAAACTGATCCCAGGCAAGGGCGGGCTGATGATGGCTAAGCGCGATGGCGTTAAAGCAGTGATCCCAGCTCCAGACCTTCTTCATCCAGTTTTTGGACATCAGCATGGCCTCGCGGGGCAGGTTCCTGCCGCTGTGCACGACGCTCTCCCACATAAGGTAGCCCGCCTTTTCCGCCTGGGCGCGACGGGCCTGCGGGCAGGAGGGCAGGGCGGCAAGAAAGGCGGAAAGCGAAGCGTCCATCTTGTCCCGGGCCGCGTCAAAATCGAACTCTTTTGCCTGCCCGTCCCAGCTTGGCTGAAGCTCCGTGATCGAAAGCACAAAGCCGTCCTGTCCCGTGACGCGCAAAAGCGAATGCTCTGCGCTTTTGCCGTTCCACTTTTGCTCAAGCGTCAGTTTTCCCTTTTGCGCCGAAAGCAGATAGCGGCTTGCGTTTTTGTAGCAGTTTGCAAGCAGAAGGCCGTCCTTTTGGGGCGCAAGCGGACAGAGGTAATCGAAGGGGCTGGTATTTGTGAGAAAGTCCAGCGTCACCTCCGCCCCCGCACCGCCCCGGAGCAGCAGCGTATCTTCGTCTGCAAAGCACAATTCAAGCCTGCCATCTTTTTCCCCTACCGAAAGCGCCGCGCCCTGCAAAAGCCCCTTCTCAAGCGCGGCCTCCCCGCGCCCGGGCAGGATGCGCGCGACCAGCGGGCGCCCTGCGGCCCCCCGCAGCGTGCGCAGATAAAGTCCTTCCGCGTTGCCCTGTCCAAGCCAGTTTTCCCCCAGGAACGAGACCGCAAGGAACGATCCCCTTGCGCTGTAGGGCAGCTGGCGCAAATCCAGATCCATCGCTGTTTTCCCCCTTCAGGCTCTTGCCGAAATTGTCTCAATAAAAGCGTGTCAAAGGCGGTGTTCCGGCAGCGGCCCGAACAGCCCCGTACCTTTATTTTACCATCCCCCGCACCCTGAATCAATCGCGCGCGGGGAGTTTTTTTGCAGGCCGCCGCGAGAAAGTTAAACAAAAGATAACGCCCGGACGCGGCGGGCTGTGCTACAATACATACGACAACAAAATACGCGTTTGCGGTGCCCGTGGGCCCTAAGGGGTCTGGTTCGGGTGAAAAGGGAAGCCGGTGCAAATCCGGAGCAACAGCCATTACTGTGATGGGATGGCGGGCGCAAAAGCCATTGAGCGATGCTTGAGAAGGCGCGTCCGCGGGAAAGCGATTTCCGCGTCCTCAGCCAGGAGACCTGCCGCATGCGTTTGTGAGACCGGTTTCCTGGGCGTGTGAGAAAAGCGGTGCTCGGCTGTATGGTTCGGTTTTGGATCGAACGGCTTTTTCCTGTGCGGCAAAGGCCCTGCGCAAGGGAAAGGAAGGCTCTGCCTGTGGTATCGTATGCCCTGGAGATAAATATTTTTTCAGGAGGATACCCCCATGAAGCGTTTCCTTTCCCTTGCGTTTTTTATGGTTCTGGCGCTGGTGTGCGCGCTGGCGCTTGCCGAAGAAGCTCCCGCAGGCCTTACGATAAACGGCCAATTGGAGCTTGAATACGCCACCCAGTTCCGCGTGGACTTCTGCGAAGGCGGCTACAGCCTCATCACCAACTCTGACGGCGCGCGCTTTCTGACCGTGCCCGAGGGCGCAGGCGTCCCCGAGGGACTGGACGAGGACATCGTCATCCTTCAGCAGCCGCTTGACAACCTTCTGATCTCCTCCACCCCGACCACCAGCCTCATCAACGCCATCGGCGCGCTGGACAAGGTCACCATGACCACGCAGGACTACGACGGCTGGTACATCGAGGACGTAAAAAAGGCCATGGACGAGGGCAAGATGACCTACATCGGCAGCTACAAGGCCCCGGACTTTGAGTACCTGGTAGCAAATCCCCCGTCCTTCAGCGTGTTCTCCACGATGCTGGACAGCGTGCCGGACGTCGCGGAAAAGCTGAAGGAGCTGAACATCCCCTATATGCGCGACACCTCCACCTATGAAAAGCATCCCCTGGCGCGCATGGAGTGGGTAAAGCTCTACGGCGTGCTGCTTGATCGGCAGGCGGAGGCCCAGGCCCATTACGAGGCCCAGAAGGCCCTGGTGGATTCCATCGGCGCAAAGTCCACCGGCAAGACCGTTGCGATGTTCTACATCACCTCAAAGGGCGACCTCTACACCCGTAACGCCGGCGACTACATGGCCAAGATGCTCGAGCTTGCAGGCGGCGTGTACGCGATGCCTGAGCTCAACCCCGAAAAGAGCGGCACCCAGAAGGTGAGCCCGGAGGAGTTCTACGTGGCCGCGGGCGAAGCCGACTACATCATCTACATCTGGAGCATGGGCGGAAAGCCCGAGACCATGGAGGCTTTCCTGGAGAGAAGCCCGATCCTGAAGGACTTTAAGGCCGTAAAGGATGGGAACGTCTGGTTCACCACGCCCGACTACTTCCAGATCAACGATACCCTTGGCGCGATGATCCTTGACATGAACAAAATGCTGACCAACGAGGACGAGAGCGTGACGCGCTTTACTTACCTGTTCAAGCTTTCATGAAGCGCTCCGTCAGAACCGCCCGAACGGTTTTGATGTTTGCGCTGCTGGTGTTTGCGTTCTGGCTCGGCGTGGTTTTGAACGTAAACACCGGCAGCCTGCACATTCCCCAGGGCGAGATCGCAAGGATCATCCTTTCGGGGGGCCGCGACCAGGGCCGCGAGGCAAACGTCATCTGGAAGCTCCGCCTTCCCCGCCTGCTGGCCGCGGCGGTGCTTGGCGGAGCTCTTGGTGTATCGGGCTACCTGCTGCAGAACTTCTTTCGCAACCCCATCGCGGGGCCGTACGTGCTTGGCATTTCAAACGGCGCAAAGCTGCTGGTGGGCGTAGCGATGATCTTCGTTTTGCGGCGCTTTTCGGGCGTGCCTTTTTGGGTGATCATGGCGTCGGCCTTTATCGGCTCCATGCTCGTTACGGGCTTTGTGCTTTTGTTTGCCCGAAGGGTCAAAAGCATGACGGCGCTGCTTATCATCGGCATCATGATCGGCAGCGTCTGCACCGCAGCGACGGACTTTCTTGTGCAGTTTGCAGACGACGCCAACGTCGCAAACCTGCACGACTGGTCCATGGGCAGCTTTTCCGCCGTGAGCTGGAAAAACCTGCACGTCGCCTCCGCGGTCATTTTGCTTGCCGCCGCGGGCTCGTTTTTACTGTGCAAGCCGATCTCCGCCTACCAGCTGGGCGAGGCCTACGCCCAGAGCATGGGCGTAAACGTAAAGCGCTTCCGCGTGCTGCTGATCGGTTTAAGCAGCCTCTTAAGCGCCTCCGTCACCGCGCTAAGCGGCCCCATCTCCTTTGTGGGGGTGGCGGTCCCGCACCTTACGAAGCTGTTGTTTGGCACGGCAAAGCCCCAGATCGTGATCCCCGGTTCGTTTTTGCTGGGCGGGGCGTTTTGCATGTATTCCGACCTGCTGGCGCGGACGCTGTTTGCGCCAAGCGAGCTTGCGATAAGCACCGTGACAGCGGTCTTTGGCGCGCCGGTCGTGATAATGCTGATGCTGCAGCGGCAAAGGAGGAGAGAGCTTGACTCCTGATTTCGTACTGGACGTCCAGGGCCTGTCGGTCGGATACCGGGGCAGGGCGCTGATCCGGGACATTGGCTTTTCGCTGCCGCGGGGCAGCATCCTTACGCTGATCGGCCCAAACGGCGCGGGCAAAAGCACGATCCTGAAGACCATCACAAGGCAGCTGTCCCGCATCGCGGGCACGGCCTATCTTGACGGGCGGGAGATTTCCGCCTACCCGCAGGCGCTTTTTGCAAAGCGCCTTGCCGTGGTGCTCACCCAGCGCGTGCAGCCGGAGATGATGAGCTGCTTCGAGGTGGCCGCCATGGGGCGCTACCCCCACACCGGACGCTTTGGCGCCTTGAGCCAGCGCGACCGCGAGATCGTGTACAGGACCCTGGAGCGGGTGCACGCCCTGGAGCTTTCCGAAAGGGACTTTACCCTTCTCTCCGACGGGCAGCGCCAGCGGGTGCTTCTGGCCCGGGCCCTGTGCCAGGAGCCGGAGGTGCTGGTGCTGGACGAGCCCACGAGCTTTCTGGACATCCGCTACAAAATAGAGCTATTGGACATTTTGCAGCAGGAGGCGCGGCAAAACCGCCTGACCGTGGTATTGTCCCTGCACGAGATCGACCTTGCGGAAAAGATCAGCGATTTCGTGATGTGCGTAAAAGGCGACGTGATCTCCGCCTACGGCCCGCCCCAGACGGTGTTTACAGACGCGTATATAAAGCAGCTCTACGGCCTTCAAGACGGCTGCTATCTTTGCAGCAGGGGCAGCGTTGAGCTAAAGCGCCCCGAGGGGCCCTCCCGCGTCTTCGTCGTTGGCGGCGCGGGCTTTGGCATTCGCCACTACCGGGCGCTGCAGCGAAGGCGGGTGTCCTTTTCCGCGGGCGTTTTGTTTGAAAACGACAGGGAGTTTGAGGTGGCAAAAGCGCTTGGCAATCGGGTCGTAAGCGTGCCCGCCTTTGAAGAGATGGGAAAAGCCCATCTGGAGGCGGCGCTTGACGAAGCCAGAAACTGCGGCTGCCTGCTGGATGCAGGGACGCCGACCGGCGCGCTCAACCGCCCAAACGCGGCGCTTTTGTCCCGCGCGGCCGGGGAAGGCCTGCGCATCATAAAGGAAGCAGATGAACTTGATTGACATTATCAGCGCGGGTCCGGGGGATCTTTCGCTCTTGACCCAGGCCGCAAGGCAGGCGCTTTTAGCGGCAAAACACGTCTTTGGCGCGGAGCGCTACAGGGCCCTTGCAGAAGATAGCGCCGTTTTTTACAGCATAACGCCGCTTGGGGCGGCGCTTGACAAAATCGAAGCGCTGTATGATCAGGGGCAAAGGGCCGCCGTGATCGTAAGCGGCGACGCGGGGCTATACAGCATGCTGGGCGTTTTGAAAAGGCGCTTTGGCGCGCAGGCCTTAAACGTGATCCCTGGCGTCAGCAGCCTGCAATACCTCTGCGCCCGGCTTGGGACGCCCTGGCAGGACGCGCGCGTGCTCTCCGCCCACGGGCGGGACTTGACCCCCGCGGCGCTTTGCTTTGCCGCGCGCACGAACGCCCTTGTGTTCGTGCTTTTGGACGGCGAAAGAGACCCCGCCTGGGTAAAGGGCGCGCTTGACGAGGGCGGCCTTGAGGCGCTTAGGCTCTGTATCGGCGAGCGCCTGAGCCACCCCGACGAGCATATTGCTCCTTACGAGGAGCGCGCCTACGACACCCTAAGCTGCGCGCTGATCGAAAACGACGCGCCAGTGCCCTATGCGCCCAGCTTCGGCTTTGAGGACGAGTGCTTTATCCGGGGAAAGACCCCCATGACCAAGCGGGAGATCCGCGCACAGATAATAAGCGCCCTTCGCCTTACGCCTGGGGCCGTTTGCTGGGACATAGGCGCGGGCACGGGCAGCGTGAGCGTGGAGATGGCGCTTTGCTGCCCGCTTGGAAGCGTGTACGCCATCGAGCGCGATGGGGAGGCGCAGGAGCTGATACAGCAAAACGCCCGGCATTTTGGGCTAATGAACCTAAGCCTCGTGCGCGGGGATGCCCCGGGGGCGCTTTGCGATCTGCCCGCGCCCACCCACGTGTTCCTGGGCGGGACGGGACGCGAAACAGAGGCGATCATAGCATTGCTCAAGGGGCTAAACGCCCCCATAAGGCTTTGCGCCACCGCCGTGACCCTTGAAACGGAACAGACGCTGTTTGAGCTTCTAAGTCCTCTGCCCGGCTTTTCGGCGGTGCAGCTTTGCGCAAGCCGCCTGGAAAAGCTTGGCTCCTATCACATGCGAAGGGCCCAAAACCCCGTCACGGTGTTTGCGGCAGATCTTGGAGGAAACGCATGATCTATTTTGTGGGCGCTGGCTCTGGCGATGTGGAGCTGATCACCGTAAAGGGCAAGCGGCTTTTGGAAGAGGCGTCCCTTGTCGTCTACGTAGGGTCGCTGGTAAACCCCGCCCTGCTTGAATATTGCCGCCCGGATTGCGAGAAGGTGGACAGCGCGCGCCTTACCCTTGAAGAAATCATCGCCTTACTGTGCGCGCGCCGGGAGGACGAAACGGTGGTCCGCCTGCACACGGGCGACCCCTCCCTCTACGGCGCTATCGCAGAGCAGATGCGTTTGCTTGACGAAAGAGGGCGCGCCTACCAGATCGTGCCGGGCGTAAGCTCCATGAGCGCGGCGGCCGCGGCGCTGAAGGCGGAATTCACCCCGCCGGGCGTGAGCCAGAGCGTGATCATAAGCCGCCGGGCCGGGCGCACGGCGGTGCCGGAAAAGGAGAGCATCCCCTCCCTTGCGTCCCACGGCGCGTCCATGGTGCTGTTTTTAAGCGCGGGGATGCTAAAGGACCTTTGCCGGGAGCTGATCGAGGGCGGCTATCCCCCTGACACCCCGGCGGCGGTGGTTTACAAGGCCTCCTGGCCCGACGAGGAGATCGTGAGAGGGTCGCTTTGCGACATTTCTGAAAAGGCGCAGCACATCACAAAGACCGCTTTGGTGCTGGTGGGTGATTTTCTAAAGGGCGGGGTGGAGCGCTCAAGGCTCTACGACCCCGGCTTTTCCCACGGCTATCGGGAGGCGGAAAAATGATCGTGCGCGCCATTGCCTTTACCCAGGCGGGACAGGCCTGGGAGGAGAAGCTGGGCTTTCCGGTAGAGCGCGGCGTCCCGGTAAAAAAGTGGACGCAGGAGCACTTTGCTTCAAGCGACGCGCTATTGTACATCGGGGCCTGCGGCATCGCCGTGCGCGCCATCGCGCCCTATGTCAAAGACAAGCTCAGCGACCCCGCGGTGATAGTGATGGACGAAATGGGCCGGCACGTGATCCCCCTTCTTTCCGGGCACGTCGGGGGCGCAAACGAGCTGGCGCTGGATATCGCCGCCAGAACCGGCGCAAGTCCCGTCATAACTACCGCGACGGATCTTAGGGGGCTTCCCGCAATCGACGTGTGGGCGGTCAAAAACGATTGCGCCATCGAAAATCCGGGGGCCATCAAGCAGGTCTCCGGCGCGCTGCTTGCGGGTCAGCGCATTGGCGTCGCCATAAGCGAAAGAACGATAAAGCCCCCCTTCCCCGTGACCCTTACCCTTCGTCCCCGCACGCTGGCGCTTGGCGCGGGCTGCAAAAAAGGGCTGGACGAAAGCCTGTTTGAAGAGCGAGTAAGGGAGTTTTTAGACAAAAACGGCGTCTCCCTTTTGTCCGTAAGGGCGCTTGCCACGATAGACCTTAAGCA
The DNA here is from genome assembly GCA_902796025.1 of uncultured Eubacteriales bacterium. GTDB lineage: Bacteria > Bacillota > Clostridia > Christensenellales > Aristaeellaceae > RUG14130. Next base: position 18,443 of record CADBNW010000165.1, read on the forward strand.
AAACGAAGCTGCCTTTTTGCGCTTTTGCGAAAAGTACCGCCTGCCGCTTCTGACCTACAGCGCAGAGGAATTAAAGGCCCTGCCCGGCGTCTTTGCCCACAGCGACTTTGTGGAAAGGACGGTCGGCGTCGGCAACGTCTGCGAGCGCGCGGCGGCGATGGCGGGCGGGCGTCTTTTGATCGGAAAGACCGTAAGCGAGGGGCTTACCCTCGCCCTTGCCGGGGAGATGGACGGATGAAGCAGCTAAGAGAGGGCTTTACCACCGGCAGCTGCGCCGCCGCCTGCGCGCTGGCCTCCTGCCTTTGGCAAAGGGACGGCGCGTGCCCGGAGGCGGTACGTCTTACCGTCCCGGAGGGCAAGACTTACGCCCCGCGCATCCATGCGCTTGGGCCGTATCGCTGCGCCGTGTACAAGGACAGCGGCGACGATCCGGACGTGACGAACGGCTGCGAGGTCTGGGCGGAGGTCGTGCCCGTTGAAAACGAGGGCGACATCCGCTTTGTAGCGGGTGAGGGTGTTGGCGTCATCACAAGGCCCGGCTTAAAGCTTCCCCCCGGGGAGGCCGCGATCAACCCCGTGCCAAGGCAAATGATCATAGAGGCCGTGCGAAGCGTGCTTGGCGCGCGCGCCGCCAGCGTCACCGTGGGCATCACCGGCGGGCGGGAGCTGGCGCAAAAGACCTTTAATCCACGCCTGGGCGTAGAGTGCGGGCTTTCGGTGCTGGGCACGACGGGCGTCGTGCACCCGATGAGCGAGGAGGCGCTGGTCGAGACGATCCGGCTTGAAATGCGCATGCTACGCGCCCTTGGCAAAACGCGCGTGGCCTTCGTGTTCGGCGCGCAGGGCGAGCAGGCGCTAAAGCGCCTTTGCCCCGGGGAGGATTGCGTGGTGATCAGCAATTTCGTGGGCGAGGCGCTGGACGAAGCAGAGGCGCTGGGCTTTGAAAGCGTTCTTTTGGCCGGGCAGCCGGGAAAGCTTGCAAAGGTTTCCGGCGGCTGCATGCAGACCCACAGCAAATACGGCGACGGGCGGCGGGAAAACCTGTGCGCAGCGCTGGCCCTGATGGGCGCGCCGGGGGACCTTTTGCAAAAGGTGATGGAGGCGACCACCCTGGACGGGCTGATCCCGGACATCGCCTCGGCGGGCTACGGGGACGTGTGGTTGCTTCTGTGCAAAAGGGCCTGCTTTTACGCCGCCGCCAGAGCCCACGGGAAGCTGCGCGTAAGCGCGCTTATGCTGGACGGCGCGGGCTATCCCATCGGCAAATACGATAACGAATGACGGAGAGGATCAAAATGGATAACAAACTGCACGTGTACACGGGCGAGGGCAAGGGCAAAACCACCGCCGCGATGGGACTTGCGCTGCGCTCCCTGGGGCATGGAAACCGCGTGCTGGTGGCGCAGTTTATGAAAAACGGCATCTCGGGCGAATTGAAGGCCCTGCAGAGATTTGAAAACGCGCACATCCTTACCGCGCCGCCCATGAAAAAATTCGTCTTTCGCATGAGCGAAAGCGAAAAGGAAGAGGCAAAGCGGGAGCAAAGCGAATTCGCCGCAAGGCTCTTAAGCGAGATCACCAGCTTCAAACCACAGTTATGCGTGTTTGACGAAGTGAACGTGGCCCTGAAATACGGGATGCTGGAGGAGGAGGGCGCAAAGCAGCTCATCCTTACGGCGCTTGAGTTTTCCGAGGTCGCGTGCACGGGGCGGGACGCGCCTAGGTGGCTGACCGACATGGCGGACTACGTAAGCCGCATCCAGGCGGAAAAGCATCCCTTCACGTCGGAGGGCCTTAGCGCGCGCAAGGGGGTGGAATGGTAATGAAGCCGGAGGACATCGAGCGCCGCAGCATGGAGATCATCGAAAGCGAGCTCACGGTAGCGCTGGACGAGGAAATAAAGCCCATCGTAAAGCGGGTCATCCACGCAACGGCGGATTTTTCCTTTGCCGAAAGCCTTCACTTTACGCCGGGCGTCGTTGGGCGCATGCGAAGCATGCTGTCAGGCGGCGCGACCGTGATCACAGACACCAATATTGCGCTTGCCGGGATCAGCAAAGCGGCGCTTAAAAAGCTTGACGCAAAAGCCCTTTGCCTGATGGCCGACGAGGACGTTGCGCGCGAGGCCCGTCTTCGCCAGGTGACCCGCGCAAGCGTCTCCATGGAGCGGGCGCTTAAGCTTACCGGGCCAAAGCTTTTGGTCTGCGGAAACGCGCCCACCTTTTTGTTCCCGCTGCTGGAGATGGAAAAAAAGCCCGACGACCTTGCCGTGATCGGCGTGCCCGTGGGCTTTGTAAACGTGGTGGAGGCAAAGCAGCGCCTGTGGGACAGCGGGCTCGACTGCATCGTGGCGCTGGGGCGGCGGGGCGGCAGCAACGTGGCCGCGGCCATCGTAAACGCGCTGATGTACGGCATCGGGGGGGTGCGCCCGTGAGGCTTATGCTGGCAGGCACCGGCAGCGGCTGCGGAAAGACCACCGTGACGATGCTGCTGCTTAGCGCTCTGACCCAAAAGGGGCTTACGGTCGCGCCCTGCAAGGCGGGGCCGGACTACATCGACCCCGGCTTTCACAAGGCGGTGTGCGGCTATCCCTGCTATAACCTCGACCGCTGGCTCATGCCGGAGGACGCCCTGCTTTTGCCCTTGCAAAACGGGCGGGACATCACCGTGATCGAAGGCGTGATGGGCTATTACGACGGCCTTGGCGGGACGGACTTTGCCTGCTCCAGCTACGACCTTGCGCGCCTTACGGACACCCCGGTCGTTTTGATCGTGGACGCCTCCGGCGGCGCGGTCAGCGTGGCGGCCACGGTCAAGGGCTTTATGAGCCTGGTCAGCGACAGCAAGATCGCCGGCGTCATCGTAAACCGCGCGTCCGGGGAAAGGCACTACCAGCTGGTAAAGCAGGCGGTGGAGCGCTATACAGCGGCAAAGTGCCTTGGCTATATCGCAAAGCAGGCTGAGATCGAACTTCCAAGCCGCCACCTTGGCCTTGTGCCCGCGGAGGAAACCGAAAACCTGCATAAACGCCTCTTCGAGGCTTCGCAAAGCGCCCTTGAGACGCTGGACATGGACGGGATACTGGCGCTTGCCAAAACGGCGCGCAAGATCCAGGCCCCCGCCCCGCCAGCGCTTCCGGGGCTTACCAACAAGCGCATCGGCGTAGCCCTGGACAAGGCGTTCCACTTTTACTATCAGGAAAACCTTGACGCGCTTAGCCGGGCGGGCGCCAAGCTCATCTTCTTTTCCCCGCTGTCGGATACGCGCCTGCCGGAGGGCCTTGACGCCCTCTATATCGGCGGCGGCTATCCGGAGATGTTCAAAGAAGAGCTGAGCGCTAACTTATCCATGCGCAAAAGCATCTGTGAAGCGCTGTCGGACGGGCTTAAGTGCTACGCGGAGTGCGGAGGGCTTATGTACCTTGGTAAGGCGATCGACGGTCTGCCGATGGTCGGCTTTTTGCCCCTGGAATGCGAAATGACGACGCGCCTGCAGCGCTTTGGCTACGTGCGCGTGCAGGACGAAACGGGCCTGTGCTTTCCCGCGCACGAATTCCATCACGCAAAGAGCACGCCCCTTGCGGGGGCGCATCTGTGCTACCGGGTAAGCAAGGCCAGCGCGCCCGAAAGCGCGTGGGAGTGCGGCTACAGCAAAAACCGCACCCTGGCGGCCTTCGCGCACAGCTTCTTCGCCTTTGACCCGGCGCTGACCCGGAGGTTCTTTTTGTGACGCACGGCGGAAACGTATGGCAGGGGGACAGGCCGGAGGCCTGGTTGGATTTTTCCGCAAACCTTCGCCCCGAGGGCCTGCCGGAGTGGGTAAAGCGGGCGCTGCTTGCGGGCGTGGAGCGCGCGCGCTACTATCCGGACCCCGACATGAAGCGCGCCCGCGCGGGGCTTGCCGCCTACGCGGGCGTTGAGCCGGAGCGGATCCTGCCCACGCCCGGCGGCGCAGCGGCCATCGACCTTGCGCTGGGGCTGGACGCGGGGCGGGTGCTTACGGACAAAGTCACCTTTTCGGAATACACGCTGCGCGCCCGGGCGCATGGAAGATCCCTTGGCTTCCTCAGCGATGCGCCTAAGTCCGGCGACACGCTGGCCATCTGCAATCCCAATAACCCGACCGGGGCCGCGCGCAGCCGGGAGGAGGTTTTGCTTTTGGCCAAAAGGGCCGAAAGCGCGGGCGCGCGCACGCTGGTGGACGAAGCGTTCATCGACTTTTGCCCGGAGTATTCCCTGCGAAAAAGCGCTTCGGACAGCCTGCTCGTCGCAGGCTCGCTTACCAAGATCCTTGGCGCGCCGGGCGTCCGGCTGGGCTATCTCTGCGCTTCTGGTGATCTGATCTCCCGGATGGAAAAAATGCTCGTACCCTGGAGCCTATCCTCCGGCGCGGTGGAGATCGCCGCCTGCCTGCCGGAGCATCTTTTGGAGATGCGAAAGGACGCTGAGCAAAACGCCCTCAGGCGGGAGCGTTTTGCAGAGGCTCTAACCCTTCTTGGCGCAAAGCCCCTGCCCTCCAAGGCCAATTTTCTGCTGTGCGATTTCGGACGCGACATGCAAGAGATCGCAGAAACGCTGAAAGCGCGGGGCATCCTTGTGCGCTCGTGCGCCTCCTTCGGCCTTGCAGGCCGCTTTTTGCGCCTTGCCGTAAAGACGGACGAGGAAAACCTGATTCTCATAGAGGAACTGAAAAAATGTCTGAGATCCTGATCTTTGGCGGCACCAGCGAGGGCCGCAGGGAAGCGCTGCGCCTTGCGGCGCAGGGCAAAAGCGTATGCGTCTGCGTGACCACATCCTACGCGCGCCGCCTGCTACCGGAGGACATCGACTGCCGCGTGGGCGCGCTGGACAAGGAGGGCATGCTGCGCCTGATGGGTGAGCTGCGCCCTGAGCTGGTGATCGACGCCACCCACCCCTTTGCCGTGAGAGCGACCGAAACGATCCGCGCCTGCTGCGATAAGACAAATACCAAATACCTTCGCCTCAAGCGGGAGGCGGGCGCGCACCCCTGGTGGGACGACGTGGAGCACGTAAGCGATTCCAAAGAAGCGGCAAATGCTCTCAGCCTTACGGAGGGAAACGCGCTGCTTACGACCGGCAGCCATACTTTGCCCGACTACACCGCATGCGTCGATCCCTCCCGCCTGTGGGTGCGGGTGCTGCCAACGATGGACGCGCTTCAAAGGTGCGAAAGCGCCGGCATCGAGCCAAGCCACATCATCGCCATGCAGGGGCCGTTTTCGGCGGAATTGAACGCGGCCCTTTACGAGCAGCTGCACATAAGCGCCATGGTAAGCAAGGATTCCGGCCCCGCGGGGGGCGTAGACGAAAAGGTGCTTCCTGCGCTTGCAAGAGGCATACACGTGATCATGATCGACAGACCCAGGGAGGCATAGTTATGCGCGGAAAATCTCTTATGATCCAGGGCACGGCGTCCAGCGTCGGCAAAAGCGTGCTGTGCGCGGCGTTTCTTCGCATCTTCAAGCAGGACGGGCTGCGCGTTGCGCCCTTCAAGGCCCAGAACATGGCGCTCAACTCCTTTGTGACCCGGGACGGGCGCGAGATGGGGCGGGCGCAGGTCACCCAGGCGCAGGCGGCGGGCGTGGAGCCGGACGTCAGCATGAATCCGGTGCTTCTGAAGCCCACCGGAGACCGCCGCTCGCAGGTGATCGTGGACGGGCACGTGCTTGGCAGCATGACGGCGATGGAGTACCATAAATACAAGCCCGAGCTTCGCCAGAGGATCAAAGCAACCTACGAGCGGCTGGAAGCCCAATACGACCTTATCGTGATCGAGGGCGCGGGCAGCCCGGCGGAGATCAACCTGCGCGAGGGCGACATCGTAAATATGTCCATGGCAAAGGCCGCAGACGCGCCGGTCTTGCTGGTCGGCGACATCGACCTTGGCGGGGTGTTTGCTTCGCTGCTTGGCACCGTGATGCTTTTGACCCCGGAGGAGCGCGCGCGGGTAAAGGGCGTATTGATCAACAAATTCCGGGGCGACGTCAAGATCCTGGAGCCGGGGCTTAGGATGCTGGAGGATAAGATCGGCGTGCCGGTGCTTGGCGTCATCCCGTGGATGGACGTGGAGCTTGAGGACGAGGACAGCGTGACCCGGCGCTTTCACGAGGCGCAGGGAAAGGGCGACGTGGACGTCGCGGTGATAAAGCTTGACCACATCTCAAACTTCACGGATTTTCAGGCCCTCACCCTGCAAAGCGGCGCGCGCGTAAGGTATGTGACGCGCCCCGGCGAAATCGGGCAGGCGGATATCGTCATCCTGCCCGGCACGAAAAACACCATAGAGGATCTTTTGTCCTTACGAAGAAGCGGACTGGACGCGGACATCGTGCGCTACGCCCGAAGGGGCGGGCTTTTGCTCGGCGTGTGCGGCGGGTATCAGATGCTTGGCAACAGGCTTAAGGATCCCGGACACGTGGAATCCCGCGCGCCGGAGGCGGCGGGGCTTGGGCTATTGGATATGGAGATCACCTTTCAGGGCGAAAAGCTGACCCGCCAAAGCCGGGGACGCGTATTGGCAAAGGACGATTGGCTGCCAGGCGCGGACGGGCTTTTGATCGACGGATACGAGATCCACGCCGGGCAGTGCGTTTTCGGCCCGGACGCGATCCCGTGGCTTGAGATCGGCGGGCGCGTGGACGGCGTTAGGAACAGCTCTGGCAACGTCCTTGGCACGCACCTGCACGGGCTGTTTGACGACGGGCAGTTCTTTTCCCTGCTCAGGGCGCGGCTTAAGGGCAGCGCGCCCAAGGCGCCCGTTCAGACCATGGCGCAGTTCCGCGAAAAGGAATTTGACCGCCTTGCGGACATCGTGCGCGCAAGCGTGGACATGGAACAGGTCTACAAAATCGTTCGGGGCGAGGTGTAAGGCGATGTGGGAGCTTTTTGGCCCTGCGCTTTTTGCGGGCTGGATACTGGATCTGCTGTTTGGCGATCCCGCCTGGCTTTACCACCCGGTGGTCGCCATCGGAAAGCTGATCTCTTTTCTTGAAAAAAGGCTGCGCGCAAGGGGCGGGAACCTGCGGCGCAGCGCCCTTGTTTTAACGGGCGCGACCGTCTTTACGGCGATGGGCGCGTGCGCGCTGGTCCTGTACCTTTTAAGCCTTTTTGGCAGGGTGCCCCTCTTTATCGGCATGGCGCTACTGGACTGGCTGGGGCTGGCGGCAAGATCCATGGTGCAGGAGGCAAGGGGCGTAGCCAGTGCCCTGGACGAGGGCCTTGACGCGGGGCGAAAGCAGGTTTCAAGGATCGTAGGCCGGGACACCCAGTCCTTGACCAGCGAAGAAGTGATAAAGGCGACCGTCGAGACCGTTTCCGAAAACACCACAGACGGCGTCATCTCCCCCATGCTGTACGCGTTTATCGGGGGACCGGTGCTGCTTTGGGGCTTTAAGGCCGCTTCGACCCTCGATTCCATGGTCGGCTATCTTGACGAAAAGTACCGGGACATCGGCTGGTCGAGCGCAAGGCTCGACGATATCCTGAACTACCTCCCCGCGCGGCTGACGGCCCTTTTGATGGTGCTGTCGGCGTATCTATTGCGCCTGGACGGCAAAAGGGCGCTTGATACCGTAAGGCGCGATCACGCAAATCACCTAAGCCCCAACTGCGCCTGGAGCGAGGCCGCGGCGGCGGGCGCGCTGGGGATCCAGCTTGGCGGCACGCACCTGTATTTTGGAAAGCCCGTCGTTAAGCCCACCATCGGCGACGCGCTGCGCCCGGCGGAAAAAAGCGATATAACAAAAACCTGTTTGCTTTTATATTTCTCAAGCGGTATACTTATGCTGATACTGCTTTTGCTTACGCTGGTGCTTCAATGACCACGATCGATTTTGAACCAAAGCCCCTGGACGAAGGGGCAGAAAAAGCCGCGCGGGAAAAATGGGCCCGCGTGGCCAAGCCCCTTTACTCCCTTGGTCGCTTTGAGGAGATGATCGCCCGCGCCGCGGCGATCCAGGGCACGGCAGAGGTTTCGCTTTTCCCCCGCGCGGCGCTGGTGTTCTGCGGCGATCACGGCGTGGTGGCGCAGGGCGTTTCCCAGTCGGGCAGCGAGGTGACGACGGCTGTGGCCGAATCGATCGCTGAGGGCCAAAGCAACATAAACCTCATGTGCGCCTGCGCAAGGACCGACGTGTTCTGTCTGGACATGGGCATGAAGGCCCCGGCCCGCTCTGCAAAGATCCTGGATCTTCGCGTCGGCCCCGGCACGCGGGATTTTACCCGGGAGCCCGCAATGACAAAGGCCCAGGCGCTTAATGCGCTGCAAAACGGCATGGACGCAGTTGGGTCGCTTTCGCGAAAGGGCTATAAGCTGCTTGCCGTCGGGGAAATGGGCATCGGCAACACCACCGCCGCCGCGGCGCTTGGCTGCGCGTATCTTGGCGAAAGCCCGTCTCTCTTCGTGGGGCGGGGCTCC
>CADBNW010000166.1 GCA_902796025.1 uncultured Eubacteriales bacterium
AAGCAGGGGCATCAGCGCGTTCAGGTTTCTGGCCGCGGTGCCCTCGCGGATCATGATGAATTCGCCCTTGCGCAGCTTTTCCAGCGCGTCGTCCAGCTCGCCGCACTCGTGGTCGGAGTACACGCCCGCGGCGATGTAGGCGTTCAGATCCAGCCCGCGCACGCCCGGCGCGTGGCCGTCGATCTTTTTGTGATGGGACTGACAGGCCACGATCTTTTCGATGGCCTCGCTGTCGCCGCCGATCACGCCCACATAGTTCATCATCTCCGCAAGCCCCAGCACGCGGCCGTGCTCGTAGAAGGAATCGATCGCGCGCCAGTCCAGCCACGCGCCGCTTTCGTCCAGGGGCGTCGCCGGCACGCAGGAGGGCAGCATAAAATGCACGTCCACCGGCAGCCCCTCGGTGGCCTCGATCATGTATTCGATGCCGTGGGTGCCCATGACGTTTGCGATCTCGTGGGGATCGGTGATGACGGTGGTGGTGCCGTGGGGAAGCACGGCCTTTGCAAATTCCAGCGGGGAAATCAGCGTGCTTTCCAGATGGATATGCGCGTCGATCAGGCCGGGGCAGACGATCTTGCCGCTTACGTCCACCTCCTGAAGGCCGGAGTATTCGCCCATGCCCACCACCAGGCCCTCCGCCACGGCGATGTCGCCCTTGCTCAGCTCATTGGAGAACACGTTCAGGTACGTGGCGTTTTTGAACACCAGATCCGCCTTTTCGCGCCCCGCGGCCACAGCGATGATGCGCTGCTTTTTTTGCAGGCGGCGATTGATCTTACCGGTAAAGCTTTCCTTTGCTGCGGGCATGGCAGTAGCCTCCTGATCGGGATAATGATTGAATTAAAGGGGAGGATGGATAAGTTAGGAGTCAGGAGTCAGGAGTTAGGAATGGCGGAGGAAATCGCGCTGCGATTTCTTTGACTGAAGGAAGGCGTCACGCGGTGACGCTACCCGGAGTAAAGAATCGTTCTGCTTTATTCAGAGCTTTGCGAAGCAAAGCTTCCAGAACTCCTAACTCCTAACTCCTAACTCCTAACTCCCTCACAGGCTTCTTATCAGCTTTACGCAGCGGCCGAGCACCTGGATCTCGCCCCAGAGGACGCTGTCGATCTTGAGCTCGCGGTCGTAGGACTGCAGCATCAGCTTTGAGCCCTCGAGCTTTTTGACGCGCCTGACCACCCGCTGCCCCTTGACGGCCAAAAGCATCAGCGCGTCGTCGACGGGCGTTTTTTCGGGCACGACGAGCAACAGATCGCCCGCGTGGATGCGAAAGCCCGACAGCGCATCGTCCTCCATGCGATACAAAAGCACCTTGTCCGGCGCGCCGCCCTCGATCTTGCCTCCTGTGACAGGGAAGAGCATGTGATCGATGACCAGCCCCTTTTTGTCCAATACCGGCACGCGCTTTACCACGCCCCCCAGGGCGTCCAGCCAGGCGTCGTTGCTCTCCGCCTGCGCTTCCCTTTGGGCGGGCGTGGGCGCGGGCTCGTTTTCCGGCACGGGGATGATGTAGGGTCTGGGCTTTGGACGCAGCTTGACCTCCGGCTCCTGGGCGGTATCCAGCTCGGGACTCATGGAATCGGTCACGCCGCAGGCCTTCAGGATGCGCCTGGCCTGATCGTCGGAGGGGATGCGCCTGCCCTGCTCCACGTCCTTGATAAAGCTTTCAGCAAGGCCGGTCTTTTTGGCCAGCTGCTTTTCGGTAAGGCCATATTTGGTGCGGTTTTGACGTATGGTGTCGCCCATGCGGCTCATAAATAAAATACCTCCATGCACTGTATATACTTGTCTGTATTTCTACGCGCGCGGCGGGTGCGCATAAAAACACAGGCAAGAATTAGGGAAACCGTCCCCGTTTCGCAAAAGCAAAACGGGGACGGCCTGAAAACGGTTTATTCGCCGATGAGCATCATGTAGATGGTGTAGCAAAGCTCGCCTCTGGTGGCTTCGCGCTCCAGGTTCAGAAGATTTCCTTCGTCAGCCAGCAGGAGCTTTTCGCCGTCAAAGACCCAGCCGTAGTAGCCGGCCACTTCCGCGTCCACGCTGTCCGCGTCCGCGTACTCGCCAAGCGCTACAGGCTGCACGTCCTCGCCAAGGGCCATGTAGAAGTTCAGGCAGTCACCGGCGATGTCGTCGCGGGTCAGCACGGTGTCCGCGGGATCCGCGGGCAGGATGCCGTAGCCGGAGAGGAAGGCGATGGCGTCCTCGGCATTGTTGTCGCCGCCCACGGCGATGTACATGGCCGTGGCCAGATTGCCAAGGGTCGCGGGCGCGTTCACGCCAAACTCAGTTTCGCTGATGGGCAGCATGTACGCGTTTTCATACACCGCGCGCACGTAGCTGTAGTAGGGATAGTCCTCTGTCACGTCGGTAAGCTCGACCTGGCTCGCATCCTGTACGCCGAAGGGATTGAGCACGCGGTCGAACATCTCGGCGTTGGCGTTGATGGCCGCGGCGGAGCCGCTGGTGGCGTAGAAGGCGTTCTCGGTCAGCTGCTCGTAGAGGGCGGCGTACTGCTTGAAGGTCTCGGGGGTGATGGCCTTGAGCTGGCGCATGTACTCCACGGTATCGGTCTTCTCGGTGTCGTCGAAGTACTCGAGCAGGGCGCTGAAGCCGTCGGTCAGTTCGCCGTTAGAGAGCATGTAGCCGGAGTAGCTGGACTGGATGTAGCCGTTTAAGGTATCCTGGCTGGGCTCGTCCTGGCTGATGAGGTCGCCAAGGGTAGCGTACACCGCGTAGGTCTCAAGCAGGTTGGGGTCGCGGTAGCTGATGATGTACACGCCCGCGTCGGTGGCCGCGTGCATCACGCCGTAAGCGCCG
>CADBNW010000167.1 GCA_902796025.1 uncultured Eubacteriales bacterium
ATGGAATTCCAACTGACCCATCCGATGTACGTCGCGCCTGCTCTCTATGAGAGGCTTGGTTGGACAAAATACATGTCCTACCGTATGAAAGCAGAGCCTTCGGAAAACGGAGAATACATCTTTGACCTGAAAAACGCAGTCCCATACGCTGTAGATGACTACATTGAGCCGGAGGAAATGGAGCGACTCAGAAAAGAGCTTACACCCATGGAACTGACAAAGCTGTTTTTACCCGGGGCAACAGAGCCGTATCTGTTCTGATTACAACCACGCATTCTTCGTAAAGCATCCGTTGACAGAATCGCTGAGATATTCGTGTCCCGGGTATCTGCCAACCGCCTGCAGGAGATTGCGGAGATTTCGCCCTTACAACTCACTTTGTCCAAACGGAGGCCTTTCGCCGTCAGGATAAAGCCGTACTTTCTTGCCGAACAGTTCGTTCATCCTCTGCCTCGAACCAGTTTTGGCTGCCGCTGCCTGCCGCCGTGCACGAAGAGAAAGCCTCGAAAAACTCCATTCTATACATCCTTTCCGGTCATACCGATATGTCCGCGCGCTGCACCGTTTCGCGCACCAGCCTTTGCCAGTCCTGCTCGCAGTCCCAGCAAAGCTCGGCGTACAGCGCGGCGGACAGGGGAATCTCCCTTTCGAACAAGCCGGCCTCCACGAGGTTGTAGACCGCCGCGTTTCCGTGCCCGGCATAGAGGCGCAGTATGTCGCGGGCAAGCGCGCCGTGATCCAGCCATTCGCCTGCGATGTAGCGCCAGATCCTGCGTACCGCGGGCAGGCGCGCGGCGATCTCCTCTTCGCCCGTGCAGCCCAGCATTTCGGGACCGCTCTGGTGGACAAAGCGCTGCCAGTCCAATTGCGTCATGCCTTTGAACACCGCGCCCGTGATCGCGCCGGGCCTCAAAGAAAGCAGCTTTTGCGTGAAAGCGCGCGTTCCTTCGACGTCCTGGGTCACGTCCGGGCACGAATGGTACGGAAAGCTGCCGCAGTTTTCCCAGATGATCTCGATGCGCGGATCGACCTTCGCGATGCATTCCATATGGTTTTTGACCGAATCTGCGTGCAGGCCGAACTGAAGCCGCAGACCCGGATGCCTTGTAAGCAGTTCACGGGCCGTACGGTTCACGAAATCCACGACTGCCTCCGCGATCAGCACGCCGTCCAGCGTCTCGCTCGAGGTCTCCGTAAAGCTCTGAAAATAGATGCCGTCGCCGCCGAGAGAGGCATACTGACATTCATAAGTCCCGACGATCCTGCTGCACGCTTCCTGACTTGTGTCGAGGCTCATCGTCGTGTCCCAGCCCCACGCGTAGCCCCATAGAATTCGGATGCCCAATTCGTGCGCGTAAGACACGATCTCGCGCCCGTTGACAGGCGCGTAGTCGTTCCACAAAATCAGCTCGTTGAGCTTTAGCCGCGCCATGTTTTCAAGGTAGCCGCGCCAATCGTAGACCGCGAGCCCCCACGTCCAAAGGCCGCGCCGAAGTATGCGCGGCGCGCTCGTTAAATCCGCGGGCAGCAGGAATTCCTCCGAAAACAGCGGCCTTATGTAGTAGGGAGCAGCCGTCTTTCGCGAAAGGCTCGCCTGCGATATGAAGCGACCGCAAAAATCCATGCAGCCGTTTTGGAGGGCTGAGGCGTCTGCGCCTGTGATCGAAACGAGCTGATGCCCGTCTTTTGGCGCATGCACCTGCAGGCGGTAGCCATTTTCCGGCGCACCGTCCTTGTTTACGGCAAGCAGGATCACGTTGTCCTCCGCATCCGCATCGCAGACGGCGGGCGCGCGGTGGGTATACGCGTAAACGAGGGCGGAAATCTCCTTGAGGGCAAACTGCACCTGCCCCGCGGATACGCCGTTTAGCCGGATACACCAATTCTTCATGCAAAAAACGCTCCGTTCTCTGTTATTATCGCTGGATGGGAATGCGGTAAAATGCACCGCGGCGGTCAGAAAATCCTGACCGCCTGATGTGGAAATGCTCTTTGACCAGCACCGTGATGAAACGAAACGTAGGAATGTGCTTCTTGTATCTCTATGACCGCTTTATAAGGCGCAAGCTCAAAGCCTACTGTCAGCGTGTTCCCATCCCTGCATATGCTGTCGGCTTCACAAGTAATGCGCTTATTGGGGTGAGACAGCTTTATCTCATTGTCAAATGGCCTTTCCTGGGTGACACTGAATAAAGCTGTTTTTCCGCGATTACACAGGCATTCTTCACCCGTCGCCTTGACTACAAGGCTTCTTGCTTTGCAATGCCGATCGACTATCAGCCTGAATAGAGTGTTCTCAATGACTATCATTTCATCGTTCATGGCGCACTATCCCTTACGAATATGCAGTACTGTCATTATATCACTCTATTTTGATCTGTTCAAGCTAAAGCAGGATGGATCGCTGTTTTTGAAGATGAGATGTGTCTGCCTCCCCTCTGGCGAATCAATCTCTCTGGCTAGGCGTCATACAACCATACTATCCAGGAGAAGTCAAGCAAGGATAGGCAGAGTTATCTGAAATTGCTGTGTTCACTTCATTTGAATACTGTGTGCATCGGCTGAGGGTGTGTTCATTTTGAATCGACCGACCTCGAATAAGAGGTTGA
>CADBNW010000168.1 GCA_902796025.1 uncultured Eubacteriales bacterium
ATTATTTGCCGCTAAGCCTCTGGAAACGCTAAGCGACGTGCGGGTGCGCGGCTGGGTGCGGACGAGCCGCGAAAGTAAGACCATCGCGTTTATCGTAATAAACGACGGCAGCTGCTTTACCAGCTTGCAGGTGGTAGCGGAGCAGGACAATATAGAAAACTATGCCGAAACGCTGAAGCGCGTCAGCGTTGGCGCGTCCATCGAGTGCGAGGGCGACATCGTGCCCACGCCTGAAATGAAGCAGCCCTTCGAGCTGCACGCGAAAAAGCTGACGGTGCTGGGCGACAGCCCCGTGGACTACCCCCTGCAGAAAAAGCATCACAGCGTGGAGTATCTGCGTACGATCCAGCATCTGCGTCCGCGGGCGAACCTGTTTCAGGCGGTGTTCCGCATTCGCTCCATCGCGGCGCAGGCGATCCACCGCTTCTTCCACGACCGCGGCTTTGTGTACGTGCACACCCCGCTGATCACCGGCTCCGATGCCGAGGGCGCGGGCGAAATGTTCCGCGTGACCACGCTGGACGCCGCAAACCCGCCCAGGCTCGAGGATGGCAGTGTGGATTTTGACAAGGACTTCTTCGGCAAGCCCGTGTCGCTCACCGTTTCCGGACAGCTCAACGGCGAGGTCTTTGCCCTGGCCTTTGGCAACATCTACACCTTCGGCCCCACCTTCCGGGCGGAGGAAAGCTACACCGCGCGCCACGCGGCGGAGTTTTGGATGATCGAGCCGGAAATGGCCTTTGCGGAGCTGGAGGACGATTTGCGCGTGCAGGAGGATATGATCAAATACATCATTTCCTCGGTGCTTGCGGAGTGCCCGGAGGAAATGGCGTTTTTGAACGAGCGCGTGGACAAGGGGCTGATCGAGCGCCTGACCGCCGTGCGGGACGCCGAGTTTGCGCGCGTAAGCTATACCGAGGCTGTAAAGCTGCTGGAGGAAAGCGGCAAGGAATTTGAATACAAGCCCTACTGGGGCTGCGATCTTCAAACCGAGCACGAGCGCTTTTTGACCGAGCAGATCTTCGGCCGCCCGGTGTTCGTGACGGACTATCCCAAGGAGATCAAGGCCTTCTACATGCGCCAAAACGATGACGGCAAAACCGTCGCGGCGGCGGATCTGCTGGTGCCGGGCGTGGGAGAGCTCTGCGGCGGCAGCCAGAGGGAGGAGCGGCTTGACGTGCTGACAGCCCGCATCGAGGAATTGCACATGAAGCCGGAGGATTATTGGTGGTATCTGGAGCTTAGAAAGTACGGCAGCGTAAAGCATTCCGGCTTTGGCATGGGCTTTGAGCGGATGGTGATGTATCTCACCGGCGTAGCCAACATCCGCGACGTTCTGCCCTTCCCCAGGACCACGAGGTTTGCGGAGTTCTAAGGCTGAAAAGTTAAAAAATACCTCAGCCGACCATAAGCAAATAGCGTTTTCCCGCCATCAGCGGAAACATGGACAGTTCGAAGCCCTCCTGTCCTTAAACAAAAACAGGAAAGGAGAGACGGGCGCTGTGTCGCCCGTCTGTCACATTCATGAAAAACAAATCGGTTCGCTTCATCACCCGCGCCGCGATCATCGCGGCCCTATACTTCGTGCTCACCTACGTGATGTGGGTATTTGGCTCCGGCGCGATCCAGCTGCGCGTATCAGAGGCTCTGTGCGTTTTGCCCCTGCTGCTGCCCGAAGCGGTCCCGGGGCTGTTTATCGGCTGCCTGGTAAGCAATCTGCTGGGCGGCGGCGCTCCGCTGGACGTGATCTTTGGATCCATCGCCACGTTGCTTGGCGCGTTTCTCACCTATAAAATCGGCTACAAACGGCCCGAGATCTCAAGCCCCAAATACTGGCTGGCCATGGCCTGCCCGGTCATCAGCAACATGCTGATCACCGGCACGGTGGTGTGGTACTGCTACGGCTTCAGCGGCTTTGGCGTGGCGGAAAACCACGCGTTCGGCTTCCTTCCTTTGACGATGCTGACCGTTGGCATCGGCGAAGCGCTGGCCGTGTTCGGCCTTGGCACGCTTTTGTACCTTGCGCTGCGCCGCCTGCCGGAAAACGTGCTGAACTGATCTTCCAAACAAAACCCCCGCGCTCAAGGGCTTGGCGCGGGGGTTTTGTTTTACAAATTGTTCGGGACGCCTTGAAAGGCTGCCCTGCTTCTTTCAGACGAATTTTTGCGAAAGCACGTCGATCACGCCGCGGGTGGTCAGGCGCAGCGTGGGAATGACCGCAAGACTCATAAACGACAGCGTCATAAAGGGATCTACGCCCGCACTTACGCCCAGGGCATGGGCGGCGCGCTTTGCGTTTTCCAGCAATTCGTCCACCTCGTAGATGGAGCGCTCGCTCATGAGGCCCGCAATCTCGAGGGGCAGCTCGGCCTTTATTTCGCCATTGTCGATCACGGTGAGGCCGCCGTGCAGCTCGCTTATGCGGTTGACGGCGCGGGCGATGTCGCTGTCGTTGGTGCCCACGGCGATGATGTTGTGGCTGTCGTGGGAGACGCTCGTAGCCACCGCGCCGCTTTTTAAGCCGTAGCCCTTCAGGTACCCAAGCCCCGTGTGGCGCGTGCCTTTGTGGCGCTCGATGACCGCGATCTTCAAAATGTCGTTTTGCAGGTCGACCGCATCCGCAAAGCCCTCGTTCGTGGTCACGATCTCGCCGGGCACCATGCCGATGACCGCCCTTTTCTGGCTGCCGGCAAAATCCTCCGCGCGCATGGGGCCCACGTGGAAGGTGTCCAGCGCCATGCGCTGGAGCTTTGGGTCGATGGAGGGCCTTTCGTACTCCAGCACCTGGCCGTTTGCGTACCTCAGCACCCCTCGCTTGTAGACCTCAAGCACGTTAAAGCGGGTCAGGTCGTCCACCACGATGAGATCTGCAAGATACCCGGGGGCGATTGCGCCTTTGTTGTTCATAAGAAAGTAGCGGGCGGCGTTGTGGCTTGCGACCTTCAGGGTGATGATGGGATCCGCGCCCTGGGAAAGGGCCCTGCGCACGATGTAATCGATGTGCCCCGCGTGCAAAAGGTCGTTTGGATGGCGGTCGTCGGTCGCGAACATGCAGCGGGAGTAATATTTAGGCGTAAGCAGGGGCATCAGCGCGTTCAGGTTTCTGGCCGCGGTGCCCTCGCGGATCATGATGAATTCGCCCTTGCGCAGCTTTTCC
>CADBNW010000169.1 GCA_902796025.1 uncultured Eubacteriales bacterium
CAGTGGTACGCCATGGGCGGCGAGGCCATCACCGAGGAAGCCAACGAGTGGTATCACTCCAGATAATTCCGCTTTGACTCATTCCTGGGGCTGTTGCACTTGTGCAACAGCCCCGGGGCAGCTTGGAGGGGCCGCGGCCCCTCCAACTTTCAATCCGCAGGGGTGGCTTGCGGTGCCGCGTCTCAAATCTCTGATTTGAGACGTCGGCATCCTACGCTCTGCGTGGGATTGACTTGCCATCGGCAAGTCAACCTTCCGCCCGAGGACAGCGATTTTTGTGCAGGGCGCGACGCGGTAGTGAATGAAAGCCCAGTGGGCTTTCAGAGCCGTGGCGCGTTACGTAAAAGCGCAGCGAAGACGACAGGAACAAATAATCGCTACATTGCAGTTTTTGCGCCCGGAAATTCCCGCAGGAATTTCAGCAAAAACTGTCTTCCTCTTGCCCATGCTTTATTAGCTTGGCGTTTTGCCAAACTTACACATAAGGGCAACATAACCAACCGCTCAAAATGAATCAAAGATTCATTTTGAGCGAGGGGCTGTGCAACAGCCCCCCTTTTCATCCGCTCCTGCTCCAATTCAGCGGCGGCACAGGGGCGCGCGTCCGGTTGCCGCGCCGGTGAGGCCATGCCATGCCCTTTCAGTTCGACTCCACCAATCTCTACGATTACGACATCTATCCCAAGGTCATTCCCGCCGGGCGCGAAACCGAGATCACCATCCGCCCCCTGGGCGCAAGGCGGCAGTTTCAGCCGGGCGAGGACTACAGCGTCACCGTAAAGGCCATAAACGGCGGAAAGCCCGAGTATTTCCCCTCCACGGCGGAATTCGTGCAGTGCGAGGCGCACTGCTGTGACGACGGCTGCCTGCGCTTTACCCACGCCTTCACCAGCGAGCAGCAGTACTTCGTGGACGTGGACTACCAAAACCACCGCGGCCAGAGCGCCCGGGAGCGCTTTGCCGTTTACTGCGTGGAGGGCGAGCTTGCGCGCCGCTATCCCTATATCGGCGATCTGCACCTGCACACCACCTGCTCCGACGGCGGGCAGGACGTGGAGACTGTGTGCGCCAATTACCGCCGCTGGGGCTACGACTTTTTGGCCATCACCGATCATAGGCGCTACTATCCCTCCCTGCGGGCGATGAAGTGGGTCAGCTCGCTTCCCAGCGATCTTACCGTGCTGCCGGGCGAGGAGGTGCACCTGCCCAAGGCCTTCGACCAGTATATCGACCCCCATATCATAAACATCGGCGGCCGTTACTCCGTAAACGCGCTGATCCCCCGCGACGACTGCCCGGACGTCTCCCTGAAGGACGAGGATCGCTCCCTTGACGGCGCATGCCCGCCCGTGATGACGCAGGCGGAATACGAAAGCAGAATCTCCGCCGCCATGGCTGAGGTGGACATCCCCGAGGGGCTCGACCGCGTGCCCGCCGGTGGCATCAAGTGGGCCTACGACGAGATCCGCCGCGCGGGCGGCCTGGCCATCTGGCCGCACCCCACCTGGATCCACGAGGTGTTCCATAATCCGGAGCTGCTGCAAGACTTCATGGTGGACAATAAGATCTTTGACGCCTTCGAGGTGCTGGGCGGCGAAAACTACAACGAGCAAAACGGCTTTCAGACCGTGCGCTACTACGAGGACAAGGCGCGCGGGCACCGCTACCCCGTGGTGGGCTCGACCGACAGCCACAACTCCAACATCTACGCCCGAAACGCACTGATCTGCTCCACCATCATTTTCGCGCCCAAGTGCGAATGCCAGGAGCTTGTTAGCGCCATCAAAGACTTTTACTCCGTGGCCGTGGACACAATCAGCAAGGAATTCCGATTGGTCGGCGAAATGCGCCTTGTCAGATACGCAAACTTCCTGCTCAAAAACTACTTCCCCATCCACGACGAGGCCGTGGCGGAGGAAGGGCGCCTTATGAAGCTTTGCTATACCGGCACGCCCGAGGAAAAGGCGCAGGCGCTTAAGACCCTTGCCACCCTCCAGGGCCGGACGAAGGCGCTTTTGCAAAAGTACTTCGCCTTTTAAGATCGCGGGTTAAACTTGAATTAAGCCACGGGCGTTCGGTGGCCTGTCCCTCGCGCCCGTGGTATAATTTACCCGCCGCCCGCAAGGGCGAGTAAACAAAGGAGACCGCTTTACTATGAAGAAGCTGCTTTCCATCGCGCTGTGCCTGATGCTTGCTTTCGGCTGCCTGGCCGAAGTAAGCCCGGCGCTCAGCGTTACCGGCAAGGTGACGGAAATCGAAAAATACGGCCACGCGCTGCTCGACGTGACCATCGAGGACTTTAACGCCGCGGGCTTTGCCTTGGGCGACATCGTAAGCGTAAAGGCCGGGTCGTTCGAGGGCGACATGCCCTACTTTAACGGCTATTACGTGGACAAGGGCGAAACCATGCTTCGCGCCTATCCCGGCCATACCTGCATCGCCGTGTGCATCAACTACGGCAAGTTTGCCGAGACCGCGGGCATCGGCGTGGGCGACGAGGTGACCATCAGCCTTAAGGAAAAGGCGGGCGCGCTCACCTTGCAGCAGATCAGCGATCTCGTCTATACAAACGAGCGCGCGGACTACGAAAGCGACGCGCAGTTTGCAAACTTCCGCGCCGTAAAGGCCGGCGAAATGGCCCAGGGCCGTCTGCTTCGCTCCTGCTCCCCCATCGACAACCAGCATAACCGCGCCGGGATCGCGGACGCGCTGATCGCAGAAGCGGGCGCTAAAACCGTTATGAACATGGCGGACACCCAGGAAGAGCTTGCCGCCCTGCTGGAAAACACAAACGGCAGCTCCCCCTGCTACAGCGCTCTTGCCGCCGAAGGCCACGTGATCGCGCTGGGCATGCCCATCAACTTCAGCTCCGACGAGTTCGCCGAGGGCATCGTAAAGGGCTTTACCTTCCTTTCCGAAAACGAGGCCCCGTATCTGGTGCACTGCACCGAGGGCAAGGACCGGGCGGGCTTTGCCTGCATGCTGCTGGAAATGCTGATGGGCGCCTCCCTGGACGAGGTGGTAAACGACTATCTGCTCTCCTACGTCAACTACTACCACATCGACCCCGAGACCGAGGCCGATAAGCTGGACATGATCGCAAAGAAGAACGTCTACGAAATGATCCGCACAGTCGCAAAGCTCGAGACCATCGACGACGTGCAGTACGTGGACCTGCCCAACGCCGCCGGCCACTACCTGCTGGACCACGGCATGGACGAAAACGCCCTGCTGACGCTGGTGGATAAGCTGGGCGAATAAAATCCTGATCTTTCCGTTCCAAAACACACAAGGGCCTGGAGGGCGTTGTCCCCTCCAGGCCTTTTGCCTGCCTTCGCCTTAGCTTCGCTCGGGCGCAAAGCAGAGGGAGTGCAGGCGAATGATCTCCTCCCCATGCGGGGCGGAGAAAACGAGCTTTACGTCCTGAAGGCCGCTAAGCTGCCCAAGCGGCACCTGCGCCTGCGCGCCCTTAAGCTCGCATTTTGCCGCCTCTTCGCCGTTTGCCAGGACCGTGAGCGTGCCCCCGGAAACCATTTCAAAGCATATCTTCAGCGTCCAGCGCTGACCCTCGCCGAAATCAAAATAGCGGTAGGCGGCCGCCGCGCCGTCTTTTATGTTGACCAGCGGAAACGCGCCGTCCCTTTCGGTAAAGTACGCGCCGCCCCACAGGCGGTAGGCGCAGGCCGCGTCCAGCGCTTCTTTGGGATCCAGACTTGACGCAAAGCCCGAGGAGGTCATGCGCGCGGTTTTGATAAGGCCAGCCTGCTCGTCCACCTCGATGCGCTCCACCCGCGCGCGGCGCGCGTATCTGCTGTTGATGGTCGAGCCGTGATAGAACACGTACCACTGATCCCCGATTTTGAGGATGGAGCCGTGGTTGTTCCAGCTTTGGGGGTCGATGCCGGTATTGTCGATGATCGTGCCGCGCCGCTCGTAGGGGCCATAGACGCTTTTGCTGACCGCGTAATCCAGACACACGGGCGCAGCGCCGTGGTTTGGATAGCGCTGGGTGTGCTCGCTTGCGTACACGAGCACGTACCACGCGCCGATCTTGCGCAGCGACGAGCCCTCGTGAAAGCCCTCGCCCTCGTCCCGGTTGGAGATCAGCGCGTCCACGTAAGTGCTTTCCTCCAGCGTGCACATGTCGTCCATGAGCCTTGCCATGTGGCACTTGCCCTGTCCCCAGGTATAGTAAAAATCGTTCCCGTCCCGCAGCACGGAGGGGTCGATGCCGCTGATCGGCCTTCCGCCCATCGTGATGCGCCTTGCGTTCGTGAACGGGCCGGTCGGGCAAAGGCTCTGCGCCACGCCCTCGCTGCCGTCGGACAGGCAGAAATAGAGATAGTACACGCCGTCCCTCTCCGCTACGTCCGGCGCATAGAGCAGCGCGTCCGACCAGTCCACCCCGTCCGGGACGCCCTCATATTCGTCCGTCGAAGCAAAGCTTACGCCGTGATCCGTCCACGCGCTTAGATCGTCCACAGGCGCGGAATAGACGTGATATTTGTGGCAGCAGTACTCCCCGCCAAAGAGATCCTTGGAGCCGTACAGATAGATCCTGCCGCCAAACCGCTTGGGCTCGCCGTCCGGTATATACTCCGTAAGCGGCAAAATCGGATTTCTGCACCCTCTGCCCCTGCGCGGTTCCCCGCGCTGCATTGCAGCCTCACAACTGTCGCCCTCCAGAAAACCCCTGCTTCCCTCATCCATACACACTTCACCAACCCGCCTTTTAAGCATCCTAAACTATCCAACCAAAAACTAACTTTAGCTAACAGCTAACAGCTAATAGCTAATAGCTAATAGCTAATAGCTAATAACTTACAGCTCTTCCCCCCTAATCCTCACCGTCACAACATACTGCTTTTCCCCCTGCGTCCACGCGCCGTAGGTGGTGGCGGCCACGGTGCCGTCCGGCAGCACGAGCACGCCGGGGTAGGCGCAGTCGCAGCCGTCGTAGTTCTTCATAAGCCGCAGCCTGCACTGCCCCTCCCGGCCCTGCACGATGTCCTCGTACGTGCCGATCCAGCCGCACCAGTCGCCCCTCGTGGGGGACTCGTGGCACATGTCCCGAAAGCTCACAAACAGCCGCCCGTCCTTCAGATAGCGTATCGTGTGCCTGTCGCCGGTGAGCGCGCCGGACAGCTCGCGCGGAAGCGACCAGCTTTGGCCGTTGTCGTCTGAAAAGCAGACGAAGGAATTGTATTTTCTGGAATTCTCCCGAAGCAGCAGCGCGATCTGCGCGCCGTCGGGCGACCGCACCGCGCCCGCCTCGCACAGGCTTGCGCTGTCGTGCGTGCACACGGGTTTGGGCTCGCCCCAGGTAAGTCCCCCGTCATGGCTTTGCACGCCGTACACGGTAAAGCGCCCGCGCCTTGACGCCGTGCCCTCCAGATCCGAGGTCGTGGTATAGCGCTTTTCCCATTTGCGCCCCGGCAGGCCCTCCGCCGCTGCGCAGGAATTCCACACGCTGTAGGGCACCCAGCCGCCCCGGCCGTCGTTTGAGGAATACACGATGCGGGAGGAGGCGTTTGCGCCTTCCCCGCTTACGTATACCTCGCTCAGGTTCTGGCCGTCGGGCCTGAAAAAGCGCCCGTCGTCGTGGAAAAACGCCATGTACTCGCCTTCGCCCAGCTCGATCACGTCGCTCATCGCCACGATGCCGCCGTAGTTTCCGATGGGCGCAAGCTCGCTCCAGCTTTCGCCCTCGTCCTCCGAGTGCGCCATGCGGATGGGATACAGGCCGGAGAACAGGATGAGGTGCTTTGTGCCGTCCTTCTCCCTGGTGCGGTACAAAGTCGGCACCTCCAGGGACGTCGCCCAGCTCTTTGGCACGGGCAGTCTGTCCGTCCATGTGACGCCCCCGTCGAAGCTCTTTTTCAAAACGATGGGGCCCCGGCCGTGGCTTTTGGGATAGACACACACGATGGTTTTGCCGTCGTCCAGCAAAACCGTTGTGGGATGGCCCAGATACTGCCCCGGCTCCCGGTCCACCACGCTTTGCCGAAAGCTGTCCTGCGACAGATCCAGCAGCGGAATCGTATAACCTCTCAGCATAGAACCTCCTTATTCTGCTTCGCAGATGCCAATGCATACCGGCCCGTAAAGGCCGCCGGAAGGGGCATTTGCCTCCACTTCCCGCACCTTCGCGTCGTACTGGCCGATGTCGCGGGGATCAAAGGTTTTGCTCATGTCGAAGCGCTTGAACGCGCCCGCGCCGGTGCTGGCCACCCGAAGGCGCAGGGTAAAGGCGCGCTTTCCCGAAAGCGCTGCCGCAGGCGCGTACAGGCGGCCATTCTGGGTATAGATCTCCCCCAGATAGCTGTCGTCCAGATACACGGCGGCGTAATTCTCCACCCGCCCGAGGCCGACGCACAGGCTTTCGCCGTCCGTCAGCGCCCGGGGCAGGGCAACGCGCGCCGCGTACTCCGCTTCGCCGCAGAAATCCTCGCCCAGAACCGCGCTCCACGCGCCGAGCCGGCAGGAAACGGGCGCTGCGCAAAGCTCGTCCTTGTGCACGCCCTCCGCATCCAGGCGCAGGCGGCTTAAGGGGCGAAGGGTAAAACCGTCTATAACGATCTGTTCCCCTTCCACCGGCGCGCCAGACGCCTCAGGGATGTCGCAATCGCCCGCGAGGAAAAACGCCGCCTCGCCGGGCTCCAGATGAAAGCGCTGGCCATCCTTGCAGGAAACGATCTGCCCATCCTCCGGATACAGGCGGTAAACGCGGGGCGCGTTTGCAAAAAAGACATCCTCCACGCAAGAGCCCGCCTCGTTAAAGAGCATATACAAGGATCCCTGCCCTTCAAAAAAGCGTGCCTCCACGCGAAGGTCTGGGCTTTGGCATACTGGAAGGGCGCTGGTCCTTGCGCTTACGCCCTGCAGGGCGCGCTGCACGTCCTTAGGCAGCGCCGCGCCCTTTGGCACGATCACGCCCGTGTAGCGCGCTAAGCCAAGGCGCAGCTCGTCTCCTTCCCTTTCGCAGGCAAGCAGCGCCTCTTCGTCGATCACGTCAAACAAGACGTGCTGCTCTTCGAGCTGCCGCCCCTCCGCTTCAAAGGAGCGTATGGCTTCCTCGCGGCGTCTGCCGCCCGCCCAGATGTCCCGCGCGGGAAACAGCAGCGCCGCGCGGGGCGCGGGCATGCCCAGCTGCATCAGATGCGACGCGCGGGCGGTATAGTCGTTTATGCCCCGGTAGTGGGAAAACTCCGGCATTTCGCTGACCAGACTTGGCCGCGCGACCATCGCGTACGCGCCGGTTTTGCCGTAGGAGGAGGACATAAAGTTGAAGAGATTGATGCCCCGGACCAATTGAAAGTTGATCACATAGCGCATTTCGTCACCCGTGGTGCCCTGCCCGTAGATGGCAAAGCTCTCGCTGAGGGCGTACTTTTTGCCCGCCTGCGCCGCCGCGGAGGAGGCAAAGCGCGGGAAAAAGCCGTTGCCCTCCGCGCAGGGCTTTTCGCCCGGCCCGGGCAGGGAGATCTGATGCCAGATCACGTCCACCCCCGGCACGTCCATCGCGCGCAATAGCGGCAGCACCGCGCCGTAGGAGTGATGCAGGCAGCCGTCCGTTATGTGATCCATGTCCAGATGCCCGCCCGAGAGCAGCCCGCGTGCGTGGCACCAGCGCTGGATGGGCGCAAAATAGTTGTTCAAAAACAATTCGCCCGTAAGGGTACGGTAATCGATGCGCGCCTGCAGGGCCTTATCGTCCGCGTCCGCGTCGTCGTGCACGATGGCGTCCACGTAAGGGGCAAGGTCGTAGCCAAAGCGCGCCGAAAACGTAGCTGCAAAGCCCTCGGGCCAGGGCAGACGCCCAGCGCCCGGCTCGTCGGTAAACATCAGCTGCACCCGGGCGCTGCCCGGCGCAAAGCCGCCGCCTGCGGACGGCGCGGCAAACAGATCGCTCATGTGCTTTGCGTAGCCCTCGTGGGTCAGGCGCATGAACAGCGCTACGCCCTCCCGGTCCAGCGGGTCGCCCGGGTAGCCGCCAAGGGGCTTTGCCCAGTACTCAGTCAATTGCGTATCCGTTTGAAACGCTTCGCCGGGCCGCACCAAATGGGCCGTGCCTTCTTCGGTGACAAACGCGCTGATCGCGCGCTCGCCGGGAACGTATCGTTCCCCCGCGCGCAGCGCAAGCTCGCGGGCGGCGATGGTTTTTCGGCAGCTTTCCGGGCGCAGGGCGTTTACCTTCGTGCAGGCGCTGCCGCTTGGCCAGCCGCCCTCGTCGTACAGCCAGACGACCATGCCGAGACTGTGCGCCTTTTCGCAGGCATAGCGCACCATTTCAAAAAACTCGTCCGTCAGGTACTCGGGCTTCAGGTCCGTGCGCATGGAAGTGGGGCGAAACTCCCTGGGCTCCGGTATGATGTACATGCCCCGGATGCCGTTTTTTTGCATCTCCTCCAAGCGCTCATCGATGCCCGCCCGGTCCACCGGCGCGTTCCACACCCAGGAATAGGTGGGCTGCAACAGCCCGTCCGGCGTCCTGAAAGCCTCCGCCTCAAAACGTTCCCCCAAACAAATGCGCGTCCTCAAATCACTCATGTTTTCTCCAAAAACAAAATGCTCTATTAGAATTACCCTAACTAACTTCAAACCCCAGGGGTGGCATGGAGGGGCCGCAGCCCCTCCATCTTTCAATCCGCAGGGGCAGCTCCGCCGCCCCGAGGACAGCGATTTTTGCGCAGGGAGCGCAGACGACCGGAGCAAATAATCGCTTCCTTACAGTTTTTGCGCCCGGAAATCTCCGCAGAGATTTCAGCAAAAACTGCCATCCTCTCGAATCATCCTTCAGCCCAAGGTCGTTTCGACCAAACACCCCATTCAGGCTCCAAAAACCAACCGATTGAAATGAATCTCCGATTCATTTCAATCGATCCTGCGTTTAGCAGCAAAAAAACCCTCTCCCGCAGCACAGGTTGATGAATATGCAAAGCAGCGCGCTGTACCAGCCGTTTCGCGGCATCCGAAAGCGGCGATCGTAGGCCTGCCGCGCCTGCCCCGCGCCGCCGCCGTCCAGACGGCGCACAAGGGCCGCGTATTCCATGTTCATCGGCTCCATGGCGGCGGCCTTTTTGGCGTGATCCACGGCGTTCAGGTGGTTGCCCACGCCTTCGTTTGCCAGAGCGCTCAAATAAAACCAGTACGCGTCGCGGCTGCGCATGGTGTTCAGCAGCCCCAGCGCGTCGCTGTAGCGTCCCATGTTGATGTACGAGCGCACGGTGTTGTAATCGTTGCCCGCGCCACCCCCGCCGAAGGGATCGCCGTAGCGGAAGCCCTCGAAGGGATCGGCGTACGTGCCCGAATAGCCGCCCTGCTGGTACGCGCCCCGATAGCCCCCGTAGGACTGCCCGCCGTAGGACTGTCCGCCGTAGGACTGCCCGCCGCCGGAATAGGCGGAGGGGTCGTATTTTCCGGAGATGATGATGTCGTAGGCCTCGTTGATCTCCTTCATCTTCTGCTCGGCCTCCTTGGAGCCCGGGTTCAGATCGGGATGATACTTTTTCGCCAGCTTTCTGTAGGCGGCCTTCGCCTCGTCGGCGCTCGCGCCGGGCTTCAGCCCCAGTACGATATAAGGATCGCGCGTCATTTTTTGCCCTCTCTGTGCGCCGCGCCGGACTTGATGGAATACTTGGTCCAAATGCCGGAATAGAGCACGTTTCGGATGATTTCGATGTCCTGCACCACGGGCAGCGTCTCAAACGCCTCCGCGCACAGGGCGATTTCGGTTTTTAGCATGCCGTAGACCTTTTCCTCGTAGTCCGGCTGCGCGGCAAGGGTGCTAAGGGGATTGTAGCTTCCGCGCCGGCGGTCGCGCTTTAGGTCGTCCCAGGCGTCCAGGATGTAGATAAAGCGCCCCAGCGCGCCGCCCATGCCGGCCAGCGCGGGCGCCCACTGATCCTGCCTGCAGGCAAAGAGCTGGCTCAGCATCTCGCCAAAGCAGGCCGCCGCAAGCGATACGTCCCGGCAGTCCTCGCGCTCCAGACGGCGCAGGCGGCCCAGCTGCTTTTCAATGGCAAAGGCAGCCTGAGATCTTCGGGCGCGCGCCTGCAAAAACGCCTCGCTCAGCTGCCTTGCGCCCATTTTTTTGACGCGGCTGCCCTCGTCCGCCCAGTCGTCCAGGCAGTTGTAAAAGCCAAGCAGGATGTTGATGTCCGCGGCGTAGGCCGTAAACTCGCTCCTTACAAAGCCGTGAGGGCGCAGGGGGTGCGACACGCACACGCCGCGGCCCTCTTTTTCTGCAGGCTCGTAGAGCGCGTCCAGCACCAGCGCCAAAAACGCCGCGTCGTAGGACAGGGCAAAGCGCCCCCTGCGGCCGCATTTTTCGCGCAGCTCCTCGCACACGCCGCAGTACACGGCGCG
>CADBNW010000170.1 GCA_902796025.1 uncultured Eubacteriales bacterium
TCGCAGGCGATCTTGAGAGCGGCCTGCGCGGTGCGCTT
This sequence comes from uncultured Eubacteriales bacterium, assembly GCA_902796025.1. Taxonomy (GTDB): domain Bacteria; phylum Bacillota; class Clostridia; order Christensenellales; family Aristaeellaceae; genus RUG14130. The sequence continues at coordinate 39 of CADBNW010000170.1, forward strand.
GCCGTTGCGGCACTGGAGCATGTAGAGCTTGCCGTTTTCAACGGTGAACTCCATATCCTGCATGTCGCGGTAGTGCTTTTCCAGCTTGTCGCATACGCGCACGAAATCGGCGTAGGCTTCGGGGAAGCGCTGCTCCATTTCGGTGATCTTCATCGGGGTGCGGACGCCTGCCACGACGTCTTCGCCCTGGGCGTTTACCAGGAACTCGCCAAAGAGGGCCTTTTCGCCGGTGGCGGGGTTGCGGGTGAAGGCGACGCCGGTGCCGGAATTGTTATTGAGGTTGCCAAACACCATGGGCATTACGTTTACAGCGGTGCCCCAGGAGTAGGGGATGTCGTTGTCGCGGCGATAGACGTTGGCGCGCTCGTTGTCCCAGGAACGGAACACGGCCTTGATGGCGCCCATCAGTTGGTCGATGGGATCGCTGGGGAAGTCCGCGCCGATCTTCTCTTTGTACTCGGCCTTGAACTGGCTGGCCAGTTCCTTAAGGTCGACCGCAGTCAGCTCAACGTCGTACTTGACGCCGCGCGCGGCCTTCATTTTGTCGATCAGTTCTTCAAAATACTTCTTGCCGACCTCCATGACGACGTCAGAATACATCTGGATGAAGCGGCGATAGCTGTCGTAAACAAAGCGGGCGAATTTGGGATCGGGGTTGCCGGCGATCATGGCCTTCACCACGTCGTCGTTCAGGCCCAGGTTCAAAATGGTATCCATCATGCCGGGCATGGAGGCTCTGGCGCCGGAGCGCACGGAGACCAGCAGGGGGTTGGTGAGGTCGCCGAACTTCTTGCCGTTGAGCTGCTCCATGATGGCGATATACTTCATGATCTCGGCCTGGATGTCTTCGCCGATGGTGCGGCCATCCTCGTAGTAGCGGGTGCAGGCCTCGGTGGTGATGGTAAAGCCCTGGGGTACGGGCAGACCGATGTTGGTCATCTCGGCGAGGTTTGCGCCCTTGCCGCCCAGCAGGTTGCGCATGCCCGCGTTACCCTCCGTGAACAGATATACGTATTTCGTTGCCATGTAGTTCCTCCTGAACTGAAGTTGTGTTGATTATGTGTCTTCACATCTAATTAATTATATACCTTTGAGACATTGTTTTCAAGATTGCGATTTTGCCTGTGCGCTTCAAATCCGTTAAATAATTGCTCTGGGATGCAATTTGTTGCAAACTGTCCCACCCGCGGGACGATTAGCGTCCCGATAATTGAGGGCAAGGAAAGATTTTTGGAAACAGGCGGGCTTTTTTTGCTTTGCGCCATTGACAGACGCCCAAAGAAGTGCTATCATATGAACAATGATTCATATGAACGGAGGCTCATACATGCACGACCACAGCGCGGCGCTTGGAAAGCTTCGGCGCGACATGCCGGACGGCGAGGTGCTTGGAAGATTGACGGGGCTGTTCAAGGTGTTTGGCGACACTACCCGGGTGCGGATCCTGCTGGCGTTAAGCGAGGGAGAGCTTTGTGTTTGCGCCATCGGGGAGTACCTTGGCATGAATCAGTCCGCCGTGTCGCACCAGCTAAAGGTGCTGAAGGACAGCCGCCTTATCAAAAGCCGCAGGGAGGGGCGGACGATCTACTATTCCCTTGCGGATTCCCACGTACAAAGCATCATTACGCAGGGCTTCGAGCATGTGCTGGAGGAAGAGGACGGGGCAAAGGAGAGGAAAGATGTTTAAGCATATGGAAAAGGAGCAAAAGGCGGAGCTCGCCTTATTGCTGGCGGGCGCGGTTTTGCTGGTGACGGGGCTAATGCTTCCCGCAGGGTGGTTTAGAACGGCCCTGCTGCTTGTGACTTACGCGGTCATCGGCTTTGAGGTCTTTAAGGGCATGATAGAGGAATTCCGGGAGGGAGAGATCTTTACCGAGGAAGCGCTTATGACCGTTGCGACCATCGGCGCGCTGATCCTTAGGGAATATCCCGAGGCCGTGGCCGTCATGCTGTTTTACCGGGTGGGCGAGTGGTTTGCGGATCTTGCCGTGGATTCAAGCCGCGAAAGCATAAGCGCCCTTACCGAGCTTCGGCCCGACCGCGCGCGGGTGCTCAGGAACGGGCAAGAGCTGATCGTATCCCCGGAGGAGGTCGCCCTTGGCGAAACGATGGTGCTTTTGCCTGGCGAGCGCGTGCCGCTGGACGGAGAGATCGTAAGCGGCGCGACCACGGTGGACGCTTCGGCCCTCACGGGAGAGAGCCTGCCGCTGGACAAGGGCGCGGGGGATGAGATCTTCTCCGGCTGCGTAAACGTGAGCGGGCGCGTGGAGGTTAGGGTGTTGAGCCTTGCAGCCGACAGCGCGGTCAGCCGCATTTTGAAGCTTACGCAGGACGCCAGCGAGAACAAAAGCAAATCAGAGGACTTCATTCACCGTTTCGCAAAGTACTATACACCTTCCGTGCTGGCCGCTGCGCTGCTGCTTGGCATCGTGCCCTCCCTGATCACGGGGGACTGGAACACCTGGGTGCACAGGGCACTTGTGTTTCTTACGGTAAGCTGCCCCTGCGCCCTGGTGGTCAGCGTGCCGCTTAGCTTCTTTTGCGGCATCGGCTGCGCGTCGCGGCACGGCGTTTTGGTAAAGGGAAGCGCGCATCTGGAGGCGCTTGCGCAAGCGGAGATCTGCGCCTTCGACAAAACGGGCACGCTCACCACGGGCGGCTTTGCGGTAAAGCGGGTGGAGCCTGCATCCGTTGGCAGCGAGGAACTGATACGCACAGCCGCCGCGGCGGAGCGCTTTTCCAGCCATCCGATCGCGCAGTGCATCGCGGCACTGGCTTCCGACGCGCCAGAGGCGGAGTTGATATACGAAAAGCCCGGCCACGGCGTAAAGGCGCGCGTGGAGGGGCACGAGGTGCTGGCCGGCAACAGAAGGTTTCTGGAAAGCGAGGGCGTAAGCGCGCCTGAGACTGCGGGAAGCGTGCTGATCGCGCGGGACGGCGTATATATCGGTTCGCTAAGCGTGCGGGACGACGTAAAGCCCACGGCCAGGGAGGCGATAACGGAGCTTAAGCGCCTTGGCATAAAGCGCGCGGTGATGCTCTCCGGCGACAACGAAAGCGCCGCTAGGGAAACTGGCAGCGCGGTGGGCTTAAGCGAGGTGCACGCGGGGCTTTTGCCGCAGGACAAGGTGGCGCTGATGCAAAAGCTCAAAACGGCGGGACGCACGCTCTACACGGGCGACGGCATCAACGACGCCCCGGTGCTGGCCTCGGCGGACGTCGGCGTCGCCATGGGAGGCCTTGGAAGCGACGCCGCCATCGAGACGGCGGACGTGGTGATCATGGACGACGATCTGAACCGCCTGCCCCGGGTCATCCGCATCGGGCGCAAGACCCGGAGGATCGCAATTGAGAATATCACGGCCTCGCTGGCTGTAAAATTTGTGATCCTGGGGCTTGGCATCTTTATCAGCATCCCCATGTATATCGCGATCCTTGGCGACGTGGGCGTGCTGCTTGCCGCTACGATGAACGCGCTGCGGGCGCTGAAGGGGTGAAACGATGAGAGCACATGAAGCCTGGTCCTACAGGCCCTATTCGCCGCTTATGCGGGACGCGGGCACGCCCTACATCGCGCGCGTGGTTCCCTACACCCACAGCATCCACATCGAATGGCTGCCCTGCGAAGGGGTAAGGGAGTATACTCTGCTGCTTGCCCCGCGCGGGGAGACGCCGCGCCAAGTCGCAAAGACGGAAAAAACGCACTACGACTTTGAAGGGCTTGAGACCGACAGGGATTACTGCTTTTGCGTGACGTGCGAGGCGGGGCAAAGCCGCCTGCGCCTTGCGCGCACGGGCGAAAGGGACGGAACGGACGGCGTCACTGTGAACTATCTGCATCCGGAGGACGACGCGTACGCCTTTTCGGGCCGGTATCTGTGCTCTCCCTCCATGGTGCGGCTGCCGGATGGCGCACTGGTGGCATCTATGGACGTGTTTGAAGCAAACCGTCCGCAGAATCTTACGCTCCTTTTCCGCAGCGAGGACGGGGGACAAAGCTGGCATTACGCCTGCGAGTTGTTTCCCTGCTTTTGGGGAAAGCTCTTTGTGCACAAGGGACGGCTGTACATGCTTGCGGTTTCCACCGAATATGGCGATCTGCTGATCGGCGCGTCGGACGACGGAGGCTATAGCTTTACGCAGCCCAGCGTGCTTTTTCGCGGCGCGTGCCACAGCGGGGCAAGCGGCATACACAAAAATCCCCAGCCGGTCGTCGAATATGCGGGGCGGCTTTGGAACAGCTGCGAATGGGGCGCCTGGGCTGTGGGCGGCCATGCGGCGATGGTGTTTTCCTGCCCGGTGGACGCGGATCTGATGGATCCCGCGAGCTGGCGCTTCACGCCGCCGCTTGCCTACGATCCCGCCTGGCCGGGCGTTGCCGAGGGGCCAAGCCCTGGCACGCTGGAGGGCTGTCTTACCGTTTTGCCGGACGGCGGGCTGTACAACATCATGCGCTATGAGATGAGCAAATGTCAGCCGTCTTACGGCAGGGTGCTGGCCTACCGGGTAAACGCGAAGGATCCCGACGCGCCGCTTATGTATTCCCACGCGATCGAGCTTGCGGGCAACCACGCCAAATTTGAAATACAGTACGACGCCAAAAGCGCCTGCTATTACAGCATCATTTGCCGCATCCGCGACAGCGCGAACAAATACGATCGAAATCTATTGTCCCTTATGGTAAGCCGGGATTGCGAGAGCTGGCACCTGGCCTGCGATCTGATCGACAAAACCGACTGCGATCCCAAGCGCGTGGGGTTTCAGTACACGGATTTCATGTTCGACGGGGACGATCTATTGTATCTTGTGCGCACGGCGGAAAACTGCGCGCACAACTTCCACGACGCAAACTACAGCGTCTTCCATCGCCTGAAGGACTTTAGGCGCTTTGCGCCAATGGCGCGTTAGCCTGAAAGCGTAGCTTATCAGACGGCAGGGCCGCAGCCTCTTTGCAAAAAAGACGGGCAAGGGGGACCGGCCCTGCGGCTTTTTTGTACGCTCGCACCTTGGACTTTTTGAAAACTTTTGTAATATTTTCATGCGAGGCAGGAAAAATGTGTATTTCTGTTGAACTATTATCATACTAAAATATACAGGAGCGCAGATGGCAGGAAAGCTGGGGCAGGAGTGGTTCGATGAATTGTTCTCGCGCGTCAGCGTGGAGGACATCATATCCGAGCGCGTACCGCTGACGCGCAAGGGCAGAAAGCTGTGGGCTTGCTGTCCCTTCCACAACGAAAAAACGCCTTCGTTCAGCGTGGATCCCGAAGCGGGGCTGTATTACTGCTTCGGCTGCCACAAGGGCGGGAACGCCATGACCTTTTTGGTGGACTACGACCACATGGAAAAGGGCGAGGCGCTGGAGTACCTGGCCGAGCGCGCGCACATGAAGCTGCCGGAGCGGGACAGACTGGAAAGGACGCCGGACGTCAGCGGGGAGCTGAAGGAAAAGATCTACCAGTGCAACACCTTCGCCGCGCGCTACTTTCACAACCTCATCTGGCAGCCGCAGGGCGCAGAGGCGCTAAAATACCTCTACGGCAGAGGGCTTACGGACGCGGACATCCGGCACTTTGGGCTTGGCGCGTCCCCGCATAAGGGCAAGGAGCTGTACGAGGCGCTGCGCGCAGAGGGCTTTGAGGACGCGGTGATCAAACAGGCCTGGCTGTGCGGCGAGGGCGAAAACGGCGTATACGACATGTTCCGAAATCGGGTGATGTTTCCCATCATCGACATAAGGGGCAGGGTGATCGCCTTTGGCGGAAGGGTGATGGGAAAGGGCGAGCCCAAGTACTTGAACACCTCTGACACCCCGGTGTTTTCCAAGCGAAACGGCGTATACGGGCTGAACTTCACCAAGGGCGTCAGCAGGCTGCAGCGGCTGATCCTGGTAGAGGGCTATATGGACACGGTGATGCTTTTAAAGCAGGGCATCCCGGGCGTGGTCGCCACCCTTGGCACGGCCCTCACCGAAGAGCAGATCCGCCTGATGAAGCGATACGTGCACGAGGTGTGGATCAGCTACGACGGCGACGCGGCAGGGCAGAAGGCGGCGATGCGCGCGCTGGACATGTTCGAGCCCTCGGGGCTCGACGTCAGGGTCATCAGCTACCCCAACAACATGGACCCGGACGAATACATCAAGGCCTATGGGCGCGACGCCTGGGAGAGCCTGCCAAAATACAAGCCCAACGCCTACCGTATGCAGCGGGCGGAGGACGGTCTGGATTTGACCACGCAGGCGGGACTGACCGAATACACCCTGAAGTGCTGCAGCATCCTGAAAACGGAGAAAAGCGCCGTGGAGCTTGAAAACTACCTGCGCCAGCTCTCCGCAAAAACCGGCTACGCGCGCGAGGTGCTTTTGCGCCAGATGGGGCAAAGCGCCCCGCAGCAAAGTCAGGCCCCGCGCCCCGCGCCGCCCGCGCCAAGGCGCGCGCAAAGCCGCAGGGACAGCGCGCAGATGCAATTGATCGCGCTGCTTGCAAAGGAACTGATCCCCATCAGTCTTGTTGCTGTAACGGACTTCGACAACGAGATCTACGCCGAGATCTACGAATGCCTTGCGCAGGGTTTGAAGCCCCGCGAATTTATAGAAGATTTTCCTGACGAGCAGAAGGGCGCGGCGCTTGAGGCGCTTTCCTATCAGCCCCTGCCCGAGGACAGAGAAAAGGCGCTGGCCCTGGCGGGCGAGCTGATCGAAACCATACGCAAGGCGCGCACTGAGGCGCGAATACAGACACTGGAGGAAAAACTGAAGACCGCAAGCGGAAGCGAGCGGGACAGGCTGAACGCGGAGCTGCTGAAGCTGCTTCAACAGTAGACGCATGTGCACGAAAGGAGTGTATGCCTTTGAAAAATGAAAACGCCGAGCTGATTAGCGCGCGCATAAGGGAATTGATAGAGCTGGGAAAATCCAAGGGGGCGCTCACCTTCAAGGAGATCACCGAGCAGTTTGCCGATTGCGAGATCGAACCGGATCAGTTCGATAAGATCCTCGACACTCTGAGCGAACTGAACATCGATGTCATCAAGGACGCCGACGTGAGCGACGCGGAGCCCGTTACCCAGGACACGGACAGGATCATAGACATGACCCTGCCGGAGGGTGTCACGATCGACGACCCCGTGCGCATGTACTTAAAGGAGATCGGCAAGGTGGACCTGCTCACCGCAGAGCAGGAGATCGAGCTGGCCAAGCGCATGGAGCAGGGCGACCAGGCGGCCAAGGAAAAGCTGTGCGAGGCCAACTTGCGCCTGGTGGTATCCATCGCCAAGCGCTATGTGGGCCGCGGCATGCAGTTTTTGGATCTGATCCAGGAGGGCAATCTGGGCCTGATCAAGGCGGTGGACAAATTTGACTACCGCAAGGGCTACAAGTTTTCGACCTACGCCACCTGGTGGATCCGGCAGGCCATCACCCGCGCAATCGCCGATCAGGCGCGCACGATCCGCATCCCCGTGCACATGGTGGAAACCATAAACAAGCTCATCCGCGTGTCCAGACAGCTTTTGCAGGAGCTGGGGCGCGAGCCGCAGCCCGAGGAGATCGCCGACGCCATGGACATCTCCGTGGAGAAGGTGCGCGAGATCATGAAGATCGCCCAGGAGCCCGTCTCCCTCGAAACTCCCATCGGCGAAGAGGAGGACAGCCATCTTGGCGACTTCCTGCCCGACGAGGACGCGCCCGCACCGGCGGACGCTGCGGCCTTTACGCTTTTGAAGGAGCAGCTTTTGAGCGTGCTTTCCACCCTTACGCCGAGGGAGGAAAAGGTCATAAAGCTCCGCTTCGGCCTTGAGGACGGTAGGCAGCGCACGCTGGAAGAGGTCGGCAAGGAATTCAACGTCACCCGCGAGCGCATTCGCCAGATCGAGGCCAAGGCGCTGCGCAAATTAAAGCATCCCAGCCGCAGCAAAAAGCTGAAGGATGCTTTGGACTAAAACAAAAAGCGTGCCGACCCAGCGTCGGCACGTATTTATTGAAGATGCTGAAGGATAAACGGCTGCTGGCCCTGGCGGAGCTCGTGGAAGCATGCGATACCGTGGCCGACATCGGCGCAGATCACGGCTATCTTGGCTGCCATTTGCTGGAATGCGGAAAGGCCCGGCAGGTTTGGTTTACGGATATCTCCGCTAAATCTTTGGACAAGGCAAGGGAGCTTGCAAGGCGGCTGGAGCTTAGCGGGCGCTGCGCGTTTTTTGTGTGCGACGGAGCGGAGGGGCTGCCGGACACACCTGATTTTGCCGTCGTCGCGGGCATGGGCGGGCAGACGATCTGCCATATTCTGGAAAGCGGGGCGCAAAAGCTTAAAGGCAGCGCTCTGGCGCTGGGAGCGAACACGGGCCTAATCGAGCTGCGGGCGTTTTTGGCGTCGCACGGCTACTGGATAGACGAGGAAGTCGTGCAAACGGAGGCGGGCAAGCATTACGTGCTGATGCGCGCGCGCCCAGGCAAAGCGGAATACAGCCCTGAGCAGCTGCTTGCCGGCCCGGTGCTTATGAAAAGGCGAAGCGCCGCAGACAGGGAATACTTTGCCTACAGACTGCTTGTCGCAAGGCGCGCCCTTGCGGAAGCGCAAAAATCCTCCGGGGATGCCGCGCAAAAACTACAATGGGAAGCTGAGGTGTGGAAAAGCTTATGCTGACGGTAGGTCAGGTATACGATCACATTAACGGATTTGCTCCATTTGAAACCTGCGAGAGCTGGGATAATTCCGGCCTTTTGATGGGCAGCAGAAAAACGCCCGTCAAGGCTGCGCTGTGCGCGCTGGATTTAAGCCGGGCGGTGTTTGAGGAGGCGCTTGAAAAGGGAGCAAACCTCATCGTCACCCATCATCCGATCCTCTTTGGCGGCAGAAAGAATCTGTGCGAGGATGACGTAAACGGAAGCCTTTTGTGCGAGATGGTCAGAAACCATATGGCCCTGATCGCCGCCCACACGAACTTCGACAAGGCGCAGGGCGGCGTAAGCGACATCCTTGCAAAATGGCTGGACATAGGCAACGTTCGCCCGGTGGAGGGCGATGAAGAGGGCTACCTGAGGATCGGCGAGCTTGGCTATCCCGTTGAACTGGAAAAGCTCGTGGAGCGCGCGGAGCGTCAGCTTCGTACAAAGGTCCGGGCTTACGGAAGCTTGCACCAGACGATTTACAAAGTGGCAGTGTGCGGCGGCGCGGGCGGCGAGTTTGCGCGCCTTGCCCAGGCAGCGGGAGCGGACGCCTATGTGACGGGCGAAATGCGCTATCACGACAGCTTCGATTTGGCGCAGGAGGGCTTTGCCACGCTGCAGTGCGGGCACGACGCCACGGAGCGCATCGCAGTGGGACAGCTGGCCGGGCTTGTGCAAGACAGCGCCAAGGCAAACGGGGAAGACATCGCGGTCTTCGTAAGCGAGCGCGCGGGATTTTTGATCGGATAGAGAATAAACCAAATGAAAACGCAGGCGGCCGGACCTTCAAAGTCCGGTCGCCTGCGTTTTATGTACTTTTACGATTTTTCCCGCGCGGTGTTTGCCTCAAGCGCGTTTACGAATTCTGCAAAGCTGTGGGCAAGCAGAAGCTCCGTGCCGTCTACCGCGTCGGCCCAGGTCACGCAGGGCTCGCCTGTGCGGCCGCAGCCCCGGTAATCCAGAAACACCAGCGCGCGCCCCGGCAAGGTGGTGTTGCAGATGGCGATGCCGATGTCCTTTTTGTGGCGGCGGCTGTCGATCAGAAATTCGCTGCCGAAGCGTCCGCACAGGGAATAGGGCGTTTCAAAGCCGATGCCCATGATCTCGGTGATGTAGACGGTGTCCGGGCTGCCCTCTACGGGGTGGGGCACCGGGCAGCGGCAGCGGTTGACCAGCCCGCCGTTGTGCGAGAGCATGAGGGAGATGTAGCTGGAGGGGAGCTTGTAGCCAAGCGCGTCCTCCACCCGCATCACCAGCTCGGGCGTGGGCGTGGGGCCCATGTGCCGCCGGAGCGATTCCGGATTGTCGTGCCACAGATCCGGGATCTCCCAGCGGTTGGCGGCGCCGCTGTCCACGCTTTCGCTGATGTCGTCGGCCTCAAACAGCTCTGCAGGCTCGGCGTCCGGCGTCAAAACGTCCGCGTTGCCCGGCTGAGCCTTTTTTCTGCTCATCCATTTGGAAAACAGCTTCATTCAGCCTTTACCACCTTGACGCCGAGCAGGGCCTTTTCGCCGTTGATGTTCAGCTCCTTGCTGAAGGCGCCCTCCTCGGGCTCGCCGCTTGCGCAGTCCAAGGCCAGCACGGCCCGCATCACTTCGTCCTTACCGGCGTTCAGGATGCCCTCAAGAAGCGGCGTGGTCTTGTAAGTCAGGCGGATGCGGTCGGTCACCTCAAAGCCGGCGTCCTTTCTGAGCGCCTGGACCTTGCTGATCACCTCGCGGATGAAGCCTTCTGCGATCAGCGCGTCGGTAAGGTTGGTGTCCAATACCACGGTGTAGGCGGCGTCGCTTTGCGCCACGAAGCCGGGCTTTTGGGTAAGAGAGGTCAGCACATCGTCCTTTTCAAGCTCGACCGTCGTGCCCTCAACGTCAAAGACCAGCTTTTCGCCCTTTTCAAAGCCTGCGACCACGGCATTTCCGTCCATGGTTTTCAGCGCTTCGCCGATTTTGCCAAGAAGCCTTCCGTACTTTTTGCCAAGCGTCCGCATCTGGGGCTTCAGCTCGTAGGTGGTGAAGGCGGTTGCGTCGCTTACGAATTCCACGCTCTTTACGTTCAATTCGCTCATGATCAGCCGCTCGGGCTCGCCGCTGACCTCCTCGCCCTTGACCAGGCAGCGGGACAGGGGCTGGCGCACCTTGAGGGAAGAAGCGTTGCGGCAGGCGCGGCCAAGCTGTACGATGGCCTCCACCTTGCTCATGGCCGATTCAAGCTCCTTGTCCACAAGGCTCAGATCCGCCGTGGGATAATCGCACAGGTGCACGCTTTCCGGCGCGCCGGGCACGTTTCCGACCACGAGGTTCTGATACATGTTTTCGGTGATGAAGGGGATAAACGGTGCAAGGAGCTTGGTAAGGGTCACAAGCACCGTGTATAGCGTCTCAAACGCCCCGAGCTTGGTGCCGTCCATGCCCTTGCCCCAGAAGCGCTCGCGGCTCAGGCGCACATACCAGTTGGAAAGCTCGTCCACGAACTGGCTGATGGCGCGGCTGGTTTCGGTGGCCTTGTATTCGTTAAGGCCCTTGTCCACGAAGTCCACAAGGCTGTTCAGGCGGCTTAGGACCCACCTGTCCATCATGGTGAAGTCCTCGGACTTTGCCTTTACCTTGCCGGGCTCGTAGTTATCGATGGAGGCGTAGAGGGCAAAGAAGGCGTAGGTGTTCCACAGGGTGCCGATGAACTTGCCCTGCATTTCGCTTACCAGCGCGCCGGAAAAGCGCGTGGGCAGCCAGGGAGCGCCGTTTGCGTAGAAGTACCAGCGCACGGCGTCTGCGCCCTGCTTGTCCAGCACGCTCCAGGGATCGACGACGTTTCCGATGTGCTTGGACATCTTGCGGCCTTCCTCGTCCTGCACGTGGCCCAGCACCAGCACGTTTTCGTAGGGCGCTTTGCCAAACAGCAGGGTAGAGATGGCCATCAGGCTATAGAACCAGCCGCGCGTCTGGTCGATGGCTTCAGAGATGAAATCCGCCGGCCAGTTCTGCTCGAAGATCTCTTTGTTTTCAAAGGGATAGTGCCACTGGGCAAAGGGCATCGAGCCGGAATCGTACCAGCAGTCGATGACCTCGGTCACGCGGTGCATTTCGCTTCCGCACTTGGGACAGGTGATAGTCACGCTGTCGATGTAGGGGCGGTGCAGCTCGATGTCGTCCGGGCAGTTTTTGCTCATGCGCTTTAGCTCCTCGATAGAGCCGATCACGTGCTGATGTCCGCTGGAGCAGGTCCATACCGGCAGGGGAGTGCCCCAGTAGCGCTCGCGGGAGAGCGCCCAGTCGATCACGTTTTCAAGGAAGTTGCCCATGCGGCCGTCCTTGATGTTGTCGGGCATCCAGTTTACGAGCTGGTTGCTCTTGAGCAATTGATCGCGCGCCTCGGTCATGCGGATGAACCAGCCGCTTCTTGCGTAGTAGATCAGCGGGGTATCGCATCTCCAGCAGAAGGGATAGTCATGCTCAAAGAGCTCCGCCTTGACCAGCAGGCCCCTTTCTTCCAGATCCTTCAAAATCATAGGATCGGCCTTTTTTACAAAGGTGCCAGCCCAGGGGGTCTCCCTGGTCATTTCGCCCTTGGTGTCCACCAGCTGCAAAAAGGGGATGCCGTAGGCGCGGCCGACTCTGGCGTCGTCCTCGCCGAAGGCGGGCGCGATGTGCACGATGCCGGTACCGTCGGTCATGGTGACGTAGGAATCCGCAACCACGCGCCAGGCGTTTTCCACAAGACCCTTTTGGAAGTCGAAAAGCGGCTCGTAGCGCATGCCAACAAGCTCTTTGCCGGGGCAAAGGGTTTTGTTCGTGATTTCGGCGTCCTCGCCCAGGACCGCGCCGATGCGGGCGTCCGCCATGATGATGGTGCAGCCGTTGTAATCGAATCTGGCGTACTGATCGTCTGGGTTCACGCACAGAGCGACGTTGCTGGGCAGCGTCCAGGGCGTAGTCGTCCAGGCGTAGAAGAAGGTGTTCTCTTCGCCTACGACCTTGAAGCGCACGAAGGCGCTTTTTTCCTTTACGTTCTTATAGCCCTGGCTTACCTCGTGAGAGGACAGGGCAGTGCCGCAGCGGGGGCAGTAGGGCACGATCTTATGTCCCTTGTACAAAAGGCCCTTGTCCGCGATCTGCTTTAAGCTCCACCATACGGACTCGATGTAGTTGTTGTCGTAGGTGATGTAGGGCTCGTCCATGTCCGCCCAGTAGCCTACGCGCTCGCTCATGCGCTCCCATTCGCCCTTGTACTTCCACACGGATTCCTTGCACTTTTGGATGAAGGGCTCTATGCCGTAGGCTTCGATCTGCTCTTTGCCGTCAAGGCCGAGCAGCTTTTCCACCTCCAGCTCGACGGGCAGGCCATGGGTGTCCCAGCCCGCTTTTCTGAGCACCTTCATGCCCTTCATCGTGCGGTAGCGCGGGAACAGGTCCTTGAAGACGCGGGTCTCGATGTGGCCGATGTGCGGCTTTCCGTTAGCGGTGGGCGGGCCGTCGTAGAACGTGAATACGTCCGCGCCCTCGCGCTGATCGATGGACTTTTTAAAGATCTCGTTTTTCTTCCAGAAGTCGAGAACTTCCTTCTCGCGCGTCAGGAAATCAAACGACGGGTCGACCTTTTTGAACATGCTGCTTCCTCCCGGTATATTCTTCGATAAAGTAAAAGCCCTCGCCCACACAATGGGACGAGGACTCGCGGTACCACCCATATTGGCGCAGGATGCGCCCACTTTGCTTGCTGTATCGGGCTGACCCGCCGGGCATTAGGGCCAAGGGGCCTTCCTCCCGGTGCTCAGGGGCGATATCGGATAAAAGGCCGCTGCCGGCTTGCACCAATCCCGGCTCGCTGTGAGGGCTTTGAAATATCCAACTTTCCCTTCGTCGCAGTAAACAATATCTTACCGCTTTTGAACGCGGCTGTAAAGCGTTTTTATATTAAATTACAGGCGAACTATTCGTCCTCGCTGACGAGCTGGGCCAGTTCCTCCCAGGCCTCGTACATTTCGTCAAGGCGCTTTGCGGCTTCGTCGTGCTCCGCCTGCAGCTGGAGGGCCTTGGTGTGGTCGAGCCACAGGCTTCCGTCCGCAAGGCGCGCCTTCAGGGATTCGAGCGCTTCCTCGGCGGAGGCGATGTCCGCCTCTAATTGCTTTAAGCGCACGCGGCGGGCGCGCTTTTCCTCCTTTGAGGCGCGCTCCTTTTTTTGCTCCTTTTCAAGCTGCGTGCGCGTTTTGCCCTGCGCCTCCTCGAGCGTGAGCAGCTGGCTCATAAAGCGCTTTTTTTCGAGGTAGGCGTCGTAGTTGCCCTCGTACATCGTTACGCCCTCGGGCGTCATTTCCATGATGCGGGTCGCCACGCGGTTGATGAAGTAGCGGTCGTGCGACACGGTAAGAATCGTGCCGTCGTAGTCCTGAAGCGCGCCCTCCAGCACCTCGCGGCTGTCCATGTCGAGGTGGTTTGTGGGCTCGTCCAGGATAAGCAGATTGTCGCGCCGCAGCATCAATTTGCTCAGCGCCACGCGCCCGCGCTCGCCGCCGGAGAGCGTGGAGACCTTTCTGAATACGTCCTCGCCCGTCAGCAAAAACAGCGCCAGCGTCCCGCGCACCCTGTCCGGCTCCATGGTGGGAAAATCGTCCCAGACCTCGCTCATGATGTCCTTGTCCGGATGCAGGGAGCTTTGCTGCTGATCGTAGTATCCGATGTCCACGTTTGCGCCGTAGACCACGCTGCCGCTGTCCTTGGGCAAAAGATGCATGATGATGTTCAAAAGGGTGGATTTGCCAACGCCGTTTGGCCCGATCACTGCCACGCGGTCGCCGGCGCGCAGGTGGAGGTTCAGATTGCTGAACAGCGTTCGCCCGTCAAAGCTCTTTGAAAGGTTTTGCACCATCAGCACGTCGTCGCCGGGCCGTCTTCTGGAGGAAAAACTGAAGCGCACCTTTTTGTCGTCGACGGGCTTGTCCAGCCGTTCGATTTTTTCAAGCCTGCGCTCGCGGCTCTCGGCGGCGCGGATGCTCTTTTCCCGGTTGAACATGCGGTAGCGGCGAATGATCGCCTCCTGCCGCTCGATCTCCGCCTGCTGCAGCTCGTATTCCTTGAGCTGGCGCTCCAGGTCCGCCTCGCGCTTCCTGGCAAACTCGTCGTAGTTGCCGGTATACTGGGTAAGGCGCGTCTGGCGAAGCTCTGCCATGTGGTCGCACACGGCGTTTAAGAAGTAGCGGTCGTGGCTGATGACGATCACGCTGCCTTTGTACTTGACCAGCGTTTCCTCCAGCCATTGGGTGCCCTGCAGATCCAGATGGTTCGTGGGCTCGTCAAGCAAAAGCAGATCAGGGCGGCGAAGCAGCAGGCGCGCAAGGCACAGGCGCGTTTTTTCGCCGCCGGAAAGCAGCTCCGCCTTCATCTGCCTGCGCTCGGGACTGAAGCCCAGCCCGGCCAGCACGCCCTGCACGCGGCTTGGCCACTCGTAGCCGCCGGCGTCCTCAAAGCGCGCCATGAGCCGGGCGTACTGCTCGCCAAGCTCTTCGTGGCCTTCGCCCATCAAAAGCTCCATTTCGCGCAGGCGCTGCTCCATGCGCTTTACGTCGTCAAAGACGCGGCTCAGTTCCTCGGTCACAGTGAGTTCGCTTTTGATGTCCGCGTGCTGGGTCAAAAAGCCTACGGTCGTGCCGCGCATCAGGGAAATGGTGCCGCTGTCCGCTTCCATCTCGCCCGCGATGATCTTCATCAGCGTACTTTTGCCGCTGCCGTTTACGCCCACAAGCCCCATGCGCGCGCCCTGGGGCAGGGTGAGATCGACGTCCGTGAGCACGCGGTCGGTCACAAATTCCTTGGTGATTCCTGTAAGGGTAAGCAGCGTCATAGTCGGCTCCTGTGGCAAAATTGCGTATTTGAATGAAAGGATTTCTAATCAATTATACCATCGCGTATGTTATAAGCGCAACGTTTGGCACCTTATATTTTGAGAAGAAGTGTAGCTGTGGCTAACAAGTTAGCCGGTGAAACAAGTTTACGCATCTGTGGTTGACAATTCCCAAGTTTTGGGTTAAACTCTTCGCATAAAGGTGCGGCGGCGCAAAGCCCCGCCTGAAAAGGAGAAGTAACATGAAAAAATGGAGATGCACCGTTTGCGGTGAAATCGTTGAATCCGAGCAGCGCCCCGAAAAGTGCCCGCGCTGCAAGCAGCCTGGCGAGAAGTTTGTGGAAGTCGTCGAAGATCAGCTCGATTGGGCGGCTGAGCACGTGATCGGCGTGGCCAGCGACGCGCCCGAAGAGATCAAGGAGGGCCTCCGGGCCAACTTCGAGGGCGAGTGCTCCGAGGTGGGCATGTACCTGGCCATGAGCCGCGCCGCCGCCCGCGAAGGCTATCCCGAGATCGCCGAGTATTGGAAGACCGCCGCCTTTGAAGAGGCCGAGCACGCCGCGAAGTTCGCAGAGCTGCTGGGCGAGTGCGTAAGCCCCAGCACCAAAAAGAACCTCGAAGTGCGCGTAGCCGCCGAAAACGGCGCCACCGCCGGCAAGACCGAGCTGGCCAAGAA